>JAFRHH010000020.1 GCA_017433405.1 Clostridia bacterium | reverse complement strand
GGATTCGAACCTAGACAATACGAGTCAGAGTCGTAGGTGCTGCCGTTACACCATTCCCCAACAGCGGCGAACCGCAAGACGTATAATAACAGATCTGTCGAGGGCTGTCAAGTACTTTTCCAAAACTTTTCTTCACAGTCGCTTTGCTGACGCGTTCGCGGGCAAAATCCGTCTCCTCTGTGAACGTCCCTTCTCAAATCATTTGGTCTCAGCGTTCGCCGTGTCGTAGAGCGCCTCCAGCGCTTCCTTCGTCACGGAGCCAACCTTGTTGTACACAACCTCGCCCGAACGGTTCAGCACAATCGTCTGGGGAAGGGTGGCGCTTCCGTGAACGATTTTAAACAGGCGTTCATCCTGTGAATCCGTCGCAAAGGGAATGGTATATCCCTTGCCGGCCAGATAGCCCGCCGGGTCGTCCGTCACATGGCGGGAATGAATCGCCAGCACGGCCACATCCTCCTTCTCCTGAGCCAGGGCGTTAAAATGCGGAAGCTCCTGCACGCAGGGCGCGCACCAGGTCGCCCACAGATTGAGGAAAACGATCTTTCCCCGGTAATCAGCCAGATGGAATGTGCTGCCATCCAGACATTCGGCGGTGAAATCCGCCAGCTGCTGGCCAGCTTCATACCCGATGGGCGCATCGCTCTCCCACCGTTTTTCCGCGCCTGTCGGTTCATCCGCGCCCGCCGGTTCCTCCGTGCTCACCGGTTCCTCCGCGCTCAACGGTTCTTCCGTGCTCACCGGTTCCTCCGTGCCCGCCGGTTCTTCCGCGCCGACGGCCGCAGGCAGGTTTTCATCGTTGGACGCTCCTTCCCTGGAGCCTTCCGTCGAATTCGCTTCGTCCGTCTGAGGTTCAGCTGTTCGCGTTTCGACCGTTCCGGCTGCTCCCGTCCGCCCTTCCGCTTCCGTGGCGGCGGCGGGATCGATTACGTTGTACCACAGCAGGGCGAAACAGAGCACTGCCAGCGCCGCTCCCCAGAGCGTCCGGCCGAGGTTTCTCTGTTTCCGCAGGGTTTCCTGAGAGGCTTCCTTCCCGCGGATCTCCGGGGCCTTCAGCGTGATCTTCCCCGCCTGGATGGAAATCGCCCCCTGGGCGCAGTGATCCATGCATTTTCCGCAGTTGATGCATTCGTGGTCCCCTACCCTGCGGACATCCATCTGGCAGTGCCTCACGCAGGCGCCGCACTGACTGCACCGGGTCGCGTCCACCTTGACCCCGATGATGTTGAACCGGTTAAACAGCCCGTAAATCGCCCCCAGCGGACACAGGAAACGGCAGAAGGACCGATAGCAGAAAACGCAGGCCAGTCCGATGATCAGCATGATCACAAATTTCCGGGTAAACAGAATCCCCAACATGCTGAAGAAATCCCGGTTCGTCGGCAGGAGCCCCATAGCTCCCTCCAGCGTACCCGCCGGACAGATATACTTGCAGAATCCCGGAAGCGGCATGTCATAAGCCAGGCCGTACCACAGGGGCAGCGCCGCCACGAACACCCCCAGCACGATATATTTCAGCCACGTCAGCGTCCGGGTCACGATGGATTTCCGGATTTTCGGCGTCGGAATTTTGTGAAGCAGCTCCTGAACCCACCCCAGCGGGCAGAGCCATCCGCAGACCGTCCGGCCCAGCATGACGCCGTACAGCAGCAGGATTCCCAGAACATACCATCCCGCTCTGTGGCCCGCGGAGGCCAGCGCGTTCTGAATCGCGCCCAGGGGGCAGGCTCCCACCGCGCCCGGACAGGAATAGCAGTTAAAGCCCGGCACGCAGACCGCTTTGGTTTTCCCCCGATAGATTTCCCCGGTGATAAACCCCTTCAGATGCGCGTTATACAGCAGGGCACTGTACACCTGGACCAGCCGCCTGGTTGTCGGGCGGTGACGCTGCCACCATGTCTCTGTGATCATCTTATCCAAGGCCAATACACTCCGAACAGATATTAATTGCCTTCATCAGGACGTCATTCAGGCTGCCGTTCAATACGCCAAGCGCAATCAGCAGCGCGGCGGCCAGCAGCAGGGCCGCCCGAACCGCGGCGGTTCCCCGGCCCGTTTTTCCCGCGGCCGCGGGCCGGCCGTCCATTGCCGGCGATCCCGGCGAGCGCGCTGGCGACGGGCTCTCCGCCGCCGCGGACTGACCGCCGCTTTTCGCCTTAAGCCGCGCCCGGAGCATCTCAATTTCCCGCCGAATGCTTTTCTCTTCGAGAACCGATCCGATCAGCAGAACCGCCAGCCCCGCCGCCGCCCAGGGCATCGTATGCAAAACCAGGGAGGCAAGCATGGCTTCCAGATCGCTTTCAGGAAAATGCCCCCGATCCGCGCAATAGACCGCGATTGGGATCATGCACAGCGCAAAGACGGCCCGCCGGACCCAGCGGAGGATTTGCCGCTTTTTCCGCTCCTCCCGGATCTCCTTCCCCGGCGTTTCCAGCCGAGCGGCCAGCAGATTCCGTTCCGCCTCCGGCGAGGGAACCGGCCGGGCGCTTTTCTCGTCCCGGATTCCCAGCACGAGCCCCGCCGCCGTCATGCCGATCACCGCGAACAGAAGCGGGCTCAGCCGAAGGATCGCCCCCTCCACCCTTTCCGGGGTATAAACCGCTTCCAGCGGGTTTGCCGCCTTCCGGGCGGAGCCTTCCTGCCAGATCCGGACGGTCGCGGCGGACATCAGCGCCGTCATCCCCGCCAGCAGCGCCGCCAGCAGGATCAGATAGACTTTCTTCCGCGTCATTCCTGTGTCTCCTCTGTGGAACCTCAGTCCATTGCCTTTCATACTACGACGGATAACGATTTTGGCACCGCTCCCGCTGACGCGGTTCTCGGACAAAAAACGTCTTCCCTGCCTGTGTTTGTATCCCGACTGATAATCCGCATTATATCACTCGGCCCGTGGCCTGTCCATATTACACCCAACGAATCACGTTTTTTCAACGCTGACGGTACTGCTCCTTCACTGCTGCTGCGGCGTTTCCTGGCCGGCCAGGGCGTCGCCGAAGCCCCGCAGGGCATCGAAGGGGGCAAAGATTTTCGCCCGATGGCCGGGGGTCATCGCCGGATGCCGCAGGGAGAAGGCGTCCGTTTTTCCGTGGCCGGGCTTCCCCTTCAGGAAGACATTCCGATATTTAAAATCCACGGGCATGGTCATTTCTCCGACGGCCACCATCATTCTTCCAACGGTCATTGTGATCGCTCCTCTCTTTTTTGACATTTCAGGCCCTGTGGCCCCCGATCTGCTGATTTCGCTCCAGGGCGGTTGCCCCCTCCAGGAGGTTCATCCCCTTAAAGAGGGCGCCGGCGCCGTATTTATGCCGGACCTCAGACATCGCGCAGCGGAGCCTTCTTTCCCGATCCAGCCTCCGCTCGTCCGTAAAGAGATCCAGCTGCTGCCCCGACGGATTTTCGTCGACCCCCTCGGCGCAGACCCCCAGCCGCCGGAACAGGAGCCGATGATCCGTTCTCGCGTCGAAAGAGGCGAGGATCGCCTCCCGCACGGTCATGACGGAGTTGGTTTCGACGCGGGTTCGGGCGATCCCGTGGCTGTGGGCCGGATGCAGCCGGCCGTAAAAATCCGGGACGACCGGGCCCGCATAGCCGGGAACCTCCTCCAGCGACCGAAAGTCATAGGAGACCCACCAGGAGAAGGTTCGCGCCAGGAGCCCCTTCAGGAACAGATCGTCGCACAGGCCCTCGACCATTTCGGCCAGCACCAGCCGGGCCTCCTCAAACCGGTAGGCCCGGGGCAGCACCTGGCCGGAGGAAAGGCTTTTTCGCGCGGGACGGCTGGCCTTGATGTCCCGCATCGTCACCGGCTCCATTCCCCAGGCATGATCGATCAGAATTTCCCCGTCGATCCCGAAGGTTCGGTAAAACCATTCCTCATCGACCTGGGTTCGGGCGGCCACGTCCCCCATCGTAAAGAGCATCGCCCTGGCCAGGGTTCGGGCCTTTCCGGGGCCGATTCCCCAGAAATCCGTCAGAGGCCGATGATCCCAGAGGAGGAACTTATAGCTGTCCTCGTTCAGCTCCGCGATTCTGACGCCGTCCGCGTCCGCCGGCCTGCGCTTCGCCACGATATCCATCGCCACCTTCGCCAGAAACAGATTCGTTCCGAGGCCGCAGGTCGCGGTAATTCCCGTTTCCTTCAGGACGGCGCGGATCATCGTCATCGCCATCACCCGGGCCGGATGCAGCCCCTGGCGCTCCGCCTCCTTCCGGTAAAACCGGAGGTAGGGCGTACAGTCCACAAAGGATTCATCAATGCTATAGACATGGATATCCTCCGGGGCGGCAAACCGGAGGAAGACCCCGTAAATCTGGGCGGAGACCCGCTCATATTCCGCCATCCGCGGGACGGCGACCAGGTAGTTGACCTTCGAGCGGGTCGCCGCCTCGTAGCGGCGGATCGCGGCCTTCGCCTCGAAGAGCCGGGGCCGGGACGGCACGCCGATCGCCTTCAGCGCCGGGGAAACGGCCAGGCAGATCGTCTGATCCGATCGGGATTCATCCGCCACCAGGAGGCGGGCCTTCAGGGGATCCAGCTTTCGGGCCACGCATTCCACGGAGGCATAAAAGGATTTCATATCGATCGCCGCATAGACCCGATCCATGATTTCGCCCCCTGTTCGAATTCTCCGGGTCTATTGTAGCACGCGTTTAATTTTCTGTAAACTATGTTTTATTGTCAATTGGCAATTATTTGACATTTTTTGAGCCGGGGAAATCCGCGAGCTCGCTCTCCCGCTTTTTCTTTCGCTTTCTTTTTCGTTCTCTTTTTCTTTTTCGTTTTTGTTATTGTTATTGTTTTTGTTATTGTTTTTGTTATTGTTATTGTAGCTGGCATTTGTTTCCGTTTGATCGGTTTTGTTAACGTTTGCTGGTGTTTGATCAGATTCGCTATTGTTGAAATCTGATTCACCTCTGTTCCTTTCGGACGGCTCGAAGCCTTCTTCCGGAACATCCGTGGACGCGGCGCACAGCAGATCCTGACAGGATCGGCCCCGTCAGAAGTTCAGCGGGGCGGCGGCGTTTCCGGGATTATTCGAAGAGGGAAACGAGGAGATCCGCGAGCTCGCCGCGGGGAATCACCCGATCCGGGGTATCGGTCGAGAGGTCGGCCTCAAAGCCCTCCGAGAGGATCCGGCAGAAGAGGCCCTCGGAGAGGGGGGCGGAAAGATCCTGGTCCGCGGAAACCAGGCCGAGGCCGGCGAAGGTCTCCCGGATGGTTTCCGGATCCCCCGGTACTCCGCTGACCGTTCGATAAAGCCCGGAGAGCAGCTCTCCCACCGTCGACGGACGGTCCACGCCGAAGACGTTTTCTCCATCCGGGGTCATCAGGCCCTGGGAGACAGCGGAGCGTACCGCCTCGAACCATTCATGGCCTTCCGGGACATCGGCGAAGGAGGCGGCGCTCAGGTCACGCACATCAAAGGGATTCAGGATTTCATCAAAGAGAGAGGCATTCGCCCGGATCTCGGAGGCGGGGCCGGCGGCGCCGCGAACGCCGAGGGAGAGGGCCTTTTTCAGCTCCTCGGCGAAGGTCTTCAGGGCGGCGGGCGTCAGCGCCTTCAGCGTTCGCATATGGCGCAGGGGGAGATCGTCCGGAAGGCCGGATAGGCGATTATTCAGGGCGGCGACGGCGCCGGAGAGCTCGCCGGCGGGTTTGACCAGGGCGGAATAAGTATTCAGGATATATCCATCCAGGGCGGACTGATCCACTGCCAGGGCGGCGATCCGATCCGGCAGGGAATCGAAGAGGGAGAAGGTTTCCGCCACCTTCGGATCCCGGTAGGTCATCAGATACAGCAGATCCTCCTTCGATTCGCAGACGGGGGTATAGACCCCCTGGGCATCCCGCAGGAGCGGAATCAGGAGGCGGTCGGTCAGCAGATCCGCCAGGGGGCCGAAGGCCGCCCCGTCCGCCTCCGGGTCTACTTCCAGCCAGTTTACAGCGACGGTGGCATAGCCGACAGCGGCGTCGACGATCAGTCCTTCCCTTTTTGCGGGAGTCGGCAGGGCGTAAGCCACCGGCGGGCGGGGAACGCTTTCCAGCTTCGCGAAGAAGGCATCCGTCAGCGGACGGGCCAGGGCCAGGGAGGCTTCGCCGCCGGCCGCGGTCGAAACGGCGCCGGCACGGTTTTGGAAGAATCGCTGAACCGCCTCCAGCCGGGACTGAACCAGCGAGGGGTTTTCCCGCAGGAGGGACTCGGTTTCGGAGAGAAACTCATAATAATCAAGATGGTTCAGATAGCTGTAATAACGATTCAGGGGGGAGAAGAGACCCAGCTGGCGGAAGAGGAGGACCCGGTAGGGGGACTGGGTGATCTCGGCCCGGAGGGAATTTCGCTCCGCCTGGACCCGCTCCAGGAGCAGGGCGGTATCCGTAAACCGGGTTTCAAACAGGATTTCTTCCGCCAGAGCATAGCCGGCGGCCATGTTTTCATCCAGGGCATACCAGTTCACCGAGAGGTAAGGATGAAAATCGTTTTTCCAGCCGGCGGTAAGGACGCCGAAGGAGCCGCCGAACAGATCACGTCTCAGCAGGGAGGTCAGCTCCTGCCAGGAATGGGCGGAGGTCGGCATGGATCCGAGAAGCCGGGTAAAGAGGCGCAGAAAGTGCAGATCCTCCTGGGGCAGGGCGGCGGCATCCAGATTCAGGGATATCGCCAGAACACCTTCGAGGCCCGCGACGGCTTCCAGGCGCCGGGTACCGTCCTCCGCGACCGTGTCCCGGATTTCATATTCCCGGAGCTCCTCCGGCAGGGTCGCGACCGTCACTGCGGTCAGGTCCGCGATCATCGCGGACGTATCGTCATCCGGCGGGACCACGGTCGTTCGCGCTACGAGGGCTTCGATTTCCTCCTCCGTCATGGCCGCCTTGATTTCCGCCAGAGCGGCCGCCCGCTCCGCCTCCCGCTCCTCCTTCAGCCCCGGTACGGGGACGGCCGTCGAAAGCGTATAGAGGGCGGGAGCGGTCAGCCACCGGGACACGGCATCGGTCAGCAGGCCTTCCCGGCTTTCCGACCCAATTCGGGAGAGGGCTTCATAATAATCCACATAGGAGAAGAGATCGCCGGTAACGGCGTAGAGATAGGAAAAGGATTCCAGGACGGTTTCAACCGGATTGGCATTCTCTCCGGTCAGCCGGGCTTCGAAATTCAGGGAGACGGCGACGCTGTCCGTCAGCTCCGGGGGGAAGCCATCCCGGACGGTTTCCGCCACGGCGGCATCCACCACCCGGCGGAAGCGATCCGCGTCCTCCTCCCCCACCCCAAAGGCCATAAAGCCCACGGCGTCGTCCGGCCCGGCCATTTCCCGGCCGACCGAGAAGGAAGCGGCGGGAAAGGCGGAGCGCAGCGCCTGCATCAGGGCGGAAGCGGGATCCGACATCAGGGAGCAGGCATGATCTATCAGGCTTTCCTGCGCCGCGTCCCCCTTCATGCCCGGGCAGAGAATATAATAATAGACGGCGGACTGATCCGCGGCGTCCCCTCCCGCCTCCGTCGGCCAGCGGAAGGTTGTTTCCGCGGGGGCCGTGATCGGGGTATAGGCCGGTTCATCGAGGAGGAAAGGCATCTCCCGCCGGTCAAATGGAGAAAAGGCCGCGTTCAGGAGCCTCAGGAAAGCCGCGTAATCCTCCAGGGCGCCGTAGAGAAAAGCCACACAGTTCGAGGGATGATAATAGCGGTCGTGGTAGGCCTTGACCTCTTCCCAGGAAAGGCGGGGAATCGCCTCCGGATCCCCGCCGTAATTATAGGAAATCGAGGCGCCCGGGAAGGTGATTTTATTCGCCGCGTAAAGGCCGGCCTCGTTCAGGTTCAGGGCGCCCTTCATTTCCGAATAGACCGTACCGTTCAGGGTCAGGGGGGCGGAGGGATCCGTCAGTTCATAACGCCAGGCCTCCTGGCGGAAGATGCTTTCATCCGTCATGATCAGGGGATGAAGGCAGAGATCCGTATACAGATCCGCCAGCTTCAGGAGCTGGGCCTCGGAGAGAGAGGCGACGGGATAGCAGGTCGTCGCGTCGGTCGTATAGGCGTTCATATAGGTATGATAGGTCTGGTAGGCGGCGTTCATCCAGAGATCCCCGGACGGGTATTTTTCCGAGCCGCAGAGCGTCGCGTGCTCGAAGACGTGGGCGATGCCCATATCGCTCGAGGCCCGGGTCGGAAAAGTCAGCTGAAAGGCCCGGTTCGGGTCCGCGTTCGCGATATAGAGGAGCTTCGCGCCGGTTTTCTGATGCTCGAAGGCATAGAGCCGGGCGCCGATCAGCGCGAAGGAGCGGGTTTCCTTCAGCTCGAAGCCTTCCACGACGTCGCCCGGTTTAAGGGCGGCGGGGTTGGAAGCGGCGGCAGTTTCAGTCGCGGCGGCTGCCGTATTTTCGGCCAGCGCACCGGCGGAAAGCACGGCGATCAGGACAATGGCCAGGATCAGGGATAAGATTTTTTGTCGCTTCACCGTGGTCGCTCCTCCGTGAACGTCAGTTTAAGTCTTTGTAAGCTGCCCGGCCCGGCGAGTCCGGGAGGGCCGCCGGGCTGGGATGTCAGGGATGTTACTGGGCCTTTTTCAGATAGATGGAGACATCGGAAAAAACGTCCTGGGTTTTATAGACGTTCGTATCGGCCGCATAGCCTTCCGGCGCCTTCAGCACGTGAATATCGTAAACCTTCTGGTCCGCGGTTTCGAAGGCGGCGACGCCTTCCTTGTCCGTCAGCTGGACAGAGCAGGTCGTATCGTCACAGAACTGAATCATCGCGCCCTCCACGGGGGCTTTGGCTTCATCGAAGACGAAGACGCGGTATTTGCCCTCCGCGTTTTTGGTCACGCCGCTTTTCGTTGCCGGCTGAACCGTTTCCCCGACCAGGAGCTTTTCGACGGTCGGCTCATATTTGGACACCGCGGCGCCTTCGATCGGCAGGCAGAGGATCTTCCCTTCGCTGTCCACGAAGAGGGTCGTCGGGAAGGAATGGATTCCGCCCAGAATGTCATTGTTCTCGGGGAAAATCACGTTCGGATAGGTCACGCCGGAGTCCGTCAGGAGCTTCACAGCAGCTTCCTTCACCTCGGTGATCGGGACCCGTTCCCATTCGATCCCGCAGATGCCGCAGCCCTTCTCCTGCAGCCGCTTATGGATCTCGGCCAGCTCGGCCATCTCGTTGACGCAGTTCGGGCACCAGGTTCCCCAGAGATTTACCATGGTTACCTTATTGTTTTTTAAGAGGTCTTCACTTTTGACCGGATTGCCGTCCAGGTCAACGCTTTCAAAGCGGAGCACCTGGCCCACCAGGGGCGCCAGCGGATCCACCGGCGTATAGGTTTTCGCGGTCTTCAGGGCTTCCACGGCCGCCTGCTGGACAGATGCTATTTCCTGGCGCACCTGCTCCTTAAATGATGCCATCTCCGCAACTACCGACGCGTCCAGCTCCGCATCTGTCGGCAGATCCATCGAGGCCAGGAACGCCTCGGGGGATTCCTTAACGAAGAAATAATGATAATCCCCGTTGACCGCAAACTCCGTCACATCCTCCTGCGGAACAGCCGCGGTGAACGCGCTGTCCGGGGTCGGCGCCGCGATCGTAACCACGTAACCGATCGTGGCTCCCATTTTGTTCACCAGGGAGGCCAGCGACGCTTTCTCATCAGCAGTGGCTTCCGCCATCTGGCCGCGGATCAGCGTCAGAAGCTCCTCATCGAGGATATAATAATTCAGCAGGGCAATCGCCGCATAGGGCTCCCTGTTCGTAATGCTGTAGAAACTCAGGTTGACAAGGAAATCCGTTTTTTTCTCGACCTCGCCGAAGGGAAAGCTTAAACCCATTTCGTCGCTTTCCCACAGGGCAGGGGCTTCGGCAGCAGCGGATTCCTCGGAGGCCGGGGCGGGGGCTTCCTCCGCCAGGGCTGACGGAACCGCCAGCATGGAAAGCAGGAACGTCAGCGCAAGGAACATGGACCAGATCTTTTCCATTCTTGTTCTCCCTTTCCGGACGCTTAAGCAGCGTCCTCAATTTCTTTCACCGGCAGATGGGACAGTGGAAAGAACCGTACCCCCTGTCTGTGCGGAATAAAAAGCCCTTTCGGGCAGTTTCCCTGATTGATACGGACCAGCGTTCACGGATGGCAGCGGCGGCAGCCCTCGATTCGGAGCGATTATTTGATATCCCGGCGGTCGAAAAGATACATGGACAGGGGCAGCAGCACGGCGATCCAGCCGGCGCCGACGGCCAGGCAGCGGGCGATATTCGGCTTTTCGGCGCCGATCAGCTGATCCGGCATATAGGATTCCAGATTGAAGCCATGAACGCCGAGGCGATCCAGGCCGGAATCGACGCCCATATACAGGAGGAACATCAGCCCGGTTCCCATCAGGACGGCCAGCACCAGCCCAAAGGACTTGCTCCGCAGGGGAACGGTCACCAGCAGCAGCAGGGCGCTCATCGCCAGGAGGAGCAGCAGCCGGATCGGAAGATTCAGGAGGGCTGCACCGACCTGGGCGTCCGGCGAAATCCGGCAGAAGAAGACCGTACCGATCACATTGCCCAGGATGCCCGCCGCCATGAAGGCCAGGTGATGCGGAATCACGCAGAGGAATTTCGACAGCACCGTATAGCCCTTCTTCGGCATTTGGCCGGCGATATTTTTAATATAGCCGGATTCCAGATCGCCATAGAAGAAATAACAGGCGGACAGGAGAGAGAGCATCAGGCCCAGGACCGGAAAGGGACTGTTCAGGATTCCGGACAGCGGCAGCTCCGTCATAAAGGGCTGGACATCGGAGGGGGCGAACATCTTCGCCAGCTGATACAGAAGCCAGCTCATCGGGGTATAAATCAGGGAGAGGATCAGGGTGATCAGCAGGCATACCCGGCAGCCGGCGGTCTTTCCCATTCGATATAAATCCATTCGGATCAGGTTACGCATTGGGCTTCCCTCCTTTCACGTCAGGATGAACGTCCTCCGGGGACGCGGGATGGGTTTGGTGTCCCCCTGTCACGCCAAGATAATAATCCTCCAGGGAGACGGATCGGAGATAGAGCTCATGCAGCGGGATGCCCGCCTCGACGATGGCCCGGGTCATGTCCCCGGTTCGGTCCAGCCCGTCCCGAACCCGGATCCAGGCCCGGTCCTCCGCCGCTTCGCCGTGAAGCCCCATCTTTTCCAGCAGCCGCAGCACTTCCTCCGGGCGGTCCGCCCGGATCATGACGGACTTGCCGCTCCGCAGATGAAGCTCCGCGGAGGTGAACTCATCCAGCAGCTCCCCGTCGTTAATGATCCCGTAATCGTCGGCCACCCGGCTCAGCTCATCGAGGATATGGCTCGAGATCATGATCGAGACGCCCTGCTCGTTTCGCAGACGGACCAGCGTTTCCCGGACCTCCACGATGCCCTGGGGATCCAGCCCGTTAATCGGCTCATCCAGCACCAGCAGCTTCGGCCGGCCGGCCAGCGCCAGGGCGATTCCCAGCCGCTGGCGCATACCGAGGGAAAAGGCCCCCGCCTTCTGTTTCGGGCTGACGTCCCCGAGGCCGACCGTTTTCAGCAGAGCCGGGACCTCCCGGCGCGCGTCCACGCCAAGGGCCAGGCATTTGATCTTCAGGTTATCCTGGGCGGACAGTCGCGGATAGATGCCGGGGCTTTCGATCAGCACGCCGACCTGGCGAAGCATTTTCCCTTTCTCCGGCCCGGTTTTTCCGAACAGGGAATAGCTTCCCCGCGTCGGCGTGGCAAGGCCGCTGATCATACGCATGATCGTGGTTTTTCCGGCGCCGTTCCGGCCGATCAGGCCGTAGATCCGGCCCTCCCCGATATGCATGTTCACATCCCGCACCGCGGTTTTCGATCCGTATTCCTTCGTCAGGTTCTCCGTTTCCAGTATACAGGCCATGGGGTTGCTCCTTTCGGGGTGAGTTGTTCTGAAAGGCATCGCTGAGGGGGCTGTCTGCAGACGTGAGGGCACGTTCACAGAGGAGTTTCGTCTATCAGCGTGGACGGGTTCACTGGGGTGAGGCCGCGGTTTTCGATCCGCCAGACCTGGTCCACGTTTTTCAGGGTATAGAGCCGGTGGGCGACGATCAGGATCGTACAGGTGCCCAGAACGGCGTTGATCGCCTCCTGCACCTCCTGTTCCGCCTCCCGGTCCAGGGCGCTGGTCGCCTCGTCAAAGATCAGGATCCGCGGCTGGCGCAGCAGGGCCCGGGCAATGGCGATCCGCTGACGCTGGCCGCCGGAGAAGTTCAGGCCGCCCTCGGCGACCGGCCGCAGGAGCCCGTCGGGATGCTCTTTCGCCAGGGCTCCCAGACCGACGCTTTCGAGGGCGGAGAGAACCTGGTCCACCGAAACATATTTCAGCCCGTAGACAAGATTGTCCCAGAGCGTACCGGAGAAAAGCATCGGCATCTGGGGCACCACGGCCACGTGCCTGCGGAAGGAGCGCTTATCCAGCTCGTCCAGATCGACCCCATCGATCAGGATCCGGCCACTCTGGGGAGAATAAAGCCCCAGAACCAGGTTCAGCAGGGTCGATTTTCCGGAGCCGGATTTTCCGATCAGGGCGGCGCTTGTTCCCGCGGGCACCTTCAGAGACACATCCCGCAGGCAGCCTTCCCTGTTTTCCTCATAGGCGAAGGACACGTGATCCAGCTCGATTTCGCCCCGAACCGGCGCTGGCAGCATCCGGGTGCCGTTTTTCTCCACATCCTTTTCAAACATGATTTCATTCACGCTCTTCAGGCTGTCCAGCCCCTGGGTAATCTGGGGCATGGTATCGAGGACCTTCTGGATGCTGTTGATCAGGGCGTCATAGAGGGAAAGGAAGAGGACGACCGCGGAAACGCCGATAATCCCGCGGAAGGCCAGGAAAACCGCGAAGGCCAGGCACAGGATCCGGAAGCCCTGCGCCACCCCGTAGCCTACGTTATTCAGGCGGATCTGAAGCAGATCCTGATATTTCGCGGCGGTCTGAACCTCCCAGACCTTCGCCGACAGGTCGTTGTACTCGTTTCGCTGCAGGCTGTGGGACCGGGTCAGGGACATCATCGAGAGCATTTCAGAGAAGGCGGCGTTCGAGGTTTCCGTCCGGCGGCGCATCTGGGCCTTGCTCAGCTGGATCGGGACCGAATAATGGCGGATCAGCAGGACCGAGAGCGGCACCATCACCGCGTAGAAAATCAGCATCAGGGGCATCCGGATCAGGCAGAGCACGACGGCGAAGACCAGATCCACCCCCAGATGGAGGACAAAGGTCATCTGCTCATTGATCAGGAGCTTGATAAACTGGATATCGGAAACCAGCTTCGAAAGCACCCTGCCCGTCGGCGTTTTCTGATAATACCGGAGCGAGAGCGCCTGAAGCTTCTGGACCATGGCCATCTTCAGGCCGGATTCCACACAGCGGGTAAAGCGCTGGTAATACGTATTGTCCAGCGTCGCGCAGATCAGGTTGATCGTCAGGGAGAGGATCGAAAAAAGGATATTCAGGAGCACCGGCGCGTCCCAGAAGGAGGCGCAGGAGGAGAGGGAGTCGATCACGTTGGCCGCGAAAACCGGCAGCATCAGCGCGCACAGATGCTTCACGATCTTGTTCAGCATCGAGAGGGAGACCATCGCCGGATGATGCTTCGATAATTCAGCAAAGAGCGAAAGAGGCTGCTGCCGCTGCCGCTCGCCGGCATGCTCATAAAAAGCGAAGATCTCGTCCGTCATGTCGGGATGGGTTCGTCGATCCATCCGGATTCGCCAGATCTCAGTCCCCTTCCGGGTCTGGCGGTCAATATACGCGTCGAATTGGGAGAGGAGGCTTTCGCTGATTTCCGATTCGAGCTGAGCCGCTTCGGCGGAGGGGGAGGCGGCCGGGGAACCGGAGGTGCCGGCGGCGGCGGTTTCGGAAGCCGGGGTGCCGGCGGCGGTCGGGGTGCCAGAAGTTCCAGAGGTGCCGGCGGTAGCCGCGGTACCGGAGGCTGCGGCGGAGGCCGGGCAGCGGATCTCCAGGAAGGGGGAATGGATGCCCCCGACGGTCAGCACCGCTTTCAGCGTTCCGTCCCAGGGAAGCTTCTTCAGGATTTCCTCCGCGATCAGGACGCTGAGGGTCGCGCTTTCACGCCGCTCCCCGGAGGACAGTGCCTGCTCCGCCGATTCCAGCGCAGGGCTGATTTCCGCCGGGCTTTGGATGGTGGTCCTGAATCGATGAGGCTGCATTGGGTTTCTCTCCTGTCAGTGAGTCGTGAGTGAGTGGGACGGAAGAACCGTCCCCCTGTCCCATCAGCGGAGACCGTGAATGATCTCCGTCAGGGCTTCGCGGTCGAAGTAGGTCATGGCGTTGGTCAGATGGATGTCGGGATCGACGCCGCGATCGATATCGTAATAGGAGCCGTTCTTAATAAAGGCCAGACGGCTCGGGCCGGAGGTCTGGAAGATCGTTCCCCAGGCGGTCGCCATCGGCAGCACGACACAGCTTCCGCCGCCGGAGGTATCACCGATAAGCGTGACCATACCGCTGGCATGGAAGGCCCAGGGCACCAGGTTGCCGCAGGAGAAGCTCAGGGGGGAGATCAGGCAGTACAGGTTGTAGTTCCGGTAGAGGCTGTCCTCCTCGTCGAAGACGTGGTCCGCGTTCACGTCCACGTGGTAGATATTGGTCGCCTGAGCCCCGGAAACCGTCGAGACCGTGCTCAGCTGGGCTTCCCCAAGGAACCAGCCCATGATGTAAACCGCCGCGTCCGCGTCTCCTCCCGAATTCGTGCTCAGATCCAGGACCACGTTTTTAATGGGGCTGTCCTCCCGGGTTATCTGGTGATGGGCGAACATCATCAGCGAGATCGTATCCTGGATCGAGTCTTCATCATCCAGGTTCAGCCCGTAATAATCAATCCCTTCGTTGGCGATGAATTCGTCAAACCAGATAAACGCGGTATTCCCGACCTCATGGTAGGCATAGCGGCCTTCCGGCATCACGGCGTCTTTCGCCTCCCTCATCATATACATGATCCGGTCGTAGGAAGCGGAGGAGTAGCCATCCCCCATCCGGATCTCCTCGTCCAGGCCTGTAAGATGGGAATTATGAAGATAGCCGCTGTGGAGATCGTCGAGATAGTAATTGATCAGATCGGCCAGCGCCTGATCCGCCTTCGCGGGATCTGGATCCAGAAAGGCGTCCTCCATCTCCAGATTCACGATCAGCTCGTAGAAGCTGTCGATATTATGGGCTTCCTTCAGGCCGTAGAAGGTATCCATGATCAGGCAGAGCTCCGCCAGGCCGACCGTGGCCAGCTCCCTGCTCCGCAGCGCCCGGGGCGCGCTGTAAAACAGTTCTCCCATCTCCGTCCGATTTTCCACAACGCGGCCTGTTTCCGGATCCCTTTCCTTTTCCGAGAGCATCTTCGTGCCTCCCATGAAAAGGGCCTCGCCGTTAAAGTTGACCATGACGCCGTTGGGGACGCCGAACATCAGGGTCATCAGCAGATGCATCGGCAGCAGTCGTTTTCCATCCCGCTCCAGGATCCGGAGGTCATACAGCTCCAGCTCGATGGTCCGTATGCTTCCCTTCCGGGCCAGCTGACCCTGGGGCGTGCGCTCGAAGAGCTCCGGCAGGCCGGTCTCGCTGTTATAGCCGCTGGCGTAGAGAATATCCATCAGCTTTCCGTTCATGGAATTAATCAGCTCATAGTCCACCAGCTCAATGGTCTGATCCGCCAGATTGAAGACCACGGCGGCGGCGGCATGCTCATAGTAGACGATGAACATCCGGTTTTCCTCGTCATAGGCCCCCTCATAGAGATCCTGGTCAAGATCCATGGTCTTCCGGTAAATCCGGTTCAGCGCGGGTGCCAGCTCCTCCAGATCCATATAGGGCAGGTCCTTCACGCCGTCCAGATAATACAGGGGAAGATCCTCCAGGACCTTTCCGGCCTGGCCAAAGTAGACAGGAACGGTTTTTCGTTCGATCGCGGCGGCTTTCGCTCCGGCGGCTTCCTCCGCGCCCGCCGGCAGGGCGCAGCACAGCAGGCACAGGGCCAGGATCAGGCTGATCATCTGTTTCATGGTTTTCTCCTCCGTGTACATTATTTTACGTCTGCCTTTATGCGCCGGTCTTTCAAAAAATCAGGGCGGTGGTATTTTACCTGAAACAGGGCTTTTTTTCAACGGGAGAATCATCGGGAGCCTTCCCGCTTCCGGGCAAACCTCCGGAGGATAATCCCCAGCAGTCCGGCCAGTCCCAGCAGCGCGCAGCCGAGCCACAGGGCCGGATTCTCCCCCCGATCCCCGGTCTTGGGAACCTTGTAGTTGATTTATAGCCTTTCACATGATTGTTTACAAGGCAGGGCCGGAGCAAAATCCAGTCATGCAAACCAGGACAAAAAAGAGACCATGCAACCCTGCACAGTCTCCTTCGAAAGAGCATCCCCTGAAGGGATAACGCTTCCTTTTATGCAGCCGGATATTCCGCGGTCGTATCGACGTACGTTACATCCGTCTCGCCCTTTTCGAGCTCCATAACAATGGCCACGTTGTCCACGACCCAGCTCGTAATCGTTCCCTCGGGGGTTCCGTCGTCATCCACAGCGTAGATGCCCTTGCCCAGCGCGGCCACATCCAGGGTCACGGCCGGGTTGCCATAGGCGGCCTTCAGCGCGTCAAGCACCGGCGCGTTCTGAACGTTATCGTCGTAGTCCACCTTCACCGCCACCAGCTTATCCGTGATGAAGTAATAGTGAACGTCCGCCTGCAGGCCGTTTACCTGGGTATCCTCCACCTCGATCTCCGCATAGGTGAAGCCGCCGCGGGTGCCTTCCTTGTCCGTCTTGTACTTCTGCGTGCCCAGCGCCGTGATCACTTCCTGCTGGGTCATCCCGAAGGTGATGCCCGGTTCGATTTCGAAGGGCTTCTTCGTTTCTTCGGCCATCGCGCCAAACGCGAACAGCACGCAGATCAGGGTAACGATTGCGAGTACCTTTTTCATGAATGAGTCCTCCTAAAAATATTTTTTATATGGATGCCGGGGCCCCTTTCGGACGCCTCCGGCGCTTCCATCGCTCAGGGGAGAAAAATCCGGTCGGTTACTTCTGCTCCCGCATTTCCTTCAGCAGGGCTCTGAACTGATCCTTCATGGGCTTCAGCCCGGGGCTGTTCCGGTAATAGTTCCGCAGCTTGTGGTTGCCGTTTCCCAGCAGCGGATCCCGGAAGGTCACGCGGTTCAGGATCATCATGATCGCGATGCCCTTCCCCTTCAGATCCTTTTCAATGGAAACCGGCTGCCCAAAGCGGTAGGGGCTGGTCCGGGCCGCAACCACCTCGGGGGTGATCTCCTTCTCATCGGTAAACCACATCAGGCAGTGATCCTTCGGATAGGCATGGCCGTTGGGCAGCACGTAATCCGTCGTCACCGTTCCGTCCTTGACCGTCACATCGCAGTAGCCCAGCAGGAACCGGCCACCGGCGAAGGTCAGATACCGGGTCGTCCCTTCCTTCCGAAGATCCACCGGCACGAATTCGTACCACTGGTTGGTAAATCCCGGCAGCTCGTCCTTCAGCGGAAGTCCCACCACGCTCAGGGTATTCTTTGAATACCACTTGCCGCTGGCATAGGCATGGGAGAGATACTGTCTCACGAAATCAAGATCGGGACCCGTTACCTGGTTTCCCGCCGCGTCCGTCCAGGTCTGTCCGTCGAAGAAGATTTCACCGGCGCCGTTTTCATATTCCGCCCGGGTGATATTTCCGGCCGGATCGAAGCCTACCTCGTATTCAATCCCCGTGGTCGGATCCTCCAGCTCAACCTCCGTCTCCTGAAGGGTCGTTCCGTGATACGTCTCCTCATACTGGGTATCGTTCGTTCGCTCGCCTTCGGCCTCATAAGTGCCCTGGTTGTAATACATATCCCACACCCGGCCGGGCACATAGCCGTCGGTCGGCGCGTCCGGCACGGTGGAGGCCGCCAGCCCGGCCGCGGCGGTCAGGATGAGCGCCATTGCAAGCATCAAACTGATGATTTTCTTCATTGGGTCTCACGATCCTTTCTATACATGAACGCCAGACTGCGTCTGCCGTTTCCTCCGGAACACGGGGCACATCCTCGCGTTCCGGCTCTCTCATCACACCTGTTGATACGATTTTCCACGGAACCTGGTACCTTCCTTCATCCCTTTTTTCCCGCTTCGGCGGTTTTCGATTCTCGCGCCGCAAGGCTTCCGAAAATCAGGGCTTTCGCGCCGTTAAATCCTTGAAGGTATTATATGCCAGAACCGGGGTAAGGCAAAAGAAAAAAACGATCCGATGCTTTGAAAAACCGATTGCCGAAAGTGCGATCCGAGCGCTTCACGCGAGTGGCTGCCGAGCGCCATTCGGAAGCGGGCGGCCGATTGACAGAAATCCGCCCCGGATGGCATAATGAAAAGTGGTGTCCGTGGCCCGGAAAAAGGGACGGACAAATGATGAATGAACAGGTGATGGCATGATTCGCAAACTGGTTCGTCAGATGCTGACGGCGCAGATCTTCTCCGCGCTGACGGTTTCCCTGTGTCTGCTGATCGATAACGTCATGATCAGCCGCTTCCTGGGGCAGACCGGAATGGCCGCCTACAGCCTGGCCAACCCCATCCTGCTGGCCATCGGCGCCCTCGGAAGCCTGCTGGCGGCCGGCGTGCAGGTGGCGTGCAGCAAATCCATCGGCATGGGCTCCCAGGAGGAGACCAACGCGGGCTACTCCTCCGCCCTGCTGCTGGGCGGCGCCATCTCGGTGGCCTTCGCCGTACTGGTGGCCCTCTTCCGCTCCCCGCTCGCCACCGCCATGGGGGCCGGGGCGGATGGCGCGCTTTTTAATGAAACGCGGGATTATCTTTTAGGTTTCGGGGTCGGCGCCCCCGGCTCCATGGGCGCCCTGGTGCTGGTTCCCTTCCTGCAGATGGCGGGCCAGAGCAATCTGCTGATTGTCGCGGTGCTGGGCATGACGGTGGCGGATATCGCCCTGGATCTGCTCAACGCCCTGGTCTTTCACGGGGGAATGCTCGGCATGGGCCTGGCCTCCTCGATCAGCTACTATCTCGCCATGGGCGTCACGGCTTTCTATTTCTGCTCCAAAAAATGCGTCTATCGCTTCTCCTGGAAAAGCGTTTCCCTCCGGAAGATCGGGGAGCTCTTCCGGGGCGGCGTTCCGGCCGGCTTCAACATGGCCTCCTCCGTGATCCTGGTCTTCATCCTGAACCGGATTTTCCAAACGACCGGCGGGGAGATCGCCATCGCGGCCTACGCCGTCGTTTCCGGCATCGGCAATGCCGCCAACTGCATTACGACAGGCATCGGCGGCGTCTCCCTGACCCTCTCCGGTATTCTCTTTAACGAGGAGGACCGCATCGGTCTGAAGGAGCTGCTGGAGCTGCTCTTCCTCTGCGGCGTCCTGCTGGGGCTCGGCATGGGCATCCTGCTCCTGCTGGTGGCGCCCGCGCTGGTATCCGTCTTTATCCCCGCGGATGGAATCATGAAGGAGATGGCTGTCCTGGGACTTCGGCTCTTCGCCCTGGGGCTGATCCCCTGCTGTCTCAATAACGCGCTGAAAAACATGTATCAGGCCACAGGCCGCGTCGGTCTGACGGAAATCATCTCCCTCCTGGAAGGAGCCATCCTTCCGGCCGCCGCCGCGCTGATCCTCGGGCTGATCTTCGGTACCGACGGCGTCTGGCTTCACTTCGCGGTCGGCGAGGCGCTGACCCTGCTCCTGATTGGCCTCTATATCCGGGTGAAGGCCAGAGCGCTGCCCTGGAAGAAAGGCGCCTTCCTGCTGCTGAAGGAGGACTTCGGCGTCACGGACGACCGGCTGCTCGAGGGGCGGATCCAGTCCCTACAGGATGTGACGGCCTTCGTCCGCGCGGCGGAGCAGTTCTGCCTCTCCATGGGGGAAACGCCTTCCCTGAGCAATAAGATCGCGCTGTGCATCGAGGAAATGGCCGGCAATACCATCAAGCACGGTTTTTCCCAGGACCAGAAGGAGCACCATCTTTCCGTCCGCCTGCTGAGCAAGGCGGACAGCTGGATTCTCCGCTTCCGGGACGACTGCCGTCCCTTCGACCCGATTCACTATATTCCCGGCAGCCCGGAGGACGCCCTGGGCATCCGCCTGGTGCTCGCCATCACGGAAAAGGCCTCCTATACCTATTCCATGAACATGAACAACCTGACCCTGAAGCTCCTCAGGTCACCCGGTTCCGATTGATGTTCGCGCTGGGCTCCCGCTCCTTGATCTGCCTGGGCGCGATTCCGAATTTCTTCTTAAAAAGACGGCTGAAATAAAAGGCGTCGGTAAATCCGTAGCGGTCCGCGACCTCCCGGACGTTTAACGTACCCGTTCGGAGGTCCCGGTAAGCCATCTCCAGCTTCAGATCCATCTGATACTGGTGGACGGATTTTCCCATAATCTCCCGGAAGCGGGCGGACATCGTCCTGACGCTCATGTTAACAGCTTCCGCCAGCTCTTCGAGGCTGTAGTTGCACTCCGGATGCTTCCGAAACAGGTTGACCAGCGCCACCGTCCACTCCTCCTGCTGTTCCTCTTCCTCCTGGCCAATCAGGCACAGATCGTCCAGCAGCAGGTTCAGCAGGAACTGCAGGCGCCGCTCCTTATTCGGCCGGTGGGACCAGTACAGATCGATGATCGCGTTGATAATCCGGGTGATCTCGTTGTTCTGGCCGCAGTGGACCACCGTCGGAATAACGAAATTGTTCATTCGGTTCAGCCGCTGGATTTCCTCCCCGGACAGGCTCTCCGCCGCCCGGTCCCCGGGCAGCTGATTAAAATGAATAAAGATCGAGCGCATGTTCACCGAACAGGGCGCCGTCCCGTAGTGATGGCTCCCCGCCCGGAGCAGCACCAGGTCCCCTGTTCGCAGGGTGAAGCTTTCCTCCTCCTGGGCGACGGGCTGCTCCCCGGAGAAGATATACAGAAGGTCATGGACATCCATAATCCGGTCCAGATGGGTCTCCGGGACGGGATAGACATTCGTGCCGCAAAGCAGCACCTGCCGCTTTTCCGAAACGGGAAGAATGGTCAGACTCATAATTTTTCCTTTCCGAAAAGTCCATGCTTTTGCGCTTTTTTCAGGGTTTTATGCTTTCAATCCCATCTTAACGGATTTTTCAGAAAGATTCAACGATTTTTTCTCCATTCGCAGGCTGCTGTCTCCCCCAGCGGGCGTCAGTTCATGTCCGCCGCGCTGCGGCGAATGACAATTTTGCTGCCGCTTCGCTGACACGTTCGCGGCTGTCCCCCCCTGTCTGCCGTCCTGTCTTCCGTATACCCGCAGCGGAAAGAGCGGGAGTTTGTCAGGAAAGGTTTATAATTTGCCTGTTTTTCCATTTTTCCGCTCCTTTTTTCATGGACTTCCCGCCGGCGAATCGGTTATTGTATAGCCAACGGGATGCCGCGGAAAGGCGTCCACAACAGCATAATGAAGGAGGAGACACACATGAAGAAGGTACTGGCAATGCTTCTGGCGCTGACCCTGCTGTTGGGCATGGTGAGCCTGGCCGGAGCGGAGGGCGAAAAAGTCAAGCTCAAGGGCCTGTTTATCGCTCACCCCCTGACCAAGAGCGTCTACGACATGAAATGGCTGATGGAGATCGAGGAGAAGGCCGGCGTGGACATCGAATGGGAACAGATCTATACGGACTGGGACCAGATCAAGACGACCCGCTTCGCCGCCGGGGACATCCCGGACATCCTGATCAATGCCACCGGCGATGCCGACTATACGACCTATAACGGCCTGTTTCTGGAGCTGACTGACCTGATCGATCAGTACGCGCCGAACATCAAGAAGATGTTTGAGGAGGAGCCGGACACCCTGGCCCTGGCGAAGACCTATGAAGGCAAGATCTATGCCGGCCCGAAATTCCAGGGCAAATGGCCGGACTGCAACGGCGTCATGTTTATCAACAAGGTCTGGCTGGACAAGCTGGGGCTGGCGGTTCCCACCACCCTGAGCGAGCTCAAGAACGTCCTGATCGCCTTCCGCGACAACGACGCCAACGGCAACGGCAATCCCTCCGACGAAGTGCCGCTGGACTTCAACGGATGGTTCGGCAGCGCCTACTCCCTGAGCAACATGATCGGTTCCTGGGGCATCCAGCTGGTCAACTGGGGCTACGACGGCTACTTCGCTGAGGACGGGAAGATCAAGAACTACGCCGTCGACGAGCGCTACAAAGCCATGATGACCTATCTGGCGGATCTCTACAGCGAGAAGCTGATCAATGAAAACGCGATCACCAATGACTACTCCATGTTCCAGTCCCTCTCCCGCGGCGACGCGGATGGCAACGCGCTGGTCGGCGTGGTCTACGGATGGGAGGAGACCGACAAGTTCGGACCCAAGATTTATGATCAGTATGTCCCCTGCGGTCCCTTCATCGACGATATCGACGACAAGGCGACCTCCGAGCCCCGCTGGACCTACGACTTCTCCGGCCTGAACATGTCCAGCAACCGGATCGCCATCAGCGCCAAGTGCGCCAATCCGGAAGCGGCCGTGAAGTTCATGGATCTGTTCTATGATCCGGAAGTCTCCGTCCAGGTGCTGTTCGGATCCATCTCCGAAGGCAACGTCACCAAGGTGGGCGACGACCACTACAAGGTCGAGGATCCGCCGGCCGAGGCCAACACGGACAACGGAACCTGGAAGTGGACCTCCACCTTCGCCGACAACGGCCCGATGTACATCCGCCGCGCCACGACCATCGACATGGCCAAGGATATGGCCTTCGCCCTGGCCGAGCGGGAGCAGTACAAGGAAGCCATCGCCCGGGTCGACATGGATAAGGAATACTATCCGCAGTTCCTGATGAAGTACACGGTCGAGGATCAGAACAAGCTGGCCACCCTGCAGGCCGCCATCACCAACGTCACGGACAGCTGGTGGGGCATCTGGATGACCGGTGAAGCTGAAATCGACGATACCTGGGACGACTACGTCGCCGAGGTCGAGGCCGCCGGGCTGCGCGAAGTGCTCGCCATCCGTCAGGCTGCCTACGACGCCTGGAAGGCTCAGTAATCCTCACGGGAAGCGGGATGCGGCGCGGTCTGCATCCCGCTTCTTCCCTTCCGGGAACCCTCATGGACGGGCCGCCTCTCCGCTTCCGCGGGAAACGGAAAGGCGGCCTGCCGCGGAAAGGCAGGCCTGGACAGGCTCCGAAACGATCCCGATGAAACCCTGAAAAAGGAGGTCCTTCTTCAAATGAGCACGGCCGTCAACGCGCGGGGCATCAAGACGCACCGCCGCCCGCTCCTCTGGCATCTGCGTCAGGACTGGCAGCTTTGGATCATGCTGCTGCCCTCCCTCGTGTATATCTTCATCTTCTGCTACATGCCCATGTACGGAGCGCAGCTGGCCTTCCGGAAGTACGACTTCACCAAGGGCATCTACGGCGGGGACTGGATGGGGCTGGAATACTTTAAGCAGTATTTCTCCTCAAGCATGTTCTCGACGACGCTGGTCAACACCCTCGTCATCAGCTTCTGTTCGATCGTCTTCTCCTTCCCCGCCCCGATCGTGCTGGCCATCATCATCAACCAGCTCAGGGCCCAGAAGTGGAAGAAGACGCTGCAGACGACGGTGTATATCCCCTACTTCATCTCCACCGTCGTCCTGGTTTCCATGCTGAACGTTCTCTTCGCGAAGAACGGCGGCGTGCTCAGCGACCTGCTGAAAACCCTGCACATCGTTCCGGAGAAAGCGAACCTGCTGGGCCAGCGGCAGTACTTCGTCTGGATGTACGTCGGGAGCGGAATCTGGCAGAGCATGGGCTGGAACTCCATCATCTATATCGCCGCCCTGTCCTCCGTCGACGTTCAGCTCTACGACGCGGCCAAGATCGACGGGGCCAACGTATGGCAGCGGGTGCTCCACATCGAGTTTCCCGCCCTGGTGCCAACGATCATGATCCTCCTCATCATGAACATGGGGAACATCCTTAACGTCGGGTTCGACAAAATCTACCTCATGCAGAACACGCTGAACCTGAAGTCCTCGGAGGTCATTTCCACCTACGTCTACAGCCTCATGGCTCCCAAGACAGGCGCGCCCCAGTTCTCCCTGGCCACCGCCGTCGGCCTGTTCACCAACGTCGTCAACTTTATCTTCCTGCTGCTGGCCAACGCCATCAGCAAGCGGGTAACCGGCTCCGGCCTGATGTAAGAAGGGAGGCGACACAGCATGACAAGAACAGTTCCCAACAGGACGGCGAAAAAGGAAATCAGCCTGACTCCCGCCCGCAACCGCATCCGGGACCGGGACACGGCGGACATTATCTTTCACACGCTGGTGATCATCCTCAGCATTCTCTGCTTTATTGTCATCGTCTATCCCCTCTGGTTCGTGGTCATCGCCTCGATCAGCAATTCCGACCTGGTCAACCAGGGGAAGGTCGTGCTCTGGCCCCAGGATATCCGTTTCTACGGCTTTGAGCAGATTTTCCAGGACAGCCGGATCCTCGTCGGATACCGGAATACCCTGATCTATGTGGTGGGCGGCACCCTGCTGAACATGATCGTCACCATGCCGGCCGCCTACGCCCTGAGCCGGCCGGACTTCCGCGCACGCAATCCGATCATGCTCTATTTCGTCTTCACGATGTATTTCAGCGGCGGCCTGGTGCCCACCTATATGCAGATCAACCGGCTCGGGCTGATCAACACGCCCTGGATTCTGCTGGTCATGGTGCTGATCAATACCTACAACCTGATCATCGCCCGGACCTTTATTCAGAATACCATCCCCAACGATCTCTATGAATCCGCCACCCTCGATGGCGCGAACCATTTCCGGATCTTCTGGAGTATCGTCCTGCCGCTGAGCAAGGCCATCATCTCCGTCGAGATCCTCTACTACGCGGTTTTCCACTGGAACGACTATTTCAACGCCCTGATCTACACCTCCAACACGGACATCCAGCCGCTCCAGATGGTGCTGCGCCGCATCCTGCTCCAGAACGAGGCCTTCGCCAACGGCAACGGCGGGGTGCAGGGCGGCTATGCCCAGTCCAGCGCGGATCAGGTAAAATACGCGGTCATGATCGTTTCCACCGTACCGATCCTGCTGGTTTACCCCTTCATTCAGAAATACTTTGAAAAGGGCGTCATGATCGGCGCCGTCAAGGGATAAGGAGGCGCCGAAAATGATTCAGAACGTGCTTTCAGGGGCGGACTATGCCCATGTGACCCTGCTGGAGAGTCCTTTCCGCCGTCAGCGGGACGAAACGCTGGAGACCTACCTCCGGGTTCCGACGGTGGACGATATCCTGCACCGGTACCGGCTTCAGGCCGGCATCCCCTCCTCCGCCGAGGGCATGGTGGGCTGGGGCCCCAGCGTCGGGCAGTATCTTGGCGCCTATGCCAAATGGTACCGGAACACCGGGGACCGGCGGCTGCTCAGGAAGGCGACGGAGCTTTTCCGGGGCTGGTGCGAATGCGCGGAGAAGAACGAGGACGTCATGAACCTCGGCACCTATCTCTGGGAAAAGTTTCTCGGCGGCTTCCTGGATCTCTATGAATTCATGGGACTCGAGGAGGTTCGTCCCTGGGTTCGGCGAATTACGGAATACGCGAAGAAGACCTTCGATCCCCGGATTCCCCGGGACGGGCTCCAGAGCGGCGCCATGCTCGGCCAGATCGAATGGTATACCCTGCCGGAGAACCTTTTCCGGGCCTATCAGCTCTTCGGGGACGACCTTTACCGGGAGATGGCGGAGCAGTGGCTCTATCCCTATCTCTGGGACCGGCTCGCCGCGGGGGATGACAGAATCGGGCCCCGGCACGCCTACAGCCACGTGAATTCTCTCTCCTCCGCCGCCCGGGCCTATATGGTCACCGGGGAGGAAAAGTATCTTCGAACCATCGAGGAGGGATACCGGCTGCTGACAGAGCGGCATATCTTCGTCACCGGCGGATACGGGCCCGGGGAGACCCTCTTCGGGGAGGATCCCGGCTATCTCGGAAATTCCGTCCTCCCCTCCTGGGACCGGGAGCTGACGGAGACGGGGAAGCTGACCTGGAAAAACTTCGTCGGGGGGCTTTCGACCCGGTCCGATTCCTGGGGCTCCTGCGAGGTCAGCTGCTGCAGCTGGGCGGTGTTCAAGCTTTGCAACTATCTGATGAAGCTGACCGGCGACGCCCGGTACGGGGACTGGTGTGAAAAGCTGCTCATCAACGGCACCCTGGGCCAGCCGCCCATTACCGATAAGGGCCAGGTGCTCTACTACGCCAGCTATTTCCTGGACGGGGCGCTCAAGAGCTATGAGGACCGGCGGCTCCAGCATCTGGGGCAGAATTTCGTCTGGCAGTGCTGCACCGGCACCTTCCCCCAGGATACAGCGGAATACGCGAATATGATCGCCTATTTCGACGATCACGGAATCTATGTCAGCCAGCTGATTCCCGCCGCGGTGGACTTCACCGTCGAGAAGATTCCCGTGACCCTCTTTTCCGACGGAAACTTCCCGGAGGACCAGGAGGCCCGATTCCGGGTCCGGGTATCGGAGCCGGTGGACTTCGCGCTTCGGGTAAGAATCCCCTCCTGGGCTGATGGAACCAATACCGTCCGGGTCAACGGGGAGCTTCAGGAAGCCGTCGCCGCCCCGAACACCTGGCTGACCCTCGACCGGGTCTGGAAGGATGGGGATGAAATCACCCTCAGCCTGCCCTACCGGCTCCGGTTCCGGGCCGTCGATCCCGAGCATCCGAACGTCGTCGCCCTCGTCTGGGGTCCCCTGGCGCTGTGCTGCGATGAAATGACCGTCCTCGTCGGGGATCAGGCGCATCCGGAGGAATGGATTCAGCCGGTTCCCGGGGAAAAGAACGTCTTCCGGACGCTGCCGGGGCACAGCGGATACTATCATCAGATCTGTCGGACCTTCCGGCCCTATTATACCGTTCCGCTCATGACCTGGTACTATATGTATAACCGGATCTATCCGGACAACGCCGCGCTGGACCGGGAGCATCAGGGAACCTGAGGCCGGAACAACCGTGATCCGGGCTTTCCCGGATATGGAGAGGCAAAACGGACAGGCGGCGGCAAAGCCGCTGGATAAAACGCTCGGTGACGAAGGAACAAAACGGGAAAGGAAACGGAAAAGCGATGAATTATTTTGAGATCGAGGGCAGCCGTCTGATCTTCCGAAACCATGGGGAAACCCTGGCCGTCGAGCCCTGGGGGCCGGACAGTCTCCGGGTTCGGGCCGTCCCGATGGGGGAAATCAGGGATGACCGCTTCGCCCTGCTGGATCCCTGGGAAAACGAGGATACCGAATGCCGGATCGGGGACGAGACCCACGCCTTCGTCCGGAGCGGAAAGCTGACGGCGAAGCTCGAGGTCTGCGGCTGGAAGAATATCGCCGTCATCACCTTCGTCAACTGCCACGGGGAGGTGCTTTTCCGGGAAACCGACGGAGAAAACGCCCTGACCCTCCGGGCCCGGAAGTTTGAACCCCGTCTCGGCGCCGATTACCGGCTGACAGCCACCTTCCGGGGCGAGGAAGGCGAGAAGATCTACGGCATGGGGCAGTATCAGGAGGATTATCTGGACTGGAAGGGCTGCACGCTGGAGCTGGCCCACCGAAATTCCCAGGCCAGCGTCCCCTTTTTCCAGTCCAGCCGGAAATACGGCTTCCTCTGGCATAATCCCGCCATCGGATCCGTCTCCTTCGGCCGGAACCGGACCACCTGGACCGCCGATTCAACGAAGCAGCTGGATTACTGGGTCACCTGCGGCGATACCCCCGCGGAAATCAGCCTGCACTATGCCCGGGCCACCGGTTTCGTCCCGATGATGCCGGAATACGGCCTCGGTTTCTGGCAGTGCAAGCTGCGCTACTGGAACCAGGAGCAGCTGCTCTCTGTGGCGCAGGAATACAAACGGCGGGGGCTTCCGATCGACGTCATCGTCTGCGACTTCTTCCACTGGCCCCATATGGGGGATTACCGGTTCGATCCGGAATTCTTCCCGGATCCCGCCGGGATGGTTCGGGCGCTGAAGGAGATGGGCATCGAGCTGATGGTCTCCGTCTGGCCCCAGATCGCCCTGACCTCGGAGAACTACGAGGAAATGCGTCAGCAGGGACTGCTGGTCCGGGCGGAATACGGGGAGCAGATCGGAATGCGCTTCGTCGAGGACTCCATGTTCTATGACGCCACGAATCCCCGGGCCCGGGACTATGTCTGGCGGAAGTGTAAAAAGAATTATTATGATTACGGGATCCGCGTCTTCTGGCTCGACGAGGCGGAGCCGGAATACGGCACCTATGACTTTAAAGCCTACCGCTACGCCATCGGCTCCAATGAGCAGATCGGAAATATCTATCCCCAGTGCTACGCCCGCGGCTTCTATGACGGCATGCGTGCCGAGGGGCAGGAGAATCCCGTCAACCTGCTGCGCTGCGCCTGGGCCGGAAGCCAGCGCTACGGCGCCCTGGTCTGGAGCGGAGATATCATGAGCGACTGGAGCTATTTCCGCCGCCAGGTCTGCGCCGGCCTGAGCATGGGCATCGCCGGAATCCCCTGGTGGACGACGGATATCGGCGGGTTCCACGCGGGAAATCCGGAGAAGCCGGAATTCCGGGAACTGCTGATCCGCTGGTTCCAGTGGGGATGCTACTGCCCGGTCATGCGGCTCCATGGCGACCGGCAGCCCGCCCGGCCCGTCTTCCGGAAGGACGGCACACGCGTGCTGAATTCCGGCAGCGACAACGAGGTCTGGAGCTTCGGCGAGGAGGCCTATCCGATCCTCGTCAAGTATCTGGAGCGGCGGGAGGCGCTTCGGGACTATGTCCGGGAAATCATGCGGGAAGCCCATGAGAAAGGCACGCCCCTCCTGCGGGCAATGTTCTATGAATTCCCGGCGGATGCCGAATGCAGCGATCTCAGGGATCAGTATATGTTCGGGCCGAGCTTCCTCGTGGCGCCGGTGCTCGAGGCCGGGGCCCGGGCACGATCCGTTTACCTGCCCGAAGGAAACTGGAAAAACGTCGACACCGGAGAAATCCTCTCCGGTCCCGGCCGGGTCGAGGTGCCCGCCCCGCTCGAGGTTATCCCGGTTCTGGAAAGGGTATAAAAAGGAGCAGACGAATGAGGGCCGCCCCAACGGGGACGTTCCTTTTTCTGTCTTCAAAACGGCAGGGCGTTGCCGTTCACTCCGTTTTCAGCTGCGTTCCCAGTCCGGATTCCCTGCAGTATTTCTCCCCGTAGGATCCCGGCTCGACCCGGAGGATCAGATCGCGGGAGCAGTTGCCGAACGCTTCCTGTCCAATCGATTCCACGCCATCCGGAAGGGTTGCGGCTTTCAGATCCCCGCAGTCTGAAAAAGCGGCATATCCGATGCGCCTGACGCTTTCCGGGATCGTGATCTCCTCCAGTCCCCCGATCCGGTCGAAGGCGCAGTCTCCGATGGCCTCGAGCGTTTCCGGAAGCACAACCGTTTTCAGGCCTGTTCCCGCCAGAACCGCAGGGGCCATCTCCGTCAGCCCCTGCGGCAGGCGGATCGCCTGAAGATTACCACAATTCATGAACGCGCCGTCTTCGATGGCGCTGACTGAATCCGGGATCACCGCGGACGTCATGCTCATTCCCCGGCCGGCAAACTTTCCGATCCTCCGGATGGATTCCGGAATCGTGAGCACGCCGTTTTTCACGGATTGGGGCAGGACCGCGACCAGGGTCTGATCCGCCTTCCGGATCAGAAGCCCGTCCCGGATTTCAAAGACCGGGTGGTCCCTGGAGATCGTGATATTTTCCAGGGCGCCGCAGCCGAAGAAGGGGTTGGCTCCCAGTTCCGTTACGCTGTCGGGAATGTTCACCCTCTTCAGATCCCGGCAGCCGCTGAAGGCGCCCTCACCGATCTCCCTGAGTCCCTCCGGCAGACGGACCTCCTCCATGGCCTGATCCCGGAAAGCGTAGCCGTCAATCACCCGGATTCCCGCCGGCACCTCAATCCGTTTCTGAATCGGCAACTCTCTGTATTCCCAGTCGTCTTCTCCCATCTCAATCCCGGCGCGTTCCTCGTCGTACCGCAGCAGCAGCCGGCCCGTTTCCGGCTCCAGCAGCATATCGTTTTCCACGATGAAGCGCGGATTGCCCTCCCTCAGGAAAATCTTCGGCGTGTAGGGAAGCAGCGCGAAGGCCATGGGTTCAATCCGCGTGACAGAGGCCGGAATGAAAAGAAAATCGATTCCGTCCAGATGGTCATAGATCGCCATCCGGGCCACAGCCGTCACGGGATGACCGTCCAGGATTTCCGGGATCTCGCCGACTCCCCAGCTTACTCTGGTAATCGTCGCGTTTCCATCCAGTCCCACCAGATAACCGAAGCTGTAATCCTTTGTCGAACGTTCCCAGGAATAAACGGGACATTCAAAGGGCTCACGATCCAGGTCCATCGTCCATTGCAGGGAAACCTCCTGCTTCTCCGCCGAGCCCGTAAAGACCTGCAGGCCGTTTCCCACGCAATATTTTTCCCCGAAAGAGTCCTTCCGCACCTGCACGACGAGTTTTTCGGAGCATTTCCGGAAGGCGTCCTTTCCGATCTCCGTCACTCCTTCCGGAACGGTAACTTCCGTCAGACGGCTGCAATAGCTGAAGGCGTTCTCTCCGATGGACCGGAGAGAGTCCGGCAGCAGCAGCGCCCTGATCTGCCGGCAGCGGGAAAAGGCGTAATCGCCAATCCTTTCGATTCCCTCCTCCAGCTCAAGGCTGTACAGTTCCTCACATCCGCTGCACAGGTCCCTTTCGATCGTCTTTACGCTGCCCGGAATCCGGAGGGAGGAAAGCTCCCTGCATTCAAAGAAGGCCGCCTCCCCGATCTCCGTCAGGCTTTCCGGCAACTCGCACCATCTCAGCTTTCCGCAGGAGTGGAAGGCATTCCTCCCGAGGGCGGTCACGCCCTCCGGAAGGCTCAGATATTCCAGGTTTTCGCAGTATTCGAAGGCGCTCTCTCCAATCGTGGAGAAGCCCTCCTGCAGATAAACACTTTGCAGCGCCTCGCAGTTGTAAAAAGCGAAATCACCGATCCGCTCCGCAGCCGCCCGAAAATCCACCCGCTTCAGTAAAGGATTGTTGGCCAGCGCCCAGTCCCCCACCTCCCGCAGGCTTCCGGGCAGCTCCAGCCGCTTCAGGCCCGTGCGGTCAAGGGCGGATTTTTCCAGCGTGATCAGCCCCATCGGCAGCTGAAGCGCCGGAATCCCGGTGCCGCTGAAGGCATAGCTCCCAATGGATTCCACCCGCGCCGGCACGTCGGCCGCCTCCAGACCGGTTTCGGCCAGCAGCAGCGGCGCGATCTCCGTCAGGCCCTCCGGCAGGGTCACCGTCCGCAGCTCCGTGCAGAAGGCCAGCGCCCCCGTTCCGATGCTTCCGACCGTATCCGGGATCGTCAGCTCCCGGAGCGGCAGTCCATAGAAGGCAAAATCGCCGATGCTCCGAATGCTCTCCGGAATGGTCAGCCTTCCTTCCCGGACGGCCGCGGGCAGCGCGGCGACCAGACACTGATCCGCCTTCCGGATCAAAAGCCCGTCCCGGAGCTCGAAGACCGGGTGATTCTCCGGGAGCTCCACCGTTTCCAGTGCCGGACAGCCGAAGAACGGGTTCCCGCCCATATCCGTCACGCTCGCCGGAATATTGATTTTCCGCAGCTCCACGCAGCCGCTGAAGGCTCCGTCCCCGATCGTTCTCAGCCCCTCCGGCAGGCGGATCTCCGTCAGGCCCTGGCCGCGAAAGGCGTAGCCGTCGATCTTCCGGATTTCCTCCGGCACCTGCGCCACGGTCAGCTCCTTTGGCAGGCTCCAGCTCCCGTCCGGATTCTTCGTCCAGGCGGCCCCGTCGTCAAAGCGCAGGATCAGCCGGCCCGTCTCCGGCTCCAGCAGCATCCTGTCCCGAACGGCAAAGTGCGGATTTTCCCCCGCCAGGACAATCCACGGCATCCGGGGAAAGGAAGCGAAGGCCATGTCCTCAATCCGGTCGACGGTCGCGGGCAGGGTCACCTCCTCCGGATAGTCGAGCTGACTGAACACCTTCAGACGCCCGATGGCGGTCACCGGATGACCGTTCAGGGATTCCGGAAGCCCGGTATCCCAGGCGGGAAATCCGGTAATCACCGCGTTCCCATCCGCGTCCGTCACATAGCTGGTTCCGTATCCTTCCCCGTCCCAGTCGGTCTCGCTCCATTCCTCCTCCGGATAGACCGGGGCCATGAAGTAGCCCGTTTCGATGTTGTAATACCAGTTCAGGGTATATTCTTCCGGAACCGTTGTTTCAGCCCCCACCGACCCCGCCGCCGTATTTACCGCATCCGTTGCGTTCTCACCCATTCCGGTTCCCGGCCACAGCATCAGCATCGCCAGCAGCGCCGCCATCAGTCCGGCCAGCCTTTCCCGCTTCTTCAATTTCGTCTTCCTCCTCTGTGAACGTCAGTTCATGTCTGCCGCTCTGGGACGGATGACGATTTTGGTACCGCTCACGCTGACGCGATTCGCGGACAAAATCTGTCTCCTCCCGCTGAAACAGAAATATCTGATCTTGATTGTAAGGGTAAATTCCCCGTCTGGCAAGGTGAGGTTTCGGTCAGTTGGGGCGGTTCGGATTTCAGTCAGACTGGACAGATGTTGCCAGTTATTGTACAATAACCGCAGATCTTGCTTTTTCGGCTTTCGGAAAGCCGGAAAACCAGAAATACAGAGACGGAGGGAAATCGTAACATGTCTGTCAATCGTTTTGTCCTGAACGGTGTGTCCTACCACGGTCACGGAGCGATCAACGAAATTCCCGGAATCATCGCCGCGCACGGTTTTCAGAAGGCTTTTGTCGCCTCTGACCCGGATCTGGTCAGATTCGGTGTGACCGCCAGGGTGACGGATCTGCTGGAAAAGAACGGGATCGCCTATACCGTGTATACCGACATCAAGCCGAATCCCACCATCGAGAATGTGCAGCACGGGGTGGAAGCCTACAAGGCAAGCGGCGCCGATTTCATGATCACCATCGGCGGCGGCTCCTCCATGGATACCGGCAAGGGCATCGGGATCGTGGTGAACAATCCGGAGTTCGCGGACATCCGCTCCCTGGAGGGCGTCGCCCCCACGAAGCACCGTACGGTCTTCACGATTGCTGTTCCGACCACCGGAGGTACCGGCGCGGAGAGCACGATCAACTACGTCATTACCGATGTGGAAAAGAAGCGGAAATTCGTGTGCGTGGACCCCAACGATATTCCGGACGTCGCGGTGGTGGATCCGGATATGATGTCTACCATGCCCAAAGGTCTGACGGCCTCCACGGGAATGGACGCGCTGACCCACGCCATCGAGGGCTATACCACCGCCGCGGCCTGGGAGCTGTCCGACTGTCTGAACCTGGAGGCGATCCAGCTGATCGCGGCCAATCTGCGGAAGGCCGTCGCCAACGATCCCGATGGCCGCGAGGGCATGGCCCTGGCCCAGTATGTGACCGCCATGGCCTATTCCAACGTCGGCCTGGGCATCGCCCATTCCATGGCCCATACGCTGGGCGCCGTCTATGACACGCCTCACGGGGTGGCCTGCGCGATGATGCTTCCCATCGTCATGGAGTTTAACGCGGAGTATACCGGCGAGAAGTTTAAGAAGATCGCCGAAGCCTTCGGCGTGGATACTGCCGGCATGGATCAGGCTGCTTACCGGAAGGCGGCGGTCGACGCCGTCCGCCAGCTGTCCGTCGATGTTGGCATTCCGACGAAGCTGGAAAAGCTGAAGGAGGAGGATCTGCCCTTCCTGTGCCAGTCCGCCGCCGCGGATGCCTGCGCTCCCGGCAATCCCCGCCCCGCTTCCCTGGAACAGTTTGAGGAAATGTTCCGCCGGCTGATGTAATCTCCCGCGGACCGATATTGCTTTTCGAACCTTAGGGGCTGCGAAGAACAGGATTCAATCCTTCCTGGCTTCGCAGCCCCTTTTCCGGTTCACGGGAAGACAGTTTTATCGATTATGCCATTCCTGCTCCGCTAAATCAGATTCGTTTTCGCATGTACCTGAAGTAATCCAGCTTCTCATTAAAAATAGCATGAATATACACAGTCTTTTCATCAGGATTTGTGAGATAAAAAACCAATTTTGACCACCATCGTCAAGTCAGGATTTTCTGTGTTGACCGCCGAAATGCCTGTATACCACATCCCCATCCATCTTTCCGGGTAAAAAATGGCCGGTTTCTATTGGTCGTCCCTGAACAGGCGCGGCAGGAAGGAACGGATGCAGCGGCGCCATACGGTCCAGTCGTGGCCGCCGGGGAAGGTTTCCCGAGTCATGGCCAGCCCTTTTCCCGCCAGCCAGGCGTCGTCCCCGGCAAACCTGTCCCAGAACTGGTCCTCCGTACCCATGGCCCGGTAGAACACGCGGAAAGCTGATTGAAAGGCTTCCGGATCCTCCGCGAGGGCCAGGTGAGGCTCTTTTTCTTCCGACGGCCAGGGGGACCGCATGAAGCCGCTGAACAGGCCGGCATATCCGAACAGCTCCGGGTGTGTCAGCGTTGTCACGCTGGTATGGTAGCTGCCCATGGAAAGCCCGGCCATCGCCCGGTGCCATTTATCCGTGAAAACGTTATAACGGGATTCGATATAGGGGATCAGATCCGATACCACAATTGTCGGGAAAAGGCTTCGATCCGCCTCCCCCGCCGCATTCTGCGTCATGCCGTTCCCCATGACGATGAGCATTTCCTTCATCCTGCCTTCCGCGATCAGGCGGTCCGCGATTCGCCCCACATGGCCCTGATAGATCCATCCGGTTTCGTTCTCCCCGTAGCCATGCTGCAGATAGAGCACGGGATACTGCTTCGCCGCGTCCCACGCGGGCGGGGTATAGACCAGGCAGATTTCATATTTCCCGGTGACGGAAGAGGGATAGTAATGCCGGGAAACCGCGCCGTGACGGACGCCCTCCAGATCATCCCATCCTTCCATATCCTTCACGGGAACATCGACGAAGTTCATGGGCCGGCAGCAGCCGAAGCCGATGGGCCAATAGGGGCAGAGGACATCCGCGCCGTCCACCTTCAGGAAGAAATAGAGGAAGCCGCTCCCCATCTCGAAAGTTCCTTCCCAGGCTCCGTCCCCAACGGGAGACAGGGGAAAAAGCGTCCCGAAACGATCGATAACGACCTCCCGGGCCTCCTTCGCAATGACGCGGAAATGCACTTTCCCGTCCGGGGTCACCCTGGCAAACTGCTCACCGTCCCGGTTCGGCTCACCGGCATACGGATCAAAGGATACGGAAATATCCAGCGGAGTCTGTTTCATGATAGGCGCACCTCCTGTTTGCTGTTCGATTGTCTTGTTGTCCGTACAAATAATAGCCATTGGGGGCAGAAAAGTCAAGCCTTCATTCCTGCGCTCACTGCCGGTTTTTCGCTGCATATCTGAATGTGCCGGGGCCATGCTCATCCTTTACGCGAAACAACGGCGTGACCGAAATCACGCCGTTGCTGTTCAATCTCTTTTTTTTCGGGAAAGTCTTCCCTGCTCAGTTCGCCGGGGCTTCGGTCGCGGGAACTGCCTCCGCGGCGGCTCCTTCAGCCGGGGCTTCTGCCGCGGCAGCTTCCTCCGTGGCGGCTCCTTCAGCCGGGGCTTCGGCCGCCGGAGCTGCCTCCGTGGCGGTTTCTTCCGCCGGCTCTTCCACCGGCGCCGCCTCCGCCGCCTCGCTCATGGCTTCCGAGGCCGCGTGAGCCTCCTCCTCGAGCTTCCTGCCTTCCTCGGTATACTCAATCTGCGCGCCGTTTCTCCATTCCTCCTCCGCCTTGGAGAAGGCTTCCTCCTGGCGCTCCGTCAGCAGGGTTTCCTTAAACATATCCTTCAGCTCCGCCGTCATCTCGATGGCGCCCGCCGGAACATCCCCGATGTAATGCACCAGATGGATCCCGGAGGAGCCAAGCACGGGTTCGCTGACGTCGTCTACCTGCTTCAGGCTCATGGCCGCCGCCTGGAAGGCGGGATCCCAGGTGACGCTGTTGGCATGCACGTTATAGCCCTTAGCCCGGGCTTCCTCGGAGCTCATGCCGGGATCCTGGCCGTATTCGGCAATCAGATCATTGAAATTCGCTCCGTCGGCCAGTTTTTTCTGAATCTCGTCGATCTTCGGCTGCAGGCTGTCCCAGATCTCCTTTTCCGCCGCATCCACCATCTCCTGGGTCACGGGCTCTTCCGTGGCTTCCGGCGCCACCGTCGCTTCCGCGTCAGCGCCTTCCGTCTGCTCCTCTGATTCCTCCGCCGCCTGCTTCTGCTCCTCCATGGTGGCAACCAGGCCCTTCCATTTTTCGAGCAGTTCGGTTTCCGGCTTCAGCAGGATGTGGTTCACAGCCCGGTAGCCTTCCGGTACATAGTAGGCGGTATCGGTCACATAGCCCAGATACTCCGGATAGTCCAGATACGGCAGGAAGTTCTCGTAAGCGGAAACATAGCCCGCCGGATCCGCCGCCGCCCGCTCCATGTCTTCCTTCACCAGGTCGTTGAAGTAGGCGGTGATTTCCTCATCCGTGACCTGAACATCCTTCGTGAACTCGTTGAACAGCCGGTCATAAACCGCCTGCTCCTTCGCGTTTGAAACGGAATCGGCGATATACGTCTCCTCGTTATATCCCTGGGCCTGCATATCCGCCAGCACCGCCGCCCGGGCATTGGTCTTCTCCTCCTCGGAGGCGTCCGCCGCAACGGTCTGGCCAATCATGGACTGAATGTATTCCTCGATATAATCCCGGGCATCCTTCTCGAAGCCGGCCAGTTCCTCATCCGTAAACTGGTCGAAGCCCAGCTCCGTGGCCTTGGAGAACATGATCTCCGTCGAGATGGCGTACTCCAGGGCGGCATGCCGGAGCATCAGCTGCATCTGGGGATCGCTCCAGTCCATGCCATACATCGCGTACATATTCTGATAATATTCTATGAAGGCCTGCATATGGGCATTCTGGTCATTGATGACCTTTCCGTTCACGGTCACCAGATCCACCGGCGCGGCCTGGGCCGGCGTTTCGGCAGCTTCCGCGGCAGGCACTTCAACGGTTTCCGCGGCAGGCGCTTCCGTCGCTTCCACGGCCGCCGCGGCTTCCGCCGCCGGAGCCTCCGCCGCCGGGCTTTCCGCCAGCGCAGCCGTTACGCTCAAAAGCATCGCCAGAGCCGTCATCAGGGATAACAGACGTTTCATAATTTTCTCCTCCGATCTCCGTTCAGTCAAAGCACGAATACCCGATTATTATACACGAACAGGGGCCTGACTTCAATGTGCTTCTATGAACGCTGCGTAAACTTTTCAGGCTTTTCAGTCCGACAGAAAAGGCCGTGACGAATTTCCTCCGTCGCGGCCTTCCCGACTTCTCAGCTGTCGAGCTCTTTCGGCTGCCGTCATTCCCCGGCTCAGCCGTCGGCTTTTTCCCCGCCGTCGGCTTTCTCCTCAGCGTCGGTCTTCTCCTCCATCGGAACCCGCTCGAAGGTCTTTCCCTCGAGGCTCTCATCCCCGGCGTTTGTGATAACCACCTTGCCCTCCTCATTCAGGGAGAACACGGCTTCGGTTTCCTTCTCATACCGGTTGACCCGCTTCTCGTTTCCCTGCTCGTCATAGGTCAGATCGTCGCAGGTCACATAAAGCGCCTGGATGGTCATGTCCTTTTCGTCCAGGGTTCCGCCGTAGACCCATTCCGTGGCTTCGCTGGCGCTGCTGCTCCAGAGAATCCGCACCTTATAGCTCGCCTCATCCTCGAGGAAGACTTCCAGGCTGGCCCGGTCGTCCTGCCAGGTCTGACCCTTCACGCTGTCCAGCACCCAGCCCTCCGGGGGCATCTTCGCCTCGATCGGAGCTATCAGCCCCTGCATGTCCGCCAGGGCATAGTACCAGGCGCTCATAACGTCCGTCAGGGACGCCCGGCCTTCCGGAACCGTCGCGGTATAGTACTCCTCGGTACCGTCCGCCTTCACCAGCCGGAAGGTATTCGTCTCCCCGGTCGTGGTAAAGAAATCAAAGCGGATATTCTCCTCCGGGAAGGTCAGCACCACGTATTCCCCGTCCGGGCCTTCCTTCCGGTCCGCCTTGGTGAAGATCATGGCGCCCAGCAGCTCGACGTAAAGATCCGGATTGTCCCCCTTGGGTTCCAGCGGGCCGAATTCCGTCGTGCTCAGGGTATAGGGCACCTCCTTCAGCTTCGCCATGTGCTCATGCAGCGGATCGGTCGCCGCCGTCTCCGCGAAGGCGCACAGCGCGGTCAGCGCCAGCACCAGCGTCACCAGAATCGCAGTCATTTTCTTCATAGGTTTTTCCCTCCTGTCTCTTTCATCAGGCTGCCCTTTTCGGCAGCCTCATCAATATATACGAACGAAAACCGCCGATGGTTCCCCGCCTTATAAAAATATTCCCTGTGTATCCCCCGCGGCCTCAGCTGATCCGTCAGAAATGGCTCCACGGGCCAACCTCGTCCTCGATATCCTCATCCGTGAAGGACATGCCGCATTCCACGCATCGGCCCATTCCGTCGTAATACCTCAGATCCGGGGCCCCGCAGGACGGGCAGGCGACCGGGTTATTCTCCTCATCGTAGACAAACTCCCAGTCGGGATCATCCAGGTCCCCCGGTTCCCCATCCCCAAGGATTCCCTCGCAAAAAGGACAGCTCGCAAAGATGGAATCATCGTAAAATCTCCCGCAGTCCGGACATACCTGCATCGTTTTTCCCTCCTGTCTCGGCATATGAAATGGTCGTTTTTCATTCGTCTTCCGACTTTCCCGCCGCCCCGTAAAGCGAAGCGCGTTACAGGAATCTGACAGCTCTATTGTATGGCGAATCATCCTTTGAAATCAAGATCGTTTTTCCCCTGCCGGATTTGATGATCTGAGTGAGCCGCTTCGAAGCCCGGCGGACCGTCCCCGGGTTCGGAACCCGACCTGATCTGAAACTGATCCCGCGGCCGAGGGCGGGCCTATTGCTTCCCGGGAGGTTTTATGATAAAAAATGAAAAAAAGGAAACCTGAAGGAGTGATTCACGTTGAGAAAGAACATGCGGCGTCTGTCAGTTTTTTTCCTGGTTCTTTTCCTGGCTCTGAGTGGCGTGTCCCCTTTGGGGTTCAGCGCCGCGCGGGCTTATGAAAAGGAGATCACCTTCGCGGGGATTCCCTGGCTTTCCGATATGGCAACCGCGGAGAGGCTGCTGCTGGAGCAGGGAATCATCGGGGAAAAAGGAAAGGATAAAATCGATACGGCCGTCGGACGGCTCTCTTTTTACCAGAGGATGATGCAGAAAGGATCAGGCTTCAGCTATGATGCGTTTGTCCCCACAGACGACGGACGATATCGGTTTTCCCGCGAGGAAGAGGGAACCAATATCGTTCAGATTCATCTGATGTCCAGCGACGTCATTTCCGAATGGATGGGACATCGGGTGCACAATATCGCGCTTTTGTATACCTTCGACGGGCAGCGGACCAGGCTGGTCAGCGCGACCGTCAGCCTGATGGTCAGCGATCTGGACGCAACGGATCAGCTGAAGGAAATGTACGGCAGGCCCGCCTACTTCGTTCATGATGAAAACAGCCGGGATGGAAACCTCTGGATCGGAAGCGGCAATACGGGCCTTTTCTACAGCACCAGCGAATTCCATTACGGCCTGCTGAACGCGGTGGAGCTGGTCAATGCCACCGGGATGGCGGTCGAGCTTACGCCGGAACCCCGGCCTACCCGCAGGCCGACGCCGGTGCCCACCGCCTCCCCCACGCCGACCCCGGAACCGGCGGCGCTGCCTACCCCCGCGCCGGAAAGCAGCGCAAAGGATATCCTGGAAATGCTGAAAGCGGGGAACATTCAGTTTCCGGGCCTTCCCTGGGGGACGAATCTGGAGGATACCATGTCGGCGCTGGCCCTGGCCGGGATTTTTAACCCTGCAAAAGCGGCGAATTATCGCAGCTGGCTATCCGACGGCGCCCTCTATCTCTATGAAAAGAACGGACAGATCCTGTCGAATTTCACCCAGAGTCCCCGGATTCAGTCCTTCACCCTGTACGCAAACAGCCATGGAATCCGAAAAACCTTCGGAGGATATCCCATTGAGTCCGTAAATCTGGATTGCAGCGATGCAGGCGGCCTTTTCGCCCTTCGGTTTACCCTGGAAAAGGTCAGGGGCGGGGATGAGGCGGTGGCCAAACTGGCTGCCAGTCTGGAGCCTTTTTTCGGGCCCGGTCAGTTTAACGGCTATTCCTGGCTCTGGCGGGATGACGCAGGAAGCGCGCTGCAGATCACCTTCTCAGGGACCTGGTGCTATGTGCTGATGGGTCATCTGACAAGCCCGGACACTTTCTGATTCTCTGCGGCTCAGGCTTCCTCGCCCCGGCTTCGGGCCTTGGCCCGCAGGGAGTGATCCAGCTGCCGTTTGCGCATGCGCAGATTCTTCGGCGTGATCTCCAGCAGCTCGTCGTCGTCGATAAACTCCAGGCATTCCTCCAGCGTCAGGGGATGGACGGAGATCAGACGCATGGCGTCCTCCGAGGCGGAAGCGTTGCGCATATTGGTCACATGCTTCTGCTTGCACACGTTCACTACCAGATCCCCCGGCCGCGCGTTCTGGCCGCAGATCTGGCCCATATAGACGTTTTCGCCGGCCCCGATAAACAGGGTGCCCCGCTCCTGGGAATAGAACAGGCCGTAGCTGGTGCTGACCCCGGTCTCGAAGCAGATCAGGGCGCCGGCGTTCCGGTGGGGAATGTCCCCCTTCACCGGCTCATACCGCTCGAAGACGGAGCTCATGATGCCCTCGCCCCGGGTATCGGTCATGAATTCGCTGCGATAGCCGAACAGGCCCCGGGAGGGAACCAGAAATTCCATCCGGACCCGGTCGCTGCCGCTCATATGCTCGAGGGTTCCCCGGCGGCGGCCGATCTTTTCGATCACTGCGCCCGCGGAGGCCTGGGGCGTATCCACGATCAGCCGTTCCACCGGCTCGCACTTCACCCCGTCGATCACCTTATAGATCACCTGGGGCTTGCTGACGGCGAACTCATAGCCCTGCCGCCGCATGTTCTCGATCAGGATGGACAGGTGCAGCTCGCCCCGGCCGCAGACCTCGAAGGAGTCGGTGCTCTGGGTATCGTTAACCCGCAGGCTCACGTCCGTCTGCAGCTCCCGCATCAGCCTCGCCCGCAGGTGGCGGCTCGTGACATACTGTCCCTCCCGGCCAGCGAAGGGGCTGTCGTTGACCGAGAAGGTCATGGTCACCGTCGGCTCGCTGATCTTGACGAAGGGCAGACCTTCGACCTTCTCCGGCGCGCAGACCGTGTCCCCGATGGAGAGGTCCTCCGCGCCGTAGAGCGCCACGATATCCCCCATGCCGACCTCGGTGGCGTTTACCCGCTTCAGGCCGTCGTACTGGAACAGGCCGCCCAGCCGCCAGACCGGGCTCACCGCCCCGGTCTCCAGGTTGGTGTGCACCACGTTCATGCCCTCGGTAAATGTCCCGCGAACCACGCGGCCCACGCCGATCCGGCCCACATATTCGCTGTAGTCGATGGTGGAGATCAGCACCTGGGCCGGGCCCTCCGCGTCGCCCTCCGGGGCGGGAATGTATTTCAGAATCGCGTCGAACAGGGGCCGCAGATCCTCCCCGGGCTTTTCCAGATCCAGGGTCGCGGTTCCCTTCCGGGCGGAAACGTAGAGAATCGGGTTTTCGATGGTGCTCTCGTCTGCGTCCAGGTCGATCAGCAGATCCAGGATCTCGTTGACCACCTCGTCACATCGGGCGTCCGGCCGGTCCACCTTGTTGATCACGATCAGCACCTTCAGCTTCAGCTCCAGTGCCTTCTTCAAAACGAACCGGGTCTGGGGCATGGGGCCCTCGAAGCTGTCCACCAGCAGGAGCACTCCGTCCACCATCTTCAGCACCCGTTCCACCTCGCCGCCGAAGTCCGCGTGCCCGGGGGTATCGACGATGTTGATCTTATGGTTCAGATAGTGCACGGCGGTATTCTTGCTCAGGATCGTAATGCCCCGCTCCCGCTCCAGATCGTTCGAGTCCATGACCCGGTCCACCGTCTGCTGGTTTTCCCGGTAGACGCCGCCCTGCTTGAGCATCTGATCCACCAGGGTCGTCTTGCCATGATCAACATGGGCGATAATCGCGATATTCCGTATGTCTTCCCGAATCATCTTTCGGTTTTTCCTCCTCTGTAAACGGCAGTTCACGTCTGCTGTTCTGTCCGGATGTTCCCCGCCTGTCCCGGCCTTACCGGTCCGCGGTTTCCCGCAGGGTCAGGCCCTCGTTGTTTTCGCAGGCCAGGCGGATGCTCCATTCGTTCTCAAACAGAAGCACATCCCGTCCCCGGCTGTCCTTCGCCCGGCCGGAGGTGGAAGTCAGCTTCAGCTCCTCGACGGGCTTCGGCGTCTTTTCCACCCAGCGGACATAGCGGAAGGGCATGCCCTCCATTACGATCTCCGTCTGGTATTCCGTCCGCAGCCGGTGCTCCAGCACCTCGAACTGCAGCACGCCGACCACGCCGACCATGAACTCCTCGCGCCCCGTCTCCGTCCGGATAAAGGTCTGAATCGCGCCCTCCTCGGCCAGCTGGCTGATCCCCTTCTGAAACTGCTTGCGCTTCATGCTGTCCAGCGGACGGACCCGGTTGAAGAACTCCGGGGCGAAGACCGGTATGTTCGCGTAGTGCAGCTTCGGCCCGCCGGAGAGGGTGTCCCCCAGCCGATAGATTCCGGGATCGAAGAGCCCGATAATATCCCCGGCCCAGGCCTCCTCGACCGCCTCCCGCTCGTCCGCCATGAACTGCTGGGGCTGCTTGAGGGCGACGGTCTTCCCCGTGCCGGAATGCCAGACCTCCATGCCCTTTTCAAAGGCGCCGGAGACGATCCGCATGAAGGCGAGCCGGTCCCGGTGAGCCGGGTTCATGTTCGCCTGAATCTTGAAGATGAATCCGGAAAACCAGGGCTCCTCCGGCTGAATCAGCCCTCCGTCGCTCTCCCGCGGCAGGGGTGGCGGCGTAAAGGACAGGAACCGGTCCAGGAAGGGCTCGACGCCGAAGTTCGTGACCGCGGAGCCGAAGAACATCGGGGTCAGCTCCCCGCGCCGGACCTTCTCCAGGTCGAAGGCGTCCCCCGCCTCGTCCAGCAGCTCGATCTCCTCCCGCAGCCGGTCCGTATAATGCTTTTCCAGCACCGCGTTCAGCTCCGGATCGTCCACGGACACATCGGTCTTCTCGACCCGCTTCTTTCCGTGGTCCCCGCCGGTATAGAGCTCCACCGTCCGGGTGTCCCGGTGATACACGCCCTGGAAATCCCCATCGACGCCGATGGGCCAGTTGATCGGGCAGGAGCGAATCCCGAGCACCTGCTCCAGCTCCTCCATCAGGGCGAAGGGATCCTTGGCCGCCCGGTCCATCTTGTTGACGAAGGTGAAGATCGGGATATTCCGCATCCGGCAGACCTTAAAGAGCTTGATGGTCTGGGCCTCGACGCCCTTGGCCGCGTCCAGCAGCATCACCGCCGCGTCCGCCGCCACCAGCACCCGGTAGGTATCCTCCGAGAAATCCTGATGCCCGGGGGTATCGAGGATATTGATCCGGTAGCCGTCATAGATGAACTGCATGGCGGAGCTGGTCACGGAGATGCCGCGCTGCTTCTCGATCTCCATCCAGTCGGAGGTGGCGTGCTTATCCGTCTTCCGGGCCTTGACGCTGCCGGCGCTGCGGATGGCGCCGCCGTAGAGCAGCAGCTTCTCCGTCAGGGTGGTCTTGCCCGCGTCCGGATGGGAGATGATGGCGAAGGTTCGGCGCTTCTCCACCTGCTCGTGCAGAAGGGCGCGGTATTCCGGGGTATCCTGGGCTGGCAGCATGCGTTTCCTCCATTCTTCGGGCCGGTTCGGTTTCAGTCAAACCGCGTCTGCGCGGAGCCTAGAGGCCCCGCGCACACAACGATCCATTTTATTCCCTTTTCCGTTGACTTGTCAAGGGTTCCGTCGCCCCGCTTTCAGGGCCTGATCAGATGCTCCAGGGTGCTGAAGAGCAGCTCCGGATCCACCGGCTTGCTCAGATGCGCGTTCAGCCCTGCCTGCATGCTGCGCTGAACGTCCTCATCGAAGGCGTTGGCCGTCAGCGCGATCATCGGAATCGTCCTCGCGTCCTCCCTGTCCATGGCGCGGATGATCCGCGTGGCCTCCAGCCCGTCCATCTCCGGCATCCGCATATCCATCAGGATCGCGTCGTAATAGCCCGGCTCATGGGCGGCAAACTTCTCCACGGCGATCCGTCCGTTCTCCGCCAGCTCCGCCTCCATCTCCCGCATGCTGAGCACCATCATCAGGATTTCGGCGTTGACCGACACGTCCTCCGCCAGCAGCACCCTGCGCCCCTTCAGGTCGCAGGTCCGCTCCAGCAGGCTTTGGTGCTTCCGCCGGAAGCAGTCCCGGAAGCGGTCCATGACGTTCCCCGCGAACAGGGGCTTGGATACAAAGGAATCCACCCCGGCCTCCCGGGCCTCCTGTTCAATCTCCTCCCAGCTGTAGGCCGTCAGGATGATGATGGGCATCTCCTGCCCCACGATCTCCCGGATCTTCCGGGCCGTTTCCACGCCGTCCATTCCCGGCATCCGCCAGTCCACCAGCACCAGATCGTAATCCTCCCGGCGGGCGTGGCGCACCTGAATCATGCCGATACTCTCCTCGCCGGAGGAGGCGGTCTCGCAGTGGACGCCCACCTGGCCCAGCACGACCTTCGCGTGCTCGCAGTCCACAGGGTCGTCGTCGACGACCAGCACGTGCATCTCGCCCGGCCTCAGCTCGATCTCGTCCTGCGACGGCTGCGCGCCGGCCCGCTTCAGCGTCAGCGTCACCGTGAAGGTCGTCCCCTCGCCCTTTTTGCTCTGCACCGCGATCTGGCCGTTCATCAGTTCGATGATGCTTTTGGTGATCGCCATGCCCAGGCCCGTGCTGCCGTAGCGGCTGGTGCTGGAGGAATCCTCCTGGGCGAAGGTGTCGAACAGATGGGGCAGGAATTCCTCGCTCATGCCGATGCCCGTATCCCGGATCACGAAGCGGAGGGTCGTCTTGTCCTCCAGCCGGACGGCCTCCTCGATCAGGAAGGTCACCTCGCCGCCCTCGGGGGTGAACTTGACCGAGTTGCCCAGCATGTTGATCAGCACCTGGCGCAGCTTCACGCCGTCGCCGATATAGGCGTCGTCGACCTGCCCTCTGATCTGGCAGCTGTAGCGCAGCTTCTTATCCTGGCACTGGCCGCCGATCATGGTGTTGACCTGGGAAATCAGATCCGAGAAGGAAAATTCCTCGCTCCGGATCGTCATGCGCCCGGACTCGATCCGGGACATGTCCAGGATATCGTTGATCAGGCTCAGCAGATGATGGGCCGAGCTGCCGATTTTTTCGAGATAGTCCCGCGTCGTCGGGGAGATTGTCGGGTCGTTCAAGGCAATGCTGTCCAGTCCGATGATCGCGTTCATCGGCGTCCGGATCTCGTGGCTCATATTGGACAGGAAGGCGGTCTTCGCCCTGTTGGCGCTCTCGGCTGCGCTGAGCGCCTCCTGCAGCTGCCGGCTCTTTTCGACAACCTCCTCGTGCAGCGCCAGCCGCTGCTCCATCTCCTCCTGCCGCGCCCGGTTCTCCGCGTCGGCGGTCTCCTTCTCCAGCGTTAGCCTCATGTTTTTCCGGATCTGATAGAGGATGAACAGGAACATCGTCAGCAGCACCACGACCGTCGCGGCCGACTGAATCACGCTGCGGCTGATAATCCCGCTGGACACGGAGCTGATCCGCTCGCTGATCACGCTTTCCCGGATCAGATAGGTCAGCAGCCAGTCCGTCCCGTCGATCGCCCGGTAGCTCAGCGACTCGCGGATCCCCTTGTAGGAAAAGGATACGACGCCGCTGTGCCCGTTTTCGAACTCGCCCCGGAAGCGTTCGTAGGTATAGCCGTCCTCGAACTCGGCGATCTTCATCGCCTCCAGCAGGTTATCCTCCTGGGCCAGGCCGCCCAGTACCGTATTGCTCAGGGCCATGCCCCCGCTGGTATAGAGATTGCAGAAGGTGGCGCTGCCCTCCTGCGCCTCCAGCGAAACCCCCGCCAGCATCTCCTGCATGCTGATTTCCATGAAGCAGAGCGTCAGCGTCTTCCCCTGAAATGTCAGCTTCACCGGCACGGCGATGACCACCTTCCGCTCCGGGGATTCCGGATTCAGCAGGGAGATTTCCGGCTCCTTCAGACTCCGGTAGTCGAAGGCGTAGTCGCCGATGTTGTCCTGGGTTCCGACGGAGGTATAGATCAGCCCGTCCGCATCCACGAAGGCGAACTTATCCAGCCGGTACAGCTGCTTCATGTGGGCCTGATAGGCCTCCATATGCGCCTTGTCGCTCAGATCCTCCTCCGTCATCAGCTCGATGGCGGTCCGGATAACGCCGATCTTCTCCTGCAGGTTGGCCTCGACCACCTGCTCCCGCCTGCCGGCCAGCTCGTCCAGATACAGAAGGCTGACGGACCGTACGGCCTCCCCGGTATCCTTCCGGGCGCTCTGCCCCATCCACAGGGTTCCGAGCACCAGGATCGCCATCACCAGGATCCCGCCGATCAGGCCGATCGTCACCGTTGCGCTGTGCTTCCCCTTCATGGTGCTTCCTCTTCGAACGTCCTTTCAGGTCTGTCGTGTTGTCCGGATCAGCCTTTCGTGGCCGTTCCCGCGCGGACAAAACGTTTTTTCCTCCCGCGCCGGGGGTTCGCTCCCCGCTCAGGGATGGACGAAGGTGCCCATGGCATCGCCCTCCAGCACCCGGATCAGGTTCTCCGGATCGTCCAGCCCGAAGACCCGGACCATGGGCACCCCGTTTTCGGCGCACAGGGCGAAGGCGGCCGCGTCCATGACCTTCAGCCCCCGCTTCAGCGCCTCGGTATAGGTAATATCCCGGATCAGGGTCGCCGACGGATCCTTCAGCGGATCCGCGGTATACACCCCGTCGATATTCTTGGCCATCAGCACCGCGTCGACCTGCATCTCCACCGCCCGGAGGGCCACGCCGGAATCCGTGGAAAAGAAGGGATTCCCCGTCCCGCAGGCAAACAGCACCACCCGGCCCTCGGAAAGATGCCGCCGGGCCGCCATGGCGTTGAAGGGCTCCGCGAACCGGTTCATATCCACCGCGGACTGCACCACCGCATCCAGCCCGGCCTTTCGCAGGGCGTCCGCCATGCACAGGCAGTTGATCACCGTTCCCAGCATGCCCATCTGGTCCGCCGTCACCGCGTCCATGTGGGCGGAAGGCCCTTGGCGGCCCCGCCAGATATTTCCGGCCCCGATCACGATCCCGGTCTCGACGCCCATCTCGTGAATCCGCCGGATGATCCCCGCGATTTCATTCACCTTGTCAAAGTCAAACAGATCATTCTCCGCCTTGAGCGCTTCCCCGCTCAGCTTCAGCAGAATCCGGTGATATACAGCCATCGCCGTTCCTCCCGTATCGTGTTTTTTGCGCGGCGGCTTCCGCCTTGCTCTGCCGTTTATTATATCATCCCCTCCCCCTCCTGACAACTCCCGCCGCCCCGCAGTCCATTCTTCCGCTCCAGACACCCACTGCCCGCTCCCCAGCTCCGGGGCTCCGCAGTCCATTCTTCCGCTTCAGGCCCCCGCGGCCCTTCCGCGCCGGATACAAAAAACCCGGAAGCGTCCGCTCCCGGGTGAATTCCGTCTGAAGCCTTTCCCGAAACGGGAAAATCAGGCTTACTTCTGCATCGCGGCGATCTCGGCGGCCAGGTCATCCTTCCGCTTCTCGATGCCCTCGCCCCGCTCAAACCGCGCGAAACGAACCACGTCCAGCGCGGCGCCGGCGGCCTTGGCGATCTCGGCCATCAGGCCCTTGATATTCTTGTCCCCGTCCTTGACGAAGGGCTGCTCGAGCAGGCATACTTCCTTGTAGTACTTCTCGATCCGGCCCTCGACCATCCGGTCGACGATCTTCTCGGGCTTGCCCTCGTTCAGCGCCTGGGCCCGGAGGATTTCCTTTTCCTTCTCCAGCTTCGCGCTGTCCACTTCCTCGCGGCGGACGGCCTCGGGCTTCGCCGCGGCGATCTGCAGGGCCAGGTCATGGGCGAAGGTCTTCACGGCGTCGCACTTGCGGCCGGCTTCATCCGCGGCCACCTCGACCATGACGCCGACCTTGCCGCCCAGATGGATGTAGGTGGAAACCACGCCCGTGGTCTCATACCGCGCGAAGCGGCGCACGCTGATCTTCTCGCCGATGGCCACGGTGGCGTCGCTGACCAGGTCGGAAATGGTCTTGCTCTGGTCGTCCACGAAGTGCTGAGCCATCAGGGCATCCACGTCCGCGGGATTGCACAGGGCCACATGCTTGGCCACATTGTTGGCGAAGCTCATGAAATTGTCGGTCTTGGCCACGAAGTCAGTCTCGCAGTTGACTTCCACGATCGCGCCCACGGTGCCTTCCTCATTCGTATACTGGGATACAACGCCCTCGGCGGCGATGCGGCTGGCCTTCTTGGCGGCCTGGCTCAGTCCCTTTTCGCGCAGCCATTCAATGGCCTTTTCCATATCTCCGTCGCTCTCGACGAGAGCCTTCTTGCAGTCCATCATGCCGGCGCTGGTGCGCTCGCGCAGCTCTTTGACCATGGCGGAAGTAATTGCTGCCATCTTTTGATCATCCTTTCACTTTTGTTGATTCTGAACCGTCCCTGTCCGGCGTTTGCTCAGGCGTTCTCCGCGGGGGCTTCAGCCGCTTCCGCGGGCGCTTCGGCTTCGTCGGGCTCGTTCTGCTCGCCCTGCTTGCCTTCCAGCACGGCGTCAGCCATCTTGCCGGCGATCAGCTTGACGGCGCGGATCGCGTCGTCGTTGCCGGGGATCACGTAATCGATCTCGTCCGGATCGCAGTTGGTATCGACGATGCCCACGATCGGAATGCCCAGAATCTGGGCCTCGGTCACGGCGATATGCTCCTTGCGGGGATCGACCACGAACAGGGCGCCGGGGAGCTTCTTCATCTCCCGGATGCCGCCCAGGTTGGTCTGCAGCTTTTCGCGCTCGTGCTGCAGCCGGATGACTTCCTTCTTGGGCAGGACGTCGAACTGGCCGCTCTGCTCCATCCGGTCGATCTGATTCAGCCGGTCGATCCGGGTCCGGATGGTCTTGAAGTTGGTCAGCATGCCGCCCAGCCAGCGGTTGTTGACATAGAACATGTTGCAGCGCTTCGCCTCGGACTCAATGGACTCCTGCGCCTGCTTCTTGGTGCCGACGAAGAGGATGCTCTTTCCCTCCATCGCCACATCGCGAACGAAGGCATAGGCCTCATCCACCTTGCGGACCGTCTTCTGCAGGTCGATGATGTAGATGCCGTTGCGTTCGGTGAAGATGTACTGCGCCATCTTCGGGTTCCACCGGCGGGTCTGATGACCGAAATGCACGCCGGCTTCCAGGAGCTGTTTCATGGAAATGACTGCCATTGGGGTTCCCTCCTTGTTTTTTCCACCCTCTTCCCCGTTGCGGCCGGCCACCGCGGCTTCCGCGGCACAAGCGCCCGCAGGGAAAAGGTGCGTAATCGGATGAATTTTACCATGCCCGAGGACCAAAATCAAGCTTTTTTTCAGGCGCCGGGTTCGCGGCCCTTCGCCTCCGCTTTCTCCGTTTCCCCGTGCCGTTCCTCCTTCCGGCTGTACATCAGCCGGTCGCTCTTCTGGATGCGGCCCTCGATGGTATCCTCCGCCTCCAGCGCGCGGAACACGGCCTCGTCGAACACGGCAAACTCCTTGCTTAAAAAGACCCCGATGGTTTTCCTGCCGGAAAAAATCATGGCCTTCCTCCTTCCCCGTCTCCTCGGAACAAAAAAGGATTTTACCATGAAGTCCGCCGGTTTCGCAATGAGTTTTTATTCCCCGTACTTCACCCGGGCCGCTTCGATCGCCGCCAGCTCCTCCTCCGTAAAGGGGTGACTGTCCTCAAAGGGGATGTAGACGATCTTCGGCCGCAGGGACGTATCCCCGAACATCGCCGTGATCACGGCGTAGTGGGGCGCCTTGACGGTGTTCTTCGAGTCCAGATACCGCCAGGTTCCCGCGGTGGAATAGTGCTTCGTATCCACCTCGGTATCCGGCAGGGCTTCCCGATACCCCCGGGCCTCCGCGTCCGGATAGGCCTGGTTGAACACCCGGGCGCTGTACATCCAGAGCCGCTTGAGCCAGGTCATCCCCTTCACCAGCTCCAGATTCTGGATATGGTTAAAGCAGATATTCAGATCCAGCAGGTTCGTCAGCCCCGCCACCGGGCTCATGTCCCGGATATTGTTCTTGAACAGCTCCGCGTACTCCAGCTTTTTCAGCTTCGCGATGGGGGTGATATCCTCCACCTCGTTGCAGGCGATGATCAGCACCCGCAGATCCGGCAGATTCTCGAGAAAGTCCAGGCTTTTGACGGAATTGTGTCCGATATCCAGGGCAAAAAGATTCCAGCAGTATTTCAGGATGCTGAAATCCTCGCTGCGGTGATGGGATGTTTTATTGCTGTGCAGGGTGGAAAAGGCTGTCTGATCCGTGCGGATCAGATGCTCATGATCGCTGCCCCGAAGCACCATGGTCCAGCCCCACCGGATCTCCGGAAACTTCTCCGCCAGCGCGTCGCACCGCTCCGCGGACATCCGGGTTCCGAACATGTTCACCTGTCTGACCTTCGGCATCTGCTCCAGGAAGGCGGCCAGCCCGTCAAAATCGGTGATGGCCGTTTCCCCGAGGTCAACGAAGGTCTCGTCCCCGGTATAGACGTGATCGCCAAAGCGGATATCCGCCGCCGCGGCGCCGCCCCAAAGGGCCGTCGTCAGGATGAGGGTCAGGATCAGGCACACCGGCCCGGCGGTTCGTCTGTTCATGGTGCTCCTCCTCTGTGAAGGGCAGTTCATGTCTGCCATTTTCGCGACGGATGACAGTTTTGCAGCCGCTGCCGCCTTCGTTACTCGGCGATGGTCAGCTCGTTATAGCGGTTGCACACGATGATAAAGGTTTTTCCCGGCTGCAGCCGCAGCTCGGTTCCGCGGTCGTTCAGGAACACCAGCCGGTCCTTCCGGTCCGTATGGGCCCAGGCGCCGGTCATATGCTTCCCGTTCTGGAAAATGTCCGCCTGTCCGCTGCCGACCATCTGGTTCTTCAGGCAGAGATAGGTATTATCCCCAACCGTCTCGGACTCGTAATCCGTCCACAGAACAATCACGTTCGCGAAGGTCAGGGGCTCCCCGGTCGCCTCGTCGATGTTCAGCCCCGCCGCGGAGGTGCGGGTATATCCGATTCCCTCCTGATAGGCGAAACTGCAGGAGCTCTCTGTCCGTTCGTTCCGGGCGGCCAGCCGCTCCTCGTTTCCGAAGTAAGTCATCGTCAGCTTCGCCGCCGCGTCGCCGTATTCCAGCGGATGGTCCGCGAAGAAGAAGGGCCGCTTCTCGAAAACGGTGCCCTGCTTCACCAGCGCCTCATGAATCTCCCGAATCTTCGCGCTCAGATTATGGGGCTCGGGCCGGTCGCTCCGCCGCTCCTTCGGGGCGGTTCCCAGCAGGTTGAACCAGGTTCCCGCTTTTTTGAACCCCCACAGATCAAGGTAGTATTCCACGTCGGTCATCGTTTCCGTATACATGGGCGGGCAGCCGGCGCAGACGAAGGCCGCGTCAAAGGCGCAGGCCATGGGCAGCATGGTCATCCGGGCGGAGCGGGCGCCGCCGGCGTCCTCCGGATAGGAAGTCCCGAAGAGGGCCATCAGCTTCGTGTCCCCGCCGCCCATGCTGGGCACCTGGAACAGGAGATCAGCCTCTCCGATTCCCCAGAAAGGCGCGGCCTCCGGGCCGCCGCCGAGCACCAGCAGGATCGGCGTATAGGGCTCCTGCCCGGCCGGCAGCCCCGTCAGCGGGCTGACGCCGTCCGTCGCCGTATGGTTCCGGTATTCAACGTTGATCGGCACCGGCGCCTCGGCGGAAACCTCAATGAGCTTTTCCGCCCCTCCGCTCCCGAAGCATCCCAGCAAAAGCGCGGTCAGCAACACAAAAGCCGTGATTTTTTTCATGCCCCGTCCCTCTCTTTTTCGTCCCGGAACCGGAAAAGCCGATTCCTTTGCGCTGATAATTGATTAATTATAACATATCCGGCCGGATTTGGAAACATCTGCCTTCCCTGGTTTTATTTTTTCGCCGGCAGATAGGGCAGCACCGTCTTCCCGAGCTTCTCGCTGAAAGCGGGCAGCTGGAAGAAGGTGTCGAACTGAACCGCCTCCATGACCGTCCTCGCCTCGTCCCCGGTCACCAGCCTCGGCTGATAGTCGTTCGCCGGAGCCGATCCGCTGATGAAGGCCGGATAGAGGGAAATCTTCTGGCCCTGATAGGTTCCGTCGTCGGAAAACCGCAGCTCCGCCCGCGCCACCAGGGCGTAGAGGGAGGTCACGAAGCTTTTGCGATAGGGCTCCGTCCGAATCATATTGTTTCCCCCGAAGCAGAAATTCCCCAGGGAATAGCAGGCCGTCCGCTGACCGATGACATCGATTCCCTGCACCACGTGGGGGTGATGCATGATCACCAGATCGGCGCCCTGGGCGATGCACTCGTTGGCGAACTTGATCTGGGAATCGTTCCGCTTCGCGTCGTATTCGGTTCCCCCGTGGAACATCGCGACCACCGCGTCCGCCTCCCTTGTCTCCTTGACCCGCCGGATCTCGCTTTTCAGCCATCCGTAGTTCGCGTGCATACTGGTGGTATCCATCGCGAAAAAGCGGATCCGGATTCCGTCCTTCTCGAAGGTATACGTATCCTTGACGCGGAACCAGCCGATCCCGGCCGCGTCCAGGGTTTCCTGGGTCCGCTTCAGCCCCGGCGCCCCGAAATCCCCGGTATGGTTGTTCGCCAGGCAGGCCGCCTCGATCGAAACGCTCTGGATGATCTTTACGAACTCCGTCGGCCCCCGGAACCGGTAGGTCTTGCCGGTGTTCTCGTTGGAGGCGTAATCGCTCAGCACGCCCTCCAGGTTGATCACCGTGCAGTCGTCCTCCGCGAACAGCTCCTTAAAATTCGCGAAAAAATAGTCGAAGCCCTTTTCGTAAGCCGTAGTGACGAAGGAGGTCGGCTGGCCGTAGGTGGAGCTGTCGCTGCCCAGCGTGCAGTCCCCCGTAAAGGTCAGCGTTACGGTCTTTTCCCCCAGGGCGCCCCCGCCCAGCAAAACCATGGCCAGCAGCAGCGTTCCCAGCGCTCTCAGGCTTTTTCCCATCTTCCGTCCTTTCCTCGCGTCGCTGTCCAGGCCCTTTGCGAGGCCCGAAGCGCGACCCATCCCAGTCCTGCGCAGCTCAGCGCGATCAGCCCGTACCCCAGGGGCGCCAGGCGGTCGCTGACCCAGTCCCCGGCGCTCTCCGGCAGCAGCGCGAGAAACCCGTAGGGCTTGTCGATCACAAACTGCAGAACGCCGTTCAGGGCGATCCACAAAACGGCCTGGAGCACCGCAAGCCAGGCCTTCGGGCCGTATCCGGCCCGCGCGGCAGCCCGGCTGTTCGCGATCACCCGGATCAGGATATACAGCGCGCACCACAGCTGCTCGGTATGTACAAAATAGGTCACCGTGCCCGCGGTATGCAGGAGCTCGAAGAACACCTGGCCCGCGCAGATCGCGAGGCTCGTCCGCTCGAACAGACGCCCCGGCTGCACGGCGTACCGATTCCGAACCCCCAGGGCGATCAGCGCGCAGATCAGCGCAAAGACCGCCTCCAGCGTCCCGACCGCCAGCCACCAGTCGCCCCAGGAATCCTGAACCGCCAGCGGGAAAAAGGCCGCAAAGCCTCCCTCCCCGACGTTCTGAATGCCCAGCGTCTGAAACTCTCCGAGCCCGATCTCTCCCCAGTAAAGGGTTCCAAACCGAAGGGCCGCGATCAGCAGGGCGCCGGGCACGGCGATGAGATCCAGCGTCTCCCCCGCCTTCCGTCCCGTCATCCGCGCCGCCGCCAGCCAGCCCAGCGTCAGCCCCAGGCAGGCCCCGAAGAAGGAAAACTCCTCCGGCTCGACGCGGAAAAAGGCTGCCGCCCCGTAGATGGCAATCGGATTTCCCAGGGTTCCGATCAGATACAAGCCCTTGCTCAGCACCGCTCCCAGCAGGATCCCCAGCAGGGCGCCGAGGCAGAGGAAAAGCGCCTTCCCTTTTCCGTTCACCGTCTTACTCCTTCTCGGCCGACGCGAAATAGATGATGTCGTGCAGCTTCCGCAGCGTGTTCCGCCGGCTTCCGTTCACCTTGTCGCCGTGGAAAAACAGCATGGTGGAATCCCCGCCGTCCAGGTTGTAGGCGATCTCCACGCCTTCCCCCGCGACGACCTGCGTGAAATCCTTCAGATACATGCCCTGCTGCCCATAGGAGGGGCCGCTGCAGCAGATCACCTTATAGGTCAGCTTCCCCGACTGGGCGATGCAGATGCGCTGCTTCAGCGTTCCCTGGGACATGTCCATCCACCGGTCCCCGCCCTGGAAGTCCTCGACCGCCTTCCCGTCTTCCACGAGGATCGGCCCGAAGGTAAAGGCGTTCAGCACGCGCTTCCCGTCGATCGTCTGGGGAATTTCTCCCGCGCCCGGCCGGTGCAGCCCGTGAAAATCCCCGTCCTCGTCGATCAGGAGCACGTCCGCCAGGCGGCTGCTCTTTTTTCCGGCCTCGTCCAGGTTGTTCAGATACAGGCCTCCCTGCCGGATAATGAATCCGAAGCCCTTGCGGGAATTATCCGTATAGTAGTCCCCGTTGATCACGACCACGCCCCGGGACTTCTTCGCCAGCGTCAGGGCGTCCTCCGCGCTGCCCGAGGCGAAATCCCGGTTCTTCCCCGCCGCCATGGTCCGCAGCTGGGAGGGATCCTGCACGGCGATCTCCGCCACCCAGTAGTCGCAATCGAACTGACGCCCCGTGGTAATCTTCACGCGGATCGTGGAATCCTCGTATTCCGTCTCCGACAGATATCCCGCCGCCTTCGGCTCCGCCCCGCTCTCGGCGTTGATCGGCAGCGCGTAATTCCGGTCGCTGAAGTCCTGTACATAGCCCTGAGGCCAGGCCTCCGCCGCCGTCACCGTCGCGGAAGCGCCCGCCGCAGCGGCTCCGGCTTCCCCGGCGCCCTCCGCCGCGGCCGTCATCCCGGCAGCCAGAATCGCCGCCGCCAGCCAAAATGCCATTCCTTTTCTGCGCATCTGATGTCTCCGTTCTCCCTGCCCGGGCCTTCCTCCGTCCACAGCCGGGCGAAGCTTATCCGAAACCGGCCCGGCCCAAAATAATAATATCTTATTTTAGTTAATCAGGCCGCGGGCTGTCAAGCTCAGGCTGAAAAAAGGCGGCTGAAGCCGCCCGTTGTTTACAGGAGAACGCCGTGCTTTCCGGAGGTATCCGTGATCGCGTGAATCCGGTCCATCAGGGGCGGATCATCGGAAGAAATCCGCAGCAGCGCCTTGTCCAGCCGGCCCATCTGCGCAAATCGCTTCTCCCGGTTCCGAAGGGCCTCGTCGACGTTGATCAGGGGCCGCACATACATGTCGAACTCGCGCAGCAAAAGCACCTTGCCCACATCCTCGCGGGTGATGGTATTCTCGGGATCCCTGTCCAGTATTTCCATCGCCATCCGGTCCGAGCTGTAGATCAGCGATTTGATATACAGGGCGCGGAGGCCGGGAAGCCAGCGGCCCGGCAGCGTCAGCACCTGGAACAGAATATTGTTGTATCCCATATAGATATTTCCCAGCTTGGTAGCCACTCTGAAGCGCAGATCCGTCACCCGCGGGTCCGTATCCTTCTCCAGGTTCAGGAACGTGGAAAGGACCATGTATTTTTTTCCGTAGGCGGTAATATCGTGAACGGTAACGCCCTCGCCGTGATCGGAGAAGTACAGCGTCGGCGGATTCTTCATCCCCAGGATCCCGGCGTACCGTTCCAGAATTTCCTTCGGCTCGTCGGACGCCAGATCGCCGCAGGTCAGATCCTCGCTGGCGGCTCTGTTCTGTTCGTTGAACAGGGCGAGCCAGTACCGGAAATAAATGAGCAGGAAAATGGCAAGGATGATCCAGCCTCCGGCTTTGACCAGCATGGACGCGACATCATTCTCAACCTCCAGAAGGGTCGAGAGGGCCTCCACGACGGCGCTTTCATCGGCCGGCGTCCGAACGCTGTAGACCACATTCCAGGCCAGAAGGCCGAGGATGGCGATGCTCAGGAACGCGGAGACGAAGGACAGGATCCGTTCCCCTGGATGCCTGGCCCTCCTGGCCATCGCGGCCGCATCCGATGATTTTCCAGGGTTGGTTGGTTGCTTTTGCATAGCTTGGCTCCTTTCCGTATTCAGCGCTTTCCGTCGCGTTTGAGCCCCGCTGTTTTCGGGTGGGTGATGAATATTATAGCAAATATTCGCCAAAAATAAAACATGCTGCCAGCTTCCGTTTCCGTCCGTATCAACCGGTGTCGGAAGCGATGACGGAAAGCCGCCCCGAAGGGGGGCAAAATCGTCATCCGCCGCAGAAAGACAAACGTGAACCAACGTTCACAGACTTCCACGCGGACGGTCCCGAAGAGGACGAGGACCTGTTTGACGACTTCTTCTTCGACTTTGACTAATCCCCCCAAGGAAAAGGAGCGGTGGGAAACCCATCGCTCCTTTTGCGTTCAGCCGCGTTCAGGGACGGATCCAGCCGACGGCGCCCCGCAGGCTGACGAGCAGCCACGCCCCCTCGATCTTCAGAATGGGCAGCGTCTTATTCGTGTCCAGCAGCCCCACCCGGGGAGCCGCGGTACTGTTCCAGGCGTAGACCGGCGTTAACGCCTCCGTCCGGAACCAGGCGGGGTCAATGGCCAGATAGGCCGCGTTGACCCATCCCGCGGGTTCTTCATCGATCGAATCCGAAAGGATGCACTTCGCCCACCCGTCCTGCTGCTCCAGCACAATGAACCAGTCTCCGTATTTCAGAGTCTTCACCGCCGCGGCGTTCGACCGGGGCTCCTGGCGGATCGTCAGCTTTTCGCACAGCACCACCGCTTCCAGCCCGATCTGGCCCTGTCCGTGAGCGGGAATAATCTCCGCCTGAGCTCCCGCGGCCGCTCCCAGCATCAGGGACAGCGCCAGCATCATCGCCGCAAACCGTTTCTTCATTTCATGTCACGCTCCTTCTGCTTCGTAGTCCGACAATACAACGGCGGAAACCGCCCTTTCCTTCCGTCCTTTCCGCATTATACTGTCACAGCCTGGCAAAATCAACCTCCGAACTCGCGTTTGCTTTCCCTCCGTGCTTATGATATAATCAGAGCGAAGTACGCGTTTCCCGATCATGAATACCGAATCAACGAATTGGAGGGAATGAAAATGAAATGGGTTTGTTCTGTCTGCGGCTATGTGTACGAAGGTCCGGAACCGCCGGAAAAATGCCCCGTCTGTAAGGCGCCCGCGTCCAAATTCCTGAAGCAGGAAGGCGAAAAGGTCTGGGCGGCCGAGCATGTGGTCGGCGTCGCTTCCGACGCGCCGGAGGAAATCAAGCAGGGCCTCCGCGATATGTTCAACGGCGAATGCTCCGAAGTCGGCATGTATCTGGCGATGAGCCGCGTCGCGATTCGGGAAGGCTATCCGGAGGTGGGCGCCTTCTTTGAAAAGGCCGCCATGGAGGAGGCCTGGCACGCCGCTCACTTCGCCGAGCTGCTGGGCGAGGTGCTGACCGATTCGACGAAGAAGAACCTGCAGCTGCGGGCCGACGCGGAGCACGGGGCCACCCAGGGCCGCGCGGATCTGGCCAAGAAGGCCAAGGCGCTGAACCTCGACGCGATTCACGATATCGTCCACGAGATCGGTCGTGACGAAGCCCGGCACGGCAAGGCCTTTGAGGGACTGCTCAAGCGGTATTTCGGGAAGTAAAACTGCCGTGAAATAAACTGGATAGTATAGTAAAGAATGGAGACTTAACCAAATGCTTTCCAAAAAACCTATTGTAAATGGGATCCTGACCTTTATCCTCGGCGCTGCCGGCCTCGCGTTGTTCAAATTTGTTATGTCTCTGATTAAACAGACTTCCTTTCAGCAGGAAATCGGGCGCCCCGGAAACATCATCATTGATGTCGTCATCTGCATTGCCTGTGGCGTCGCTGGTTATCTGCAGGCGAAAAAGTCTGCGAAATAATCCGCGCCGCAAGGCCTTCGAGGGACTGCAGGACCGGTATTTTAAATAATCGGACGCTGTCGGAAGGCTGACAAAAGCAGAGGCTCATACGGAACAGGTTTCCTCCGTTCTGTATGAGCCTTTCTTATTTTCCTTGCTTCTGCGTCTTTCCCGCTTCGGTCCCCGTCACATGATCCGAGGTCAGGCTTCCTCACGCGTCGATATGCTGACGTCTCTTCCAGATCAGCGCCGCCGTCAGCCCCAGGGCCAGGATCGCAGCCGAAGCGAGCACAAGGCACCAGGCGAAAGCGGGATCCGCAACCGCGTCCTGCTGCGATTGCGATTCATTTCCCGACGCCGCGGCTTCTGCATCAGTCCCCTCGCCGGGCCCGAAGCCTCCGGCCGGCGGCTGAAAATCTTCCGCGCCTTCCGGGCGTTCCGGAGGCGTTCCCCCGCCCCCAAAGCCGCCGGGGCCCATTCCTTCTCCGTCCGCCCTGTCGCTTCCCGGCATCATGCCGGTATTCGAAGCTGTTCCCGCGGTAACGGACACATCGGTCACCTCGACAGTTTCCTCCGTCTCTCCGATCCGGATGGTATAGGTTTCGCCGACGGACATCTCCGGGCTGCTGATCAGGATCGAGGAAAAGCTGTATGGAACCGTACTGCTGATCAGCTCATTTCCTTCGCTGTCCAGTAGCGCAACCGCGCTTCCCGCGGCGGCGGTTTCGCTGAGGGCGTACAGGATGGAGGGTTGTCCGGATTCCGATCCGAAGCCTTCCGCCATGCTGCTGTCCCCGCAGGCGATGATGGTTCCGCCGCTGATTGTCGCCCTTCCCCCGCTCTCGCTCCCGACATCCAGGGCGCTGTTTCCGTTGCTGCCGACCAGGCTGACCAGGATTTCGCCCCCGGTAATCGTGATGTTCCCGTTGGAATCAATTCCGTCCGCATCCATTCCGCTTTCGTTCAGGATCGTCAGCCGGCCGCCCGAAATCAGAATCCAGGTGTCCTCCACGCTGACAGTCGTCTGCTCCTGCACGGAATCCGTCTGCGCTTCCTGCATGCCCCCGGGCCCTTCCCTGAATGGCATCATGGTTCCCTTCACTTCTCTTTGGGCTTCTTCGGATAATGCTTCGCCTTCAGGCGCAGCTGTCTCTGCTGCAGCGGCCTCTGTCGCGGCGGCTTCCTCTCCGGCCGTCTCTGTTGCTGCGGTCTCTGTACCAAACGCCGCCGGAAGATTTTCCGGAGAAGGCATATTCCCGCCCGGGAACGGCATGTCACTCATCTCCGGCAGCTGGCCCTGCATACCCGGGCCGGCGCCGAAGGCGCTGCCCGTGTAGCCGTTGGCGTTCAGGCCGTCGTCCCGGGTGTGAATGGTGGTATCGCCGCCGCTGATTTCGATCGTCAGCGCCTCGATGCCTTCATAGCAGTCATTGACCAGGATGGTTCCGCCCAGGATCAGCACAGCGGTATCGGAATGAACCGCGTCGTCCCCTGCCGTAATCGTCAGCGTTCCGTCCTGGATCGCCACGTCTCCCTCGGCATGAATGCCATCCTGCCCCGCGGAGACGGTCAGCTCCGCGGCGGTCAGCCGGAAGTGATCGTTCACCCGCAGGCCATGGTTCGGCGCCGTCACGGAGATCGTTCCCCCGGTGATGATCAGATCATCCTTCGACGTGATCCCGTTCAGGCAGGAGGAAACGACCTGCAGACTTCCGCTGCCGTTGATGGTCAGATCGTCGTGGGAGAAGATGACCGCGTTGGTTCCGTCCGCCAGGGCGGTTTCCGAGAGCGTTTCTCCGCCGGTCAGCGTGTTCTCCGTTCCCTCTGCCAGCGTCAGGAAAACCTTGTCCGCCTGATCAACCCGGATGCAGGCGTCGTCGCCGCAGGAAACGGTCACGCCGTTCAGCTGAATCCAGACCTTGGAATACTGCGCCGCGTTTACAACGATGTTTCCGTCCGTCAGCTCGCCGGAGATGACGTACCGTCCGCTTTGCGCGATCACCAGGCTTCCGTCCAGCCAGTAAGCTCCGTTTCCGGAAATGCCCGCCGCGTCTCCGGTAAGGGTAATCACGGTGGCCTCCGAGGTATCCCAGCTGCCGTTAAGATCGTTGGCCGTGAAGTATTCGCTGCCGGTATAGCCTTCCGCGTCTGTATCCGCAACGAGCCCGATACCAAGCTTTTCGCCGTTCATAAACAGCGCGGTTACCATCAGGGAAAGCACCATAACGATCACGCAGATCCGGTCGATTCCTTTATGGGTGGACACTGGCTTTCCCTCCTTCCTTTCCCTTTCGATGAAGCTACGCCGGATCAGCCCATGTAGTCCCCGTTATAGCTGACCAGCACCGCACTGCGCACGCCGTCCATCTCCGCCAGTTCATTCATAAAGTCCGTCGCGGCGTCCTTCAGCCGGATTTCCAGGTTCAGCTCAATCGCGCCCTTCTGCACGCTCTTGCTCTTGACGTTCATCCGTTCCGTATGCTCCTTCAGGAAGGCGGTCGCTTTGTTTTCGCCGTCCTGATTCTCGCACTGGAGCACCACGATATAGGGATTGGTATGGGCCTTCCGGTTCGCGAACACCAGGATGATGATCCCGATGATCACGCTGCCGACGACCGCGAGCGGGATCAGTCCCGCAGCCAGCACGATGCCGGCGGCGATGGACCAGAAGAGGAAGGCGATGTCCATCGGCTCCTTGATGGCCGTCCTGAACCGGACGATGGACAGGGCGCCGACCATGCCGAGAGAAAGCACTACGTTGCTTGTCACCGCCAGAATGACGAAGGTGGAAATCATGGTCATGGCGATCAGGGTGACGCCGAAGCTGGAGGAATACATCACCCCGGCATAGGTCTTCTTATAGATCAGGAAGATGAACAGGCCGATCGCGAAGGAAAGGGCCAGGGCCAGGAACATATCGAGAATGGTCACCGAGGTTACGTTCGCCAGAAAGTTGGATTTGAAAATATCGCTGAAGGTCATGTTTGGTCTCCTCTCTGAACGTTAGTTCACGTCTTTCATGCTGTCCGGATGACGATTTTGTAACCGCTTCGCCGGAGCGTTCGCGGACAGAATCTGTCTCCTCTCAATCTTCAATGGTTCCGGATTTTCGTTAATCATACATCCGGCATTGGGCATATTTGGAAAACGCTGTCGCCCGGCGTCCCGGCGTCTGTACCGCGTCCCGGATGATGGACGGCAGGAAATCATCCCATTTGACTTCCAGGATGATTCCGGCATCCGGCGCGGGAATGGTGATGCATTCCGGATTCAGAAAGTCAACGCAGCCCAGGCCGGTGCGGATATTGTAGTCAAAGGTGACCCTCACGTTTCCGGGCCTGTAGATAAACGGTTCCCGGGTATAGTCCACGATGACTTTTGGCCGAAGGCCCTGATACCGCATCTTGCAGTACAGCTCCTGAATCAGGCTTCGTCCCGAAAGCGGCATCCAGTCCAGTTCCCCGTCCACAATGGCCTGCGCCTCCGCGGCCGTCAGCTTCGCGCTGTACTTGGTCCCCAGTCCACCGACCTTGCTTTTCTTTTCCAGGTGGATCAGCGTCGAATCCCCGTTATAGTACCGGATACGGAATTTTTCCCGCATGTTGACCCCGTCCACTTTTTCCCGAAGCGCCTTGTCATCCAGATTGTCGAAATACAGGCTTCGGATCAGATATTTTCCGTCCCGCGCATGCGGATCCGGAATCGCCACCGCCCGAAGCCGCTGGCGGATCGCCAGCAGATCCGCGTACCGGATCTCGTGCTTCCATTCGTGACGGTATCGAATGTCCATGCTCCCGTCCCCCTTTCGCCGTTTTCCGTGCCTGAGCATACGCGCATACCTTAAAAATTACCTTAAACGGAGGACGAATCATGGCGGCCGCCGGCGCGTCCTGTCCGAGAGCATGAGCCCCCCTTTGTGTTTGTGGGATGAACGTGGTATACTGATTCCCGCGAATCACTGAAACTCTTTGGAGGGTACAGCTTCATGTCATTTCAGATAATCCGAAATGATATCACGAATGTCAAAGCGGATGTGATCGTCAACACTGCCAACCCGAAGCCTGTGATTGGCAGCGGGACAGACAGCGCCATCTATCGTGCCGCCGGCGAAGCGGCTCTGCTTGCGGAAAGAAGAAAGATCGGTCCCATCGTCCCGGGCCAGGCCGCGGCGACGCCGGCCTTTCATCTGTCCGCGAAGTACATTATCCATACCGTGGGGCCGGCCTGGATAGACGGGAATCACGGGGAACGGGATGTTCTGCGCTCCTGTTACGCTCAGTCCCTCGGCCTGGCCGCCGAACTCGCCGCGGAGAGCATCGCATTTCCGCTGATCGCCACCGGCGTGTATGGCTTTCCAAAAGATGAAGCGCTGAATATCGCCCTCTCCGAAATCGGAAAATTTCTGCTGACCCACGACATGGAAATCATCCTTGTCGTCTTTGACCACAGGGCATTCGAGCTGTCGAGGGAACTCGTCGGCGAAATCGACGCGTACATTGACGACCATGGCGTTCGTCTCGCCCGGGCGGATGAATACGGCGAATTTGGAACGGCCTTTGATAGCCGCGGCATGCTGCCGTTCCGGCAGGATGCGGACGATGAAACCGAAGCGCGGACATTCCCCGGTGTCGCCCGCCGCTGGCAGGCGCAAAGGGAGCGCGCGCAGGCGCGCAGACGGGCGCGCAGGGAGGATCGCGCATCCGCTCCGGCCGCGTCTCCGCTGGCCGTCCAGGAAGACGCGATCCCGGACACCCTGCCGGCGCCGGCTATGCCCGCGCCGCTCCCGGGCATCGCGGGAAAAACCCTGGACGAGGTGCTGAAGGATACCGGGAAATCTTTCCAGCAGAAGCTGTTTGAGCTGATCGACGAAAGCGGGCTGGATGATGTCTCTGTCTATAAGAAGGCAAATATCGACAGAAAAGTGTTTTCCCGAATCCGGTGCAAGGCGGATTACAGGCCAAAGAAAAAGACGGCGGTGGCCTTTGCCATCGCCCTGAAGCTGGATATGCCCACCATGCTCGACCTGCTGTCCCGGGCGGAGATCGCCTTCTCCCCCAGCAATAAGTTCGATCTGATTATCACGTACTTCGTCACCAACGGGAATTACGATATCTTTGAAATCAACGCGGCCCTGTTCAAATACGACCAGCCCATTCTCGGGGACTGAGAACACGGGGCCTGTTCCCCCGTTCCGCTCCCCGGGCCGCGCGGTCTGAATTTTGTCGCTTCAGAAACGACCATTTCCGTTTTCATTTCCGCTATCCTCTGACCATACCGGAGCAGGCGGCAGGCGTCCCGCCGCCCCCTGTCCCGTCGTCCGCGGCGGAAAGCCCCTGATCGGCTTCGCGGGCCACGACAATCGTAAGGAGGTTACGGAAATGAAAAAGGACCTGACAGAGCTGGTCATGATCCTGGATCGCAGCGGCTCCATGGGCGGCCTGGAAAGCGATACCATCGGCGGGTACAACAGCATGCTTCGGAAGCAGCGGGAGGCGGAAGGCGAAGTGCTGGTCTCCACGGTGCTCTTTGACAACGTGAGCGAGGTGCTGTATGACCGGATTCCGCTGCGGGATATGCCCGAGATGACGGAAAAGGAATACTTTGTCCGGGGCTGCACGGCGCTGTTGGACGCCATCGGCGGGGCTATTCATCATATTGGGAACGTCCACAAGTACGCCCGGGAGGAAGACCGGCCCGAAAAGACGATCTTCGTTATTACCACGGACGGAATGGAGAACGCCAGCAGGCGGTATTCCTATGAAAAGGTTAAACAGATGGTGGAGCGCCAGAAGGAGAAGTACGGCTGGGAGTTCCTGTTCCTAGGCGCGAATATCGACGCCATAGAAACCGCCGGACGCTTTGGCATCGCGCCGGACCGGGCCGCGAATTACAACAGCGACCATGAGGGAACCGCTCTGAATTACGAAGTGCTGGCGGATACCGTCCAGCGGATGCGGGTTTGCGCCTCCCCGCTTGACGGCAGCTGGAAGCGCCGGATTGACGAGGACTTCGTCCGGCGCGGAAGGCGGAAGTAAAAGGGGAAAGAAGGAGGAAGCATGCGGAAAAGAGCAGTGGAAGAATACCTGCAGACGCCGTACCGGATTATTGATATCCTGCCGGAGCGGGTACCGGAAAACAGCGGAGGGCAGGTATTTGCCATCGAAAAATACTGGCGTTCAGAACCTAACAGGACAGCCGTAAAGCAAAAGCATGTCAGCCTGATCCTGAAGCTGAACTGCTACCGAAGCATCTCCCTGGACGAGGGCAAAACCCTGAACCCTTCTCCGGACCGAATCGCGGAAGCGGTCGGAACGGAAAGGGCCGTGATTATGCTGGATGATTCCATGATCATCGCTGAACCGGATGACCACTATATGACGCTCTATCATCCGGACGAAGCGCTTCTGAACCTGATCAGGGCGCTCGCCGCGGGGGAAGGATTATATGTGTGGTAACCGCTCCCGCCAGATGCCCGGCGGATAGATCAGCACGTCGCCCCGGGCGGGCTGAAAATCCAGGCCCTCCGTCATGGAGCAGGCGGGTTACCTCCCGGGGTTCGTTACAACCATACTGCACTTACTGCCACGGAACGTAGAAACGTTTGATCACCGCCAGTTTTCCATCCTCGTCGATCACAACCTCGACATTGCGGATGTCAAAACCGGAATCATCCGTGGAATTCATTCTTTCCAGGAAGCCTGCCATGTTGTACACAGTCGGATGAAGGAGAGATTCCCCGGTTGACGGATTGATTCCGTCCAGGAAG
>JAFRHH010000019.1 GCA_017433405.1 Clostridia bacterium | reverse complement strand
TCCGGCTTCGCCGGACAGCCCACCGGGCTGACGCTTGGCTCGCTCCCCGGATTCCAATAAGCTCCGCAGATGCGGAGCTCTTTTCGAATCTACAATAAGATGCAGGCGGCGCCGAGGAGCAGCTGGGAAAGATAATACGTTGTCATCACCGCCCAGTACAGCGCGCGGGGAGAGCGAAAGAGAAGGCTGCGAATCAGCAGGATATCACTGATCAGAAACAGGGAGCCGCCCAGGGCCATCAGAATTCCGGACGTCGTATAGGCGGAAAAGCCTCCGGCCAAAGCAGAGGCGGTCATGGCGCAGATAACGACGCTATACAGGATAAACAGGGGCAGCTGCTTCCCGGCGCGCCTTTTCCATTGCAAAAGGAGGAACAGGCTGAACAGAAACAGCAGGATAAAACAAATGAGATGCAGCGGCGTGAAGGGGAAGAGACGGGCGAAAAAAACAATATAGAGGAAGTGGCCCGCCATAAAGAAGCCAGCCCCAGCGCTGAAATTGAACTCCATCAAAATATCCGCCAGCAGGTGAAGACTCATTCCCGCAACCGCGACCCAGCAGCGGGAATCCAGCTTCAGGGCTGCTACCAATACCAGAACCAGGGCACAGACCGTTCCGAGGGCCTTGAAGGAACAGGCAAGGACGGGCTGCATCGCCTTTTTATAATTCATATAGAGCGGCATGCAAATCATCAGGCAGAGGATGGACGAACACAGAATCCAGACCAGGAACAGCACCTCCTTTCAGTCGCTGAGATCCGGCAGCGGAGCCTGGACTTGGAGCGGCCCGCCACAGAAAAGAGACGTTTCATGAGAAGTCATCAGGTTTCACCGGGAACCCAGGGCATCAGGTACATATGAACATACAGGGTTTTGTTGTTGTAGGTATAGTTATAGGAGAACATCGCGTTTTCCTCCCGATCCCGTTCCGCTTCCGGCACCAGGGACAGGTTGTCCTTTTTTTCCGCCAGAGGATCATAATCCCGGACGAACATCCGGATGGCGTGGGCTGCTTTTTTATGGGAATCATCCCCGGGAGAGGAGACATTGCCTTCGATGGTTGTTACCCGGTAGCGCCCGTCCGGCAGCTTTACCACATCGTATACCAGCCCGACATGATACAGCGGTGTCAGCCCGGCGAACTTCTGATCCCGGTTGCCGAAGACACAGATGAAGCCCTTCTGGGGAATCATCGTCGTTCGGTTCAGCTTTGAATAGCCGTTCACCAGCTTTCCGACACCGGCTTCCTTTATATGAAAGACGCCTTCCACTTCCTGACTTTTGACCCTGGTTCTGGTTTCCTGCGGGATTCCCACCTCCAGGGCGCACCAGGTAATGAAACCGCCGCACCAGCCGTATCCCGTCGTTGAGCCGTTCCAGTCCGTATACTTATTTCGCTTTTTCAGCTCATTGCCATCCCCGGCCTGCCATTCGGCAAAGGCCTGATCCAGCAGCTTCTGGATCAGTTCGGGAACTTCCTGAACAACGTCCTCCGTAATCGGAAGCGGCATGGGCGTCGGCGTGGGGGCGGCCAGGGCCGGGGAGGAGAGCAGGAGAAGCAGCGTGAACACCAGGGACAGGGCTTTTTTCATCGTTTCATTCATTCCTTTCTGTCGACCAGCTGGGGATGGGCTTTGATCCAGGAGAAGAGATCTCCGGCGATCAGAGCGGCGGGATGGCTGTCGCCCTCCGCGGGAGCCGGATCCTCCACTAGGACGCAGAGCGCCCAGGGAAGATCCGGCTGGCTGTTAAAGGCGACGCACCAGTCAAACTGGCCCGGCCCCGCCTCCGCGTTTTCCGGAAAGGGTGCGGTACCGGTCATCGCGTGCAGGTTCAGGGTGGGATCATACAGGGGAGCCGCGCCGGAGGATACGGCGGCCTTCATGGCGTCCCGCCGCCTGGCAGCCTCCTCCCCGGAACAGTAGCGCCCCAGGGACGCCGTGGACCAGGGCACCACGACGCCGCCGGCGGAAGTTTTCACGGTGCTGATCAGCCGGGGCTCCGGCATGATCCCGTCCGCGGCGACCGCGCAGGCCATCAGGCAGAGCCGGAGCGGGGTCACCATCGGTTCCTTCGCCTCCACGGTAACCAGATCCCGAAAAAGCAAAGCGCCGCTGAGGGGAAAGGGGATCGGGGAGAATTCGCTTTCCAGGGTGCCAAGGGGATAAAGGCCTTCGGTCACCCGGTTCAGGAGCGGCTTTCCCGCGGCTGTTTTGAGGGCTTCGCCCTCCTCCGGGGTCAGGTTCTGGGGATCGAAGGTGGGCAGGGAAGCCATGGCCGCGATTTCCCCGGTGACCGGATGGATCACAACCGCGCAGCAGGCTTTTCCCGCGGTCTCGGGATGAGATGCCGCGGCGCGAAGAATTTCCTCGCACAGCCCGGCGGAGACGGTCAGGGTCAGATCAAACCCGGAACGCGGCTGCTTTTTGATCAGCCGGGAGACCGCCTCCGAAAGGTTTGGGCGCAGCCCATACAGATCGGCGGCCCGGAGGGTTTCCACCCCGCCGGGGATCAGACCGGAGGGAAGACCCAGCAGATGAACCAGGGAAGCCCGCCGTTCCGCGGGTTCGGCATAGGTGCGGACGCCATCCCGGGTTTCGGCCAGCAGGGTGCCGGCCCGGTCCCAGATCCGCCCGGGAATGATGCCCTCCGACAGGTCGCCCGTCAGCACGCGCCCGGGAACCGCGCCGGACGAGGCCGGAGAACGAAGGCCACGAAGGAAAAGCAGCGCGGCGGAGGCGGCGAGCAGCAGGAGCAGCAGGAGGAAAAGCACCCTGAAACGGTGACGCATCAGTTTCATGATTGTTCCCCTCCTATCGGGCCAGCATGGCCAGGCGTGAATCCTCCTTCAGTTCCCTCGCCTGGGCATCCAGCAGCCCGGAGGCGGCTCCCGCCAGAAAAAAGTCCGCCATCCCGGTGGCAGGATCCGTGGAAAGCAGCGGGAATCCAAAGGACGGGAGCGGAAGCCATCCGACGCAGGCGGCGAGGGAGAGCAGCCCCCGAAGACCGAGCAGCAGTACGCTTCCCATGGCGAAGAGGGACGGACATTTGGCGGAGGAAGCGGCCGCGGCGGCCATCCTGGCCAACAGCAGCGCGAGAATCGCCGGCAGACAGACGAGGAAGATGAGGCCGAACTGCTCGCCGGCGAGCAGAAGGGGCCATGGCCCGGAGGCTGATTCAGCCGGCAAACCGCTGCCCAGCCCCAGGCCCGTTCCAAACAGGCCGCCCGAGAAGGCGGAAGCCAGGGCCGCCGGGGAGAGACGGGGGAGGTCCGACAGCGCAAGCGGAGGGAAGAGGAGCATGAACCCGCCCCAGAGTCCGCCACTTTCAAGCAGTCCGGCCAGCAGCATGGCATAGCTTCCGGAGGACAGAAAGAGCAAAAGCGAAAAGGTCATCCCAAAGACCAGGGCGGACGCCCAGTCCGCGTTCAGAAGCATCAGGGAAAGACCGGCCGCGGAAAGAACGAAAACCGGGAGAAAACTTCGGCGGCTCATCAGCGCGCCAAGGGGGATCAGCAGCAGCGCGGAGGCGACAGCCCCGGACTCAAAAGAACCAGGCCAGACCAGCTTTGCCCCCAGGGCGGCCGTGGCCAGCAGGCCCGCTCCCCAGCTGCAGGGCGGAGAAAGCAGGACGGACGGAAAAAGGGAGGGGGACAGGAGAAAGATCAGCAGCCCGAACCCCAGCCAGATCAGCCGGCCTGGCAGCTGAGATGGCGCATACGCAGCGGTCAGCAGCAGAAGCAGGCCGGCGAAGAAGAGGGACAGCGCCCCGAGCATCCGATCCGTCCTGAACAGGGAGGGAAAAAGCAGCCCGGCGATCAGGGTCAGACAGGGCCAGCCGGCCGCGAGGGCATAGAAGCGCCAGTCGCCTTCCTGAACGGCGAGCAGCAGGAAGGCCAGCGCGAAAAAGACGATCTGGGACAGGAAAAGCCCGCGGACGGAGGAGGACTTCTTTTTACTCAATCACTCCAGTCCTCCTTCCAGCGATCCGAACGCCTCCTCCGGGGTTCAGCGGGAGACGGCGGCATCGGGTTTTCGAAGGGAACGGGTTCCGAACCGGGGGCCGGGACGGGATACGGCTGTTCCGGGCTTCCGAAGAAAACGGCTTCCGAACCGGGGGCCGGGGCCGGGAAAGGGGGCATAGCCCCCTCGAAGGGAACCGGTTTCCCGCCCAAGGGGCCGGGGACCCGGGCAGCGGCATCCCCGTAAGGCACGGCAGGATCGCTTCCTTCCGACGGGGCCAGGGCCGCAAAAACGAGGAAGCGAAGGACGGCGCTGCCGACGGACAGACAGGCGCCATGGCGGAGCGGCGCGCTGCGGGGGTCCGAGCGGCAGTCCAGCGGGACGGTTCCGACAGAAGCCTCGCAGCCGCTGCGGGGATGAAGCAAAAGCCCCGTCCCCTCCTGCCAGGAAAAGTCCAGATGATGTTTCCGGATTCCCCGGCAGGGAACATAAAGATCGCAGGAGCGAACGGAGCCGAGCACCCCTTCCTTTGGTACCGGAAACCAGGTTTCGCTCCGCAGCTCCCCGTTCCCGGAAACGACCACGAGCTCTCCGACATAGCCGGCTCCAGGAAGATTCCGGATCTGATCGCTCCGCTGCCGCGCGGCGGCCAAAAGGGCGGCAAGGCCGCGGAAAACCAGCATCAGCACCAGCAGGACAAACAGGTAGCGTGAAACCAGGGAAAGCACCTCGAAAAGATCCCGGGACACGCTTAACATGTTCATATCTTCCTTTCAGTCGGACGGCGGGCAGGCCTTTACAGATCGGCCGGATTCAGCCATTTTTCCCAGAGGGAGGAGGGATAATTATCCCGGATAATACGGGCGATAATGCGCTTCTCCCCGGGCTCCATAAACCGGTCATAACGGGTATAGAGCACCCGCAGGGCGGAAAAGGAGCCCGTATCCATACAATAGGCATGCAGCGCTTCGTAGCTTACGGAATAGACCTTCAGATCATCGAAGAGAACCCCCAGCAGGTCGTCAGCCGCGTCCTGGAGTTCCGCGGTCCGGATTCTTCGCCAGTCCCCGCTGTCCATTTTTGCGGCCATGCCGGGACCGAGCCGCTCATAGAGCAGGTTGAAAAGCCGGTCTTCCAGGCGGGCGGCCAGATCCGCGAAGCTGTCCCGATAGGGGGCGTAGGCACGGAGCGTCCGGGCCAGCTCCTCACAGAAGTCGGGATCGTCCGTTAAAGCTGTACCCAGGCGCGGCCGAAGCGCGTCCCGAACCTGCCAGGATTCAATCATCTTTTCCCCCCCCGAAGGCTGAAATCCATTGTTATTTTACCACAAAACGCGCGGAATTCCTATCATTCTGACGTCCTCGGGGGGGAGAATATTACGGATTATTAATTTTTCGGTTCAAAAAAGAAAAAAACGATCAATACAAAATCAACTCAGGATCACAATCGTCCGGAAAATCATAAATCTGGTGGAGAAGATCCGGAAAGCCCACAAAAGGTAGGGGATCGGGATAAAAAATTCTTACATTTTGGAAAAAATTATCCACAGGGAAAAGGAGACGGAACAGCTTGATATTCCTTTCACTTTTTGTTAAGATGGTCAGGCCGGTTTTGTCAGATGGAGTCATTTTTCCACAGCCCGGTCGGTTATCCACAAGCCCGTTTTCCCGTTGGATCGAGCCTGAAACGATCGGGAAGGGGTTTTTATGCGCTGTTTCGGATGGTTCAGCGAAAACCAGGCTTTCCCCGGCACCGGTCCATGGTGAGGGGACGGCTTCAGAGGAGTCGTTGGGATGGATATCGAGTCATTATGGGAGAGAACCTGCGCCCTGCTGGTGCGGGACATGAATTATGTATCCTATACAACCTGGGTGGACGGCAATATGTATCCGGTCAAGCTGGAGGATGACCGGCTTTTGATCTGCGTCAAAATGGAACAGATGATCGGCACCCTGGATAAGAAATACGGCCCGCTGATCGGGAAGCGGCTGTCGGAGGCCGCGGGAAAGCCGATGCTGGCCAGGCTGATTACCCGGCGGGAGCTGGAGGAGATGGAAGGGAACGGCGCGGGGAACGGAGGGACGCCCGCGGGGGATCCCCGACTGAACCCCAAGTATACCTTCGAAAGCTTCGTGGTGGGCAGCGGAAACCGCTTTGCCCATGCCGCCGCGCTGGCGGTGGCGGAAAGCCCCGCTGAAGCCTATAATCCGCTGTTTATCTACGGCGGCGTGGGGCTGGGGAAAACGCATCTGATGCAGGCGATCGGTCATTTTATTCATGAGAACGATCCGGGAAAGCGAATCCTGTACATGACCAGCGAAAGCTTTACCAATGAGCTGATCAGCGCTATCCAGACCAAGAAGACCTATGAGTTCCGGGAGAAGATCCGCAAGGTGGATGTGCTGATGGTGGATGATATTCAGTTCATCGCCGGCCGGGAGAGTACGCAGCAGGAGTTTTTTAATACCTTTAACGAACTTCACAACGCCAACAAGCAGATCGTTCTGACCAGCGACAAACCGCCGAAGGACATCCAGCGCCTGGAGGAACGGCTGTGCTCCCGCTTTGAGTGGGGGCTCGTAGCGGATATTCAGCGGCCGGACGTGGATACCCGGGTGGCGATCCTGCGGGAAAAGACGCAGCAGGAAGGCATTACCGTTCCGGACGATGTGCTGCAGCTGATCGCCGGAAAGATCGACAGCAATATCCGGGAGCTGGAGGGATGCCTGACGCGGCTGGTGGCCTACTCCAGCCTGATCCGGGAGCCGATTACCCAGGAGCTGTGTGAAAAAGCCCTGAAGGAGATTTTTGACCAGAAGAAGCAGAAGCAGGTTACGGCGGAGCTGATCATGCAGACCGTGAGCGACTATTACGGGCTGACGATCGGCGAGCTGACGGGGCCGACCCGGAAGCGGGAGATTACCGTTCCGCGGCAGATCGCCATGTACCTGACCCGGGAGATGACCGGCATGAGCCTGCCACAGATCGGATCCGTGTTCGGGGGACGGGATCATACCACCGTGATGCACAGCTGCAAGATCGTGGAGGCGAACATGGCCGCCAACGCCAATATCGGCATGGTGGTTGAGGACGTTAAGCGGCTGGTCAGGGAGGCCCAGTAGGAAAGAAGAGGAGTGAAAAGGGAAATGGGCATTGAACAGAAAATCCGGGAGCTCCGGGATCAGATGGGGCAGCGGATCGGTCAGATCGATTCCAAAGACAACCTGGCCGCTTTCTGGCAGGAATATCTGGGAAAAAAGGGCAGCATTGCCGAGCTGATGAAGGGCCTGGGCGCCGTGCCGAAGGAGGAGAGACCCTCCGTGGGCAAGATCATCAACGAATTCAAGGTCCAGGCGGAGGAGCAGTATCGGGCGCTGAGCGAGCGGATGGCGCAGCTGGAGCTGCAGGCCCGGAACCGGAAGGAAGCTGTGGATATCACCCTTCCCGGAAAGGTTCGCCCCATGGGCGGGCTTCATCCGCTGACCCAGGTAAAAAACGAAATCATCCATGTCTTTGCCGGCATGGGCTTCGAGGTATTCGAGGGTCCGGAGATTGAGGATGACGATCACAACTTTACCCGGCTCAACGTCCCGAAGGATCATCCCTCCCGGGACATGCAGGATACCTTCTACCTGCCGGGTGAATGGCTTTTGCGCACCCAGACCAGCGGCGGCCAGATCCGCGTCATGGACCGGCAGAAGCCGCCCATCAAGGTGCTTGTGCCCGGCCGTGTCTTCCGGTCGGACAGCGACGCGACCCATTCCCCCATGTTCCATCAGATGGAAGGCCTGGTGGTGGACCGGGGGATTACGCTCTGCGACCTGCAGGGCATGCTGGACCGGTTTGTTCAGCAGCTGTTTGACGAAAGCGTCCGGACCCGGCTGAGGCCCAGCTATTTCCCCTTCACGGAGCCCAGCGTGGAGGTGGACGTGAGCTGCTTTGAATGCGGCGGGAAGGGCTGCGGCCTCTGCAAGCATACCGGCTGGATCGAGGTCCTCGGAGGCGGCGTGGTGCATCCCAGGGTGCTGGAGAACTGCGGCATCGATTCGTCGGTCTACTCCGGCATCGCTTTCGGCATCGGCATTGAGCGGATTACCATGCTCAAGTACGGAATCAACAACATCGGCCTGCTGTTTGAAAACGATCTTCGTTTCCTGAAGCAGTTCCAGTAAGGAAGGGAGAGGTGAGAGACCCATGAAGGTGCCATACAGCTGGCTGAAGGAATACGTGGATCTGAATGTAACTCCGGAGGAGCTGCAGGAGAAGCTTTTCAGCTGCGGCTTTGAAGTCGAGGAGCTGATCCGGCCCGGCGCGGAGATCAGCCGGGTCGTCGTCGGAGAGGTCACCTCCTGCGAGGCGGTGGAGGGAACCCATCTGTATATCTGTCAGGTAAACTGCGGGGCGGCGGGAGCGGATATCCAGATCGTCACCGGCGCGCCGAACGTCTACGCGGGGATGCATACCCCCGCGGCCCTGGACGGGGCGACGCTTCCCGGCGGCGTGACCATCAAAGCGAAGCCGCTCAAGGGGATTCCCTCCAACGGCATGCTGTGCTCCGGCGAGGAGCTGGGACTGAACGAGGATCTGTATCCCGGGGCGGAGGTCTACGGGCTGCTGGATCTGCCGAAGGAGACCGTGCCCGGAACGGATATCCGGGAGATTACCGGGCTGGACGACGCGATCTTCGATATCTCCGTGACGGCGAACCGGCCGGACTGCCAGAGCGTTCTGGGGATCGCCCGGGAAGTGGCCGCCGTCCTGGGACGGGAGCTGAAAATGCCCGCCCTGGACTATACCTGCAGCCAGACCCGCGTCGAGGGGCTGGACATTACCGTCGAGGCGCCGGATCTTTGCCCGCGGTACCTGGGGCACGCCGTCAAGGACATTACGATCCGGGAAAGCCCCCGGTGGATGCGGCGGCATCTGGCCCTGTGCGGCCTGCGGTCCATCAATAACGTCGTGGATATTACCAACTATGTGCTGCTGGAGATCGGCCAGCCCATGCACGCCTTCGATATGGACCAGCTGCAGGAGAAGCGGATTATTGTCCGCCGCGCTGAAAACGGCGAGAAGATCCAGACGCTGGATGAGAAGGAGTTCACGCTGACGAGCGAAAACCTCGTCATCTGCGACGGCCATCGTCCCGTCGCCCTGGCCGGCATCATGGGCGGGCTCAACAGCGAAATCACGGAAAAGACGACGCAGCTGCTCTTTGAAGCCGCCAAGTTCGCCCGGGACAACGTGCGGCGGACTTCCCGGGCCCTGGGCCAGAGCAGCGATTCCTCCGCCCGGTTCGAAAAGGGGGTCAGCGAATACATTACGGAGCTGGGCATGGCCCGGGCCCTGCATCTGATTCAGGAGCTGGACTGCGGGGAAATCACGGCCAGCGCCTTTGACTGCAGCGCGGGCGCTCCCCGGGAAGGAAAGCATTTCACCGCCAGCCTGAAGCGGATCAATGACATTCTCGGGATCAGGGTGCCGGCGAAGGAGGTTCTGAGCATTCTGAAGCGGCTGAACTTCGAGGTCGTCCGCAGCGGGGATTCCCTGGAGGTGACGGCCCCCCGGTACCGGGAGGATATCGAAGTCGGCGAGCCGGATCTGGCGGAGGAGGTCATCCGGGAATATGGCTACGAGCATGTGGTGCCGACCTTCCTGAAGGCCGCCACGGTGACCAGCGGCGGCAAGAACCCGGAGCAGCAGCGAAAGGATCGGGTCCTGAGCGTTCTCTGCGCCCAGGGGTATCACGAGGTCTGCACCCTGTCCTTCTATGCCGACGCGGATCTGGACGAGCTCCGGATTCCCGCGGAGGCGCCGGAGCGGAACGTGCTCCGGATCGAGAATCCCATCTCCGTCAACCTTTCCGTGATGCGCCCGCTGCTGGCGCCCAGCATGCTGCATATCGTGGTGGAGAACCTGAAGAAGGGCAACAACGAGGGCCGGATTTTCGAAATCAGCAATGTATACCGCCCCGGAAAAAAGGGCGAGGCCCCTCAGGAGATCCCGCATCTGGGCTTTGCCGCCTTCGGAGACGATGAGGACTTTTTCACCGTCAAGGGAAGCCTGGAGGCGCTGGGCCAGGCCTTTGGGCTGCGGTTTGATGTGGAGCGGGCGGAGGACGTCAGCTACCTGCATCCGGGAATCGCGGCCTATCTCCTGTGCGAGGGCGAGCGGGTCGGCGTGTTCGGCAAGCTGGCCAACGAGGTGACCGCGGAGCTGAAGCTGCATAAGGACAGCAAGGCGAACCATAAGATCTTCCTGGGGGAGATCGACTATCCCCGGATGATGAGCCACGCGGCCGCCAGCTTCCGTTACCATCCGCTGTCCGCGCACCCGGCGGTCATCCGGGATCTGGCGCTGACGGTGGCGGAGGAGGTGCCATGCGGCGACCTGATGAAGGAGATCGCGAAGGCCTGCCCGCGGGTCAGCGATGTGGAGCTGTTCGATATCTACCGCGGGGAGCAGATCGGGGCCGGCCGGAAGAGCATGGCCTTCAAGATCCGCTTCGAGCCGGAGGACAAGGCGCTGACGCCGGAGGATGTGGAACGGTTTGTCAAGAAGATCCTTGGGAACCTGAAGTTCAGGCTCGGCGCGGAAATCCGGTGATTCGGGCTGTTATACTCGCGAACGGAATTGATTGCCAAACCATCGTCCTGCCCGCGGCATATACGTTCACGTAAGAGCTTTGCCTCCGGCAAATTCTAACGTGAACTAGTATAACATGGTTTATAGTCATAGCCCCGGCGGCCGATCAGGCTGCCGGGGCTGTTTACAGGATAATTCATATATGCGAAGGTACAGGAGAGGAGATGAAGCGATGAGCAGCATTGTGATCCGCAGCGCGGAGGAGAAGGATCTGGCGAAAATCAGGGAGCTGCTGCACCAGGTGTGCCAGGTTCACGCGGAGGGCCGCCCGGATCTTTTCAAGGCGGGCGGCATCAAATATACGGAGGAAGAGCTGAAGGAGATCTTCAGGGACAAAAACCGTCCGGTTTTTGTGGCTGTTCAGGATGGACAGGTCGCGGGCTACGCGTTCTGCATGCTGGAAGAGACAAAGGAGACCACATCAACCTGGCCGGTAAAGACCCTGTATATCGACGACCTGTGCGTGGATGAACAGTTCCGGGGCCGGGGGATCGGCCGGATGCTGTACAACAGAACCCTGGAGGCCGCGGCGGCTCTGGGCTGCGACCGACTTACGCTGCACGCGTGGAATTTTAACAGCCCGGCTTTCAGCTTCTATGAGAAACTCGGGATGACGCCGCTGGTGACCACGATGGAGCAGAAGATTGCGCTGAGCTGATCGCGGAGCTTCATTCTGCCTGGCAGGTTATTGTTTCGCATAAACGATGTGCAGCTCCTGCAGCGTCTCCATGGCTCTTCGCTTTCCCCGGGGTGAGAGGGCCCGAAAATCATCCAGCACCTGCTTCTCATCTTCTGAAAGGGGCAGGGCATCGTTTTCGAACGGCACCTTCATTCCTTCATCAGCCGCTTCAAATTCCAATAGAAAATCAATGGAAACATCGCAGGCTCTGGCGATTTTTTCTGCGTTCAGACGGCTGAGAGGGGCGCCGGCATCATATCGGGCAATCGAGGCACGGGAAACATCACAAAACTCCGCAAAAGCTTCCTGAGTCATGCCCAGCCTGTTTCGAAGATCACTTACCTTGCTCACTGCCTCACCTCCCAATTAAAACTAGTTTTAGATTCCGACTAACTGCCGCCCGCATGGGCGGCTTGCTTTGTCTCCCCGGGACACAGCCGCCTCACCTTATTCAAACAGGAATCAGGGCCATCCCATGCAAAATAACAAATCTAAATAAAGTTATACATATCAATACTGACACAAAATAATCGCATTAGCGTTGACAACGTATCAGAACTGATATAGAATATAACAGCATGCAAGTATGTGGAATTCCTCACAACTCTGCTTTGCGTTGTGAAATAAAAGCATGGGAGAAAAGATTATGAAGAGCTTGATCCGTAGGTTAATGGGAATGCTGGTGGCACTGGCCGTGTTATTTACATCGGCAGTAACTCCTGCTGCTTATGAGCCTAACCTGGCTGTGGCTGAATCTGGCACCATCGAAGAGCTGGCGGAAGAGAACGCGGCGGGTACGATCAATTTCGTCAACCTGAAAAGGATATATGATCTATTTCAGGAACGGGCGAACGGAGACCTGAATGCGGATCCGGCTTCTATTCTTGGTGAGGAATGGACCTCACTGACCGATACAGAAAAGGAACTTCTTCCTATATTAATATCAGGCGAAAAAGAGTTTATCAAAGATGAAAACGGCGAGATCATCGGTGTCCAGGACAGGACGTATGATCAGCAGCTTCCGTCTGCGGCTGGAAACGGTCAGGGAAACAGCAACGACGAGCTTCAGCTGAGCTCCGCGGTTAATCCGGACATCCCTGAAGGGAACAACGAAGCTGGTTCCAATCAGGGGAATGATCTTCCGGTGATTCCCGAGATTAAGGATCCGGTTCCGCAGTCGGAAGACGAAGACACCGATGGAGAGGATGAAGATGAAAACGAAAATTCCTCTCCCGCGGTCATCATCCCTGTTAATCCGCTGGAAGACGTTATTGATGACGATGATAACGGCGATGAGGGCGCAGTTATTATTCCAAAGATTGTCGAACCGGTTCTTCTTGACGAAAATAAGATGAGCGATGATGAAGACAATGATGATAATGA
>JAFRHH010000004.1 GCA_017433405.1 Clostridia bacterium | reverse complement strand
TGGAGGCCCATGTAAAGGCCACCGGTTCCCCGAAGGCGGAGACCATCCTGGCCGATTTCGAAGCCTGGCTCCCCCGGTTCCGGGCGGTCATCCCGGACGAATACCTTCCCTGGATTCGCCAGGCTGAATAAAGAACGCGGGAACCGTGGCAGACAGGGGGACGGTTCTTCCTGTCAGCCAGGACAGAAGAACTGTCCCCCTGTCTGACCTGATGCCAAAACCGACCAAAAGCAAAGGAGCAAACCATGACAAAATACATCTTCGTCACCGGCGGCGTCGTCTCCGGCCTGGGGAAAGGCATCACAGCCGCCTCCCTGGGCCGCCTCCTGAAGGCCCGGGGAATCCGGGTCGCGGCCCAGAAGCTGGATCCCTATATCAACGTGGATCCGGGAACCATGTCCCCCTATCAGCACGGGGAGGTTTATGTCACCGAGGACGGCGCGGAAACCGATCTGGATCTGGGCCACTACGAGCGCTTTATCGACGAGGACCTGAACCGGTATTCGAATCTGACCACCGGCAAGGTCTACGCGAACGTCATCGCCCGGGAGCGCCAGGGCGGCTACCTCGGCTCGACGGTTCAGACGATTCCCCATATCACCGACGAAATCAAGCGCTTTATTTACCGGGTCGGGGAGAAGACCGAAGCGGAGGTCGTGATTACCGAAATCGGCGGAACGATCGGGGATATCGAAAGCCAGCCCTTTATCGAAGCGATCCGCCAGGTCGGCCTGGAAGCGGGGCGGGAGAACGCGCTCTATATCCATGTAACCCTGGTGCCCTATCTCCGGGCCAGCGGGGAGCATAAATCCAAGCCCACCCAGCACAGCGTCAAGGAGCTCCAGGGCATGGGCATCTCCCCGAACATCATCGTCCTGCGGGCCGACGAAAAAATCGAGGATCCGACGATCTTTTCCAAGATCGCCCATTTCTGCAACGTGAAGGAAGACTGCGTCATCGAAAATACGACCCTGCCGACCCTTTACGAAGCCCCCCTGATGCTGGAGAAGGCGGGCCTGGCCGCGGTGGTCTGCCGGGAACTGGGACTGAAAAATCCCGCGCCGGATCTCCGGGACTGGGAGGCCCTCGTGGAGCGAATCCGCCATCAGACCCGGCGGGTTCGAATCGGCCTGATCGGGAAATACGTCCAGCTTCACGACGCCTATCTCTCCGTGGCGGAGGCCCTGCGCCACGCGGGCTATGCTCAGGATGTGAAGGTGGAGATCGAATGGATTGACTCCGATCTCCTTTCGGAGGAAAACATCGGCGAAAAGCTTGCCGGGCTGCAGGGCATCATCGTCCCCGGCGGCTTCGGCGGGCGGGGAATCGAGGGCATGATCCTCGCGGCCGCCTATGCCCGGGAGTACCATCTGCCTTATTTCGGAATCTGTCTGGGAATGCAGGTGGCCGTGATCGAATTCGCCCGGAACGTCGCCGGCCTGACGGGGGCGAACTCCCGGGAATTCGATGAAAACGCTCCTTACCGGGTGATCGACTTTATGCCGGGGCAGTATGAGGAAATCGAAAAGGGCGGCACCCTTCGGCTGGGCCGCTATCCCTGCCTCCTGGCGCCGGATACGGTGATCGCCGGCTGCTACGGCGCGGCGGAGATTTCCGAGCGCCACCGCCACCGCTATGAATTCGCCAATGAATACCGGGAGCCCCTGGAAAAGGCGGGCCTCTGCCTTTCCGGCCTGTCGCCGGACGGCCGCTTGGTGGAAACCGTGGAAATCCCCGGGGAAGCCTTCTTCGTCGGCGTCCAGTTCCATCCGGAATTCAAAAGCCGCCCCAACCGGCCTCACCCGCTGTTCCTGGGCTTCATCCGGGCCGCCCTTGGCATGAAAAAGCAGGAAGCAGGAGCAGATGGCTTTGTGGGGAAAATTCACCAGGACGGGCATTGAAGATGCTGATAGCGGCAGAGACGAGGTCCTGATTATTCTGAATACCACACAAGCTTATGCAGAGGCATAAAAAAAGTTACTGTTCACGACCGGGTCAATCATTTTTTCCAGAAATGCACTGGAAGGCTCCTTTTTACTCCGGTCAGGTCCTGAACAGTAACCCACGTTCCGGGGTTTTCCCGTACCTGCGCTTTCCCTGTTGCGTTCACGGCAGGCTTGCTGTAAAATGAAATTGGGGAGAGGGGGAAGATGATCATGGCCCTGCAAACGAGTATCGCCAACACGATGGATCACGCCGGGGACGAAGCCGCCCTGGACAGGAACGCCAAGAAGATCTTCTCCTCTGTGAACGGCAGTTCACGTCTGTCATTCTGTCCGGATGACGATTTTGTAACCGCTCACGCTAACGCGATTCGCGGACAAAATCTGTCTCCCATGAGGCGATTCTGGCTCCGCTGATGCGGATGTGTATTCCGGAGTTCGCGGGCTTTACGGACGAATATATCATTGCCAACTGCTTCGAGAATAAGCCGCAGGTATCCTCCTTTCCGGTTCACCAGGATGAAGGCGGAAGGCTGGACGGAAATCAGCGGATCACGCCGATGAACTCGGAGGAAAGCGCCGCCGGCGAGCGGACCGTGCATTACGATATCCGATTCACGGCGAAGGCCCCCCAATCGAACGCCCTGATCCGGCTGATTATCAATCTGGAAATCCAGGCGGATGACGATCTGCGGTATCGGGTGGTAACCCGGGGAATATACTACTGCGCCCGGATGCTTTCCGCCCAGTACGGTAC
>JAFRHH010000018.1 GCA_017433405.1 Clostridia bacterium | reverse complement strand
CCGTACATATCCGGATTCCATGCGCAGATGGAGTAGGGATCCGCCGCGAGATGACAGAAGCCGTCGCTGCCCGCGATGGGCAGCCGCCGGTGGGCAGCCATCCGGGGCATCCCCCGCATGATATGGATGCCGAACTTCAGTCCCAGGGAATGGATATAGTCCGCCAGCGGCTTAAAGCCGGCGCCGCCCTTTGCGCTGGGAAAACGGTTTTCCGCGGGAATCAGCCGCCCGAAGCCGTCCATGCACAGCTCGGAAAAGGGCTCATACTGATGGTTGACGGCGTTGGGCCGCGACCACTGGATATCGACGACAACGTATTCCCAGCCGTAGGGAAGCAGATGGGCCGCCATATATTCCGCGTTCCGGCGGACCTGTTCCTCCGTAACCGCGGCGCCGTAGCAGTCCCAGCTGTTCCAGCCCATGGGCGGAAAGGGAGCGATCATAAAGCGTTCCTCCTTAGAAAAAGATGCGGTTATTATAGCAGAATGAGCCCCGAAAAACAATGGAGCGGGCGCCGCTCCGGCAGCGCCCGCTCCGCCCTGCGTGACGTCCCTGTGCGACGATGCAGCCGATGCTTGCCAAAGGGGCCGGGCTTATGGTATAATGCCGGCGTTGCCATGGAGCGGTATCGAAGAGGTCATAACGGGGCTGACTCGAAATCAGTTTGTCGGGCAACCGGCACGTGGGTTCGAATCCCACCCGCTCCGCCATCGCCCGACCCGCATGAAACCCAGCGTTCATGCGGGTTTTCACGTTTTGGGGGCCGCTTTTCCTAAAATGTACCCGTGATTTCGGACAGTTGGAGTTTTTGACAGCCCCCACTGTTCGGACATTTCGGTTTCGGGAATCCCCTGTTATCGGACAGCGGATGTGACCATGAGGAATTGCGTGCGCAAGTTTTCGCACCATCCTGAATGAACGCTGACAGGTACAAAAAATAGCCCTGCGGCAATTTACGCCACAGGGCTTGCAGAGAAGAATGCTTTCCCAATTCGATACTTCATGGTATAATAAAAATGGATTATTGTAGGCACATCCCCTGAAAAGGAGGAGAGAAGCAAAATGACAGAGGAAGAGGTCAAGCTCCGCTCTATCACGCCTGCGCTGGTTGCCGCCGGATGGGATACAAACCACATCAGCATGGAGACCAAAATTACAGATGGTCGGATCAATCTTCGTGGTAATCTGGTATCCCGAGGGCAGCCAAAGCGCGCGGATTATATATTGTGGCTGAACAGCAGCACGCCCATAGCCATTGTGGAAGCAAAGGACGATAATCATACCGTGTCCCATGGCCTGCAGCAGGCGATGGAATACGCGCAGATGATGGATATTCCCTTTGCGTACAGTTCCAATGGCGCTGGGTTTTGTGAGCATGATTTTTTAACGGGCCAGGAACAACAACTGCCGATGGCCTCTTTTTCATCTCCCGCTGAACTGCTTGCCCGCTATGAACAAGCCCGGCATCCTTCTCCTGAGGTTCAGAAAGCCGCATCTCAGCCTTTTTATACCAGCCAAACCACCTATCCGCCGCGCTATTATCAGCGCAACGCCGTCAACCGCACGGTGGAGGCCATCGCCGCCGGGCAGAAGCGTTTGCTGCTGGTGATGGCGACCGGCACAGGCAAAACCTATACGGCCTTTCAGATTGTTTACCGTCTGCTGTCCAGCGGGCTGATCCGCAAGGTGCTGTACCTGGCAGACCGGAATATTCTGGTGGATCAGTCCATCCAGCAGGATTTTGCGCCGCTGGCAAAAACGATCCATAAAATCAATTTCAATAAGGATGACCCCAAATCCATTACCTCCTATGAAGTATACTTTTCGCTCTATCAGCAGCTGACCGGGAATGACGACGAAGAAGAAAACGGCGATGCGGAAACCGATACCCTTCAACGGCTGAAAGCGTTGTTCCGGAATGACTTTTTCGATCTGGTCATCGTGGACGAGTGCCACCGCGGGTCAGCCAAGAAGGACAGCAACTGGCGCAAGATCCTGGAATACTTTTCCGACAGCGCCCAGATCGGCATGACGGCGACGCCCAAGGAAACGCGCTATATTTCCAACATTGATTACTTTGGTGAGCCGATCTATACATACAGCCTGCGGGAAGGCATTGACGACGGCTTCCTTGCGCCTTTCCGCGTGATCAACGTGCGCACCAACATCGGGGAAGGCTGGCGGCCTTATAAAGGCCAGGTGGATCGAAACGGGAATGTGATCGCTGACCGTATTTATACCAACAGCGATTTTGATTACAACCTGATCCTGGACGACCGCACCCAGCAGGTGGCCCAGGAAATCACCCAATACCTGAAGCAGACGGACCGCATGCAGAAAACCATCGTGTTCTGCGCCAACGAGGATCACGCCGAGCGTATGCGCATGGCTCTGGTCAACTGCAACGCCGATATGGTGCAGAAGAACCCGGATTATGTGGTGCGCATCACCGGCAGCGACGCGTACGGCAAAAGCAAGCTGGACTATTTCATTTCCGTATCGGCTCCCTATCCGGTCATCGCCACCACATCCAAGCTGCTTTCCACCGGCGCAGACTGCAAAATGACCAAGCTGATTGTGCTGGATGAGATGATCGGCTCCATGACCGAATTCAAGCAGATTATCGGCCGCGGCACGCGCCTCAGGGAGAAGGACGGCAAGACGCATTTTGTGGTGATGGATTTCCGCAACGTAACCCGCCTGTTCGCAGACCCGGATTGGGACGGCCCCATTGAGCAGGATGATCATTTTGATCCAGACTGGCCCCTGCCAGCTCCGGGGGATGACCCGATCACACCGCCTGGTACACTCCGGGAAAATCAAGTCAAATATCATGTGGATGTATCCGGCTGCCGGGTGGAGGTCATCGGCAAAAGCGTTTCCGTCTACGACGCCCAAGGTAAGCTCCTGCGTCAGGAAAGCATTGTGGATTACACCAAGTCCAACATTCTGGGCCAATATGCCTCCCTGGATGGATTTATCCGTGGCTGGTCTGCCGAGCAAAAAAAGACCGCTATCCGGGATTTGCTGCGGGAACGCGGCATCGACCTGGAAGCCATGAAGGCCGAAGAAGGGCTGGCCGACGTGGATGATTTCGATTACATCTGCCATGTGGCTTTCGACAAAAAGCCCTTGACCCGCCGGGAACGCGCCAACGATGTGAAAAAGCGCGATTTCCTCAGCCGTTACAGCGGCGTAGCCCGGCAGGTGCTGGAAGCGCTGCTGGATTGCTACATGAACGCCGGAATCTATGAGATCGAGGAATTGGGCATCCTGAAAAACGCCCCCTTCAATCGCTTCGGTTCCATGGCAAAGATCGTTTCCAGCTTCGGCGGCAAAGAAAAGTATTTGCAAGCAGTGCGGCAGCTTGAAGAATTATTGTATGAGGTAGCGTAAAATGACCAACCTTTCCACCTTTGTCAAGCGCATCCGGGACATCATGCGCAACGACGCCGGCATCAACGGCGACGCTCAGCGCATCGAGCAGATCGCGTGGATGCTGTTTCTGAAAGTATACGATGCCAAGGAAGCCGATTGGGATGTGGAAGCGCCGGAGAACGAGCCCTACACCTCCATCATCCCGGAGCCCTGCCGCTGGAGCAATTGGGCCTATGATGACAAGAGCGGCAGCGCCATGACCGGCGACAAGCTGCTGAACTTTGTCAACAACGTGCTGTTCCCGGTGCTGAAGGGTCGCGACGCGGAATATGAGGGCGAAACGATCCCCGGCATCCAGGTCACGGCGGATACGCCCATCAAAAAGGCCATCGTGCGCACCACCTTTGAGGACGCCAACCAGTACATGAAGGACGGCGTGCTGCTGCGGCAGGTGATCAACGAGATCGACGCTGTTGACTTTGGCGATTATGAGGAAAGCCACGCCTTCGGGGAAATCTACGAAACCATCCTGCGGGAGCTGCAAAGCGCCGGTTCCGCCGGGGAGTTTTATACGCCCCGCGCCGTCACCGATTTCATGGCGCAAATGATCCAGCCAAAGATCGGCGAGGAAATGGCGGATTTTGCCTGCGGCACCGGCGGCTTCATCACCAGCTGGCTGAAGGAGCTGGACAGGCAGGTGGTCACCACCGCCGACCGGGCGGCCTACGGCACGTCCATCTACGGCATCGAAAAGAAGCAGTTTCCCTACATGCTGTGCATCACCAATATGCTGCTGCACGGCCTGGACGTGCCCCGGGTGTACCACGCCAACTCCCTCACCCACAAGGTGCTGGACTATACAGAGGACGACCAGTTTGACGTGATCCTGATGAATCCTCCCTACGGCGGCAGCGAAAAGGCCGACGTGAAGAGCAATTTCCCGGCGGACCTGGCTTCCAGCGAGACCGCCGATCTGTTCATGTCCGTCATCATGTACCGCTTGAAGCAGAATGGCCGCGCCGCCGTGATCCTGCCGGACGGCTTCCTGTTCGGGACCGACAACGCAAAAATCAACATCAAGAAAAAGCTGCTTTCCGAGTTCAACCTGCACACCGTCGTGCGGATGCCTGCCAGCGTTTTCTCCCCCTATACTCCCATCACCACCAACATCCTGTTCTTTGACCGCACCGGCCCCACCACCTCCACCTGGTTCTATCGGCTGGATATGCCGGAGGGCTACAAGCATTTCAGCAAAACCAAGCCCATGAAGCTGGAGCATTTCGCCCCGGTGGCGGCCTGGTGGAACGACCGGAAGCCCTTGACCCAGGACGGCTTTGACAAGGCGAAGGAATACACCGTGCAGCAGCTCACGGAGGAGCTGGGCTACAACCTGGATCAATGCGGGTATCCCCATGAGGAGGAAGAAATCCTGGACCCCCTGGACCTGATTCAGCGCTACCAGGAGGAGCGGGCCTCCCTCAACGCCGAAATCGACCGTGTGCTGGCCGAGATCACCGCCAAGCTGGGAGGGAACCAGCCGTGACGCCGCCGGAATTGAAAAACAGCATCCTGCAGCTTGCCATCCAGGGCAAGCTGGTGGAGCAGCGCCCCGAGGAGGGCACCGCGGAAGAACTGTACCGGCAGATTCAGCAGGAAAAGCAGGCGCTGATCAAGGCCGGGAAAATCAAAAAGGAAAAGCCGCTGCCGGAGATTACGGAAGACGAGATTCCGTTTGAGATTCCGGAGAGTTGGAAATGGGCAAGAACAGGAAATATTGGCTCTTGGAGCGCAGGAGCTACACCACCAAGAACAAATGCAGATTACTATAACGGAAGTATCCCATGGTTAAAAACTGGCGATTTAAATGATGGATATGTTTCGGATGTGCCTGAGTTTATTTCTACCCTTGCGTTAGAAAAAACATCCGTTAGGCTCAACCCTGTTGGATCTGTCTTAATGGCAATGTACGGTGCAACGATTGGTAAACTGGGTATTTTATCTATACCCATGACAACAAATCAGGCTTGTTGCGCATGCATTCCATATACCGGAATGCATAACCAATACTTATTCTATTATAATGGCAATGAGAAAAGCATTCATCAAAATGGGTGAAGGCGGCGCGCAACCTAATATTTCAAAAGAAAAGATTGTTAATTCACCAATACCTATTCCACCCCTTGCCGAGCAAAAACGCATCGTTGCCAAAATCGAAGAGCTCCTGCCCTATATCGATCGCTACGAAAAAGCCTGGAACCGCCTGGAAAACTTCAACAAGCGCTTCCCCGCCGATATGCAAAAATCCATTTTGCAGCTTGCCATCCAGGGCAAGCTGGTGGAGCAACGGCCCGAAGAAGGTACCGGCGAAGCACTATACCAGCAAATCCAAAAAGAAAAACAAGCCCTCATCAAAGCCGGAAAAATCAAAAAGGAAAAGCCCTTGCCGGAAATCACGGAGGATGAGATTCCGTTTGAGATACCTGAGAGCTGGAAATGGTGTTATGTTGGTGAATTGTTTTTACACAATACCGGAAAGGCAATGAATTCATCAGCTAATGAGCCTAATAAAGACGGTGAAATAAGAAAGTTTATTACAACTTCAAATGTATATTGGAATTCATTTGATTTTAGTACAGTTAAAGAAATGTTCTTTTCAAAAGATGAAATACTACGTTGTTCTGCAACAAAAAACGATATTCTCATCTGCGAGGGCGGCGCATATTATGGACGCACGGCCATTTGGAAGTATGACTATGATATATGTTTTCAAAACCATATTCATCGGCTCCGCCCTTATTTACCATTGATAGAAGAATTCTATTATTATATCTTTAGATTCTATCGTGAAAATGGATTCATTAAAGCAAAAGGAACTGCAATGCCTGGATTATCGTCAATTGTATTGCATCAACTCATAATCCCCCTTCCGCCCCTTGCCGAACAAAAGCGCATCGTCGCCAAGTTGGAAGAGCTGCTGCCGCTGTGCGAAAGACTAATAAGATGATTCCTTATATTGCAATTCCCCGTCTATTCCCAACTGTTCGGAAATCCCGAACAGTTCGAGAATAGTCCAGAAGCTATTCAGTTGTTGCATGATTTGCAACAACTGTTGGAGCAGTAAAATCCATGGTTATAACGTCGCATGATCCCTCATCTCTTGAGAAATGAACCCGTCGGGAATTCCGACAGGTTCGGCAGAAGGGTTATTGCAGAAGGTGAATCGGAAGGAGGAAGCATGATGAAGGTATGCTATTTCACCGCCACCGGCAACTGCCTGTATGTGGCTAAGCGCATCGGCGGCGAGGCGCTTTCCATTCCGCAGCTGATGAAGCAGGACAATATCGAACTGACCGACGACGCCGTGGGCATCGTGTGCCCGGTGTACGGCGGCGAGATGCCCAAGATGGTACGCAGGCTTATAGAGAGGGCGGCTATCCAAACGGATTATTTCTTTTTCATCTATACCTACGGCATGAGCAATTCCGTGGCCATTCCCAACGCGGCGGCGCTGGCGGAAAAAGCGGGGATCAGGCTGGACTACGTGAACGCCGTCAAGATGGTGGACAATTATCTGCCCGGTTTTGAGATGAAAAACCAGCTGGAGACCGCGCCTGCCAAGAAGATCGAAGAGCAGATCGACGCTGTATGCCGGGACATCGCCGACCGGAAGAAAAACGCGCCGTCTGTGGGTGTCGTGCAGAAGATCGGCATGGCCCTGGTGCGCAACACCATGGGACGGGTGGTGCTGAAGGATACAGCGGCCCAGCATTATATCGTGAACGATGATTGCATTCGCTGCGGCATCTGCGCCAAGGTGTGCCCGGCGAACAACATCACCGTCACGGATCGGGTGCGGTTTTCCGATCACTGCGAGGACTGCTACGCCTGCCTCCATGCCTGCCCCAAGAACGCCCTGCACATGAAGACCGAGCGCAGCGCCGTGCGCTTCCGCAATGAGCATGTAACGCTGAAAGAAATCATTGCAGCTAACGAATGCTCTAGCCCCGAGATGCCGTAAGCAAGGAAGCGATTTTATGGTGGATCTATATATTCCAGAGGACTTGGAATCGTTAGAGCTGTGAATTCCAGCATTACGAGGGAACACAAAATGAATCAAGGGCTTTTTGCAGGCAAAACAGCGGTGATCACCGGCGGGGCCCACGGCATCGGCCGGGCCATTGCCGACGCGTTTCTCCGGGAAGGGGCCGTAGTGCATATCATTGATATTCAGTCCGGGGACTGGTTCGTGGGCGACGTGTCCAGGAAGGAAGATCTGGAGCGGTTCGCGGCGTCCGTCATTGAGAAAAGCGGGCAGGTGGATTACCTGATCAACAATGCGCTGCCGCTGATGAAAGGCATCGACGACTGCACCTGGGAGGAGTTTTCCTACGCCCTGGCGGTGGGCGTCACCGCGCCGTTTTATCTCACTAAGCTGCTGATGCCGCACTTCGGCCCCGGCGCGTCGGTGATCAACATTGCCTCCTCCCGGGACCGCATGAGCCAGCCCCAGACCGAGAGCTACACCGCCGCAAAAGGCGGGATTGCCGCCCTGACCCATGCCATTGCCATCAGTCTGGCGGGAAAGGCCCGGGTGAATAGCATTTCTCCCGGCTGGATCGACACCACCGGCAGCGACATCGCCGGCCCGGACGCCGCCCAGCAGCCCGTGGGCCGGGTGGGCAAGCCTGCGGACATCGCAGAAATGGCGCTGTTCCTCTGCTCCGACAAGGCCGGCTTCATCACCGGCGAAAACATCTGCATCGACGGCGGCATGACCCGGCTGATGATCTATCACGGGGAGCATGGATGGAGCTATGCGGATTGAACGATTATTCCTGCTGTATTATAATGTTTCCACCAACAGAAAGGGGCTTCCCTATGACCGATGTTCAGCAACAGGTCAGCCGTACCTGGCAGCAATATACCATCATGCACTTGAATCGGCGGGTGGCCTCCATCCGCAGTGACGGCACCTGCACCATCTATGCCGCTTCGTTCATGCCTTTTAATTTATATCTTGAGCAGACGAATGACATGGATGCCCGCGTGAATAACCTGAATAATTTCTATTACTGGTGTGCGTCCCGGGTGCTGACGTTGGATCGGAAATATGCTAAAGAGATCCTCAACAGCATCGGGGCCAAGCAGGCGACCACAGACAAGGAGCGTGCCGCCATTTCCCTTGCGTATCACTGCGTGACGCTGACGGACGTATACTGGGTGAAGGGCTATCGGGAACAGATCACCTATGATGCAATCAACCTGTTCGATCACTCCCTGTCGGACGCTTTTGTGGATGTGAGCCTGTGGGGCAAAGCCCTGACGGCGCAGAACGCCCAGCTCATCGCCGCCAGCGACACGGCGGGCGACGTGGCGACCCAGGGCGCGGCCCCCAAAGCCTGGGTGCGCCGGAACGGCACTTTTTATCTGCTGAAGGACGGCGACGAAAAAGAAGTGGACGCCGAACTGCTGGCCAGCCGGATCGCCCGCTGCTTTGACGTAGATCAGGTGCTGTATGAGCCGTTCCTGTATGACGGGCAGAAGGTATCCGCCAGTAAGCTTATGACCTCCAAGGATTTCTCCATCGTGCCCATGGAGCACGTGGAAATCTACGCTGCCAACCACAATACGGATTTGTTTGCGCTGATCCGACGATATGACCTGCGGAGCTACTGCATGATGAATATCATCGACTACCTGGTGGGTAATACCGACCGGCATTGGGGCAACTGGGGCTTCCTGGTGGACAACAAAACCAACAAGCCCCTGCGCCTGTTCCCGCTGATGGACTTCAACAAAGCGTTCCAGTCCTATGACACCATTGAGGGCAGCCGCTGCCTTACCTCCCAGCAGCCCATGAGCCAAATGGACGCGGCGCTGGAAGCCGTGCGGATGTTCGGCCTCAACCAGAAGGAAGAAGTCAAAAGGGAATGGTTTAGCGATCCGACTCAGTGGGAGATGTTCCAGAAAAGGTTCAATATACTGCAAAGCACGGGTAGGTAAAACATATGGCGATCTATGTGACAGGAGATACACACGGCAGTCAACCCCATAAAAGCAATTTTACTTAATGAGATTAAGCAATGCCCACTCGCCTTTGGGGATTCTTGAAACTTCTGTGTACTTCTTCATGGCGGCAATCAAGATGGAAGGATCAGAGAAATACTGAGTGACGAAATCATATGATTTCACACAATGCAGTTTCAAAGCCATCATGGCCGTTTCCGCCGCGCCTTCAGCAATACAAGCCACATAATTCATCCGTCAGCCCTCCTTTTTGAGTGCAAGGCGGATGCTTTTTTTCAGGCTCATATAGGCTTCGTAAGTAGGAACCGTGCCTTCCAGGAAACCACTCTGATAAGCATCGCTTTTTTTGAGGTCGTTTCTTTTGAGAATATCGGTTAGATTGCTGACCGTGATCCCATCACGATTGCGAATGATGTAAATGCAGTCGTTGCGTTCAAACTCATCGAGCAATTCCGGGTAGTGTGTCGTAAAAATCAACGTGCCGCCCATGCGGTTCATTCCGGCGTCCATAAAAAACCGAATCAGCGTTGCAACGATTTCTTTGTTGAAATGGTTTTCCAGTTCATCAATGACCAGATAACCACCTGATTTCAGAACACGAATCGCTAATGTAAAGGTGACGATTCCTTTGACCGTACCAGAGGAAAGATAATGGTTGAGTTCCGCTGGATCGGAAAGGACGATCTCCGTCTTTCCCTTGAACTTTAGGTGAACGGTAATCTTTTTATCCTCATGCGCAAAGGAAAGGTTTTCAACTGTTGGATCAAGGAAGGTCACAATGTCAAGCGGTACATCATCAGAAACAGGCAGCACGTTGATGTTGGTCAAAGACAGAAGATCACATACCTGGATATTCTGCTGGTGCTGCTTATTGTAAGCAATGATGATACTGGTATCGCTGGGAAGGAACGCTTCGTCATTGCTTCGTGTGGCTGCTGGCGCATTCCCTTCAAAATCCAGTAGTGTCTTTTTTGTCACCACAGAGGAAGCAGGCTTTGTCCACATCGTTTCTTCTTTAATAGCGTATCTGATGTCCCTGTTTTGATCTTGGGAGGTAACAATAACAGTTTCCAACCGGCAAATCTCGTCACAATCAGAATAAAAGCATAGATTCAGTATAACCTTCTCAGCTTGCCCAAGAATATCTCTCGTTTCTATGTGGTTGATTGGTTCATTGTTCAGCAAATTCAACGCAAGCAGGATGACCTTCAGAACAGAAGTTTTGCCGGATGCGTTAATGCCAATCAATGCTTCAACATTATTCAAATAGAAACTGGAATCATTGCGAAGAAGATGAAGCTGATTTCTGTCCGCTTCACTCACGCGCTGCCCCGCATAAAACGTTAGGTACAGTTCTTCTTTGAAAAGCGGCAGCCCCTTTGCAGAAATACTAAGTAGTTTCATTGTTTTTCATCCTCTCAGGCAAAAACGGATTTCCTGTTTTTATTTTCTTTCTCAATCATTATAGCCCTATAATTCAAAAATATCAACAGGAAATCCGTTTTTAATTCTGTCATTCTGTCCTGCAGCAGGAGAAAGTTATTTTTTCTCCGGGATCGTCTGCAAATATAAAAATCGCCCCTATGCAAGCCATCAGTCTGCACAGGGGCATCGTCTTACATCATAGATTCATCTGTCTTATACTGCGTGACTGCTTTCAAATACCTTCCCGGGTCCTCGTTCAGCACCAGGTCGGCTTAGGCGGCGGGCCCGTTGTATTTCAGGCACAGCATGGTGATATCGTCAAACTGCTCGGCATCCGCCACGAAGACATCGATGCCGTGCATGACATTTGAAAGCACCGCTTCGGGCTTCGCGTCGGGGTCGACGTTCAGGGCATCGAGCATGCGTTCGCTGCCAAAGAGCTCAGTTTCGGCACTGGTGGCCTCCGCTACGCCATCCGTGTAGACGAACAGGCTGTCTCCGGGGTTGAGCTGGAAATCATGCTCCCTGAACCGTATGCCATCCATCGTGGCGACGGCTGGCGAATGACGGTAGGTCTGAAGCTCGTACACCCCTTGCGCCCTGCGCAGTGCGGGGTGTTCGTGACCGGCGTTGGCGGCGACGCCCTTTCCTGTGCTGATCTCAAGCACAGCCGCCCACACGGTGACGAACAGCTCCGCCTCATTGCTCTCGCACAGCTGTTCGTTGGCTTTCTCCAGCGCTTTAGCGGGGCTCAGGCCGTTTTGCAGATTGCCTCGGATCAGCGCCCGCGCGACCATCATAAACAGGGCCGCGGGCACCCCCTTGCCGGAAACGTCGGCCATGACCAGGCCGAGATGATTGTCATCGATCAGGAAGAAATCGTAGAAATCGCCGCCAACCTCCTTGGCGGGCTTCATGCTGGCATAGATATCAAATTCGTTCCGATCCGGGAAGGCCGGGAATGTATGGGGCAGCACGGACGCCTGGATATTTTTCGCCAGCTGCAGCTCGTTCTCGATTCGCTCTCTCCTGGCCTCCTCGCGGTGTTTGGCCTCCAGCGCCTTCATTTTCCTGCTGACATACGCCCGCACAAGCAGGGCGATCACGACCGCTGCCGCGACTCCCATCAGGATGTAGAACCACACCTGCTCGTAGAACGCCTTCTCCTTGACGATCTGCACGGAAACTGCCCGGTCGCCCCGGCCCATAGCGTCCTTCAGCTGTATTGTGTAATGATATGTGCCGCCGTGCAGGTTCGTGTAGTCCACGGGGACCATATCGCTGCGATTGACCGTCGTGCTGGTGCGCTCGAAGCCATCGAGATGAGAGCTCACCTGGGGATCGCTCAGGGAATAGTTGAACACATAGCTGTAAACGGTCAGCTTCTGCGTGTTCGAGGGGATCGTGAACCCGCCGTCGGCGTTGGGATAAATCGTCCGGCCATCCACCTCCACAAAAGGAACCGTCACCTTCAGATCGTCGACATTCTCGAAGGGCTTTTCGATGTTGACCCGGCAGACGCCGGTGGTTCCGGCGATGTACAGATCCCCGTCGTCCGTCAGCTCACTGTAGGAATTGGCCGTTGTAATACAGGGCAGACCGTTGGCAATGCTGTAGTAGACGGGGTTAATCTCCCCGTTGGCGATTAATTCCTCGACTGGCGTCACATAGATCCCGTTGCTGGAAAGCACCCACATGTCGCCATGGCTGTTTTCGAAGAGATCAAAGTTGTTGCTGTAGGGGAACTTCTGAACGGTCGTCACCTGGTAGTCCGGCGTCATGTAGGCGATGGCGCTGCTTGTGACGATCCAGATCAGATCCCGTTTCGGATCGCGCTTCAGGCGCATCACGATATCGGAAGGCAGCCCGTCCTCAACGTTGATGTTCCGCACGCCGGATTCATTGATGATGTAGAGGCCGCCGCCGTTGGAGCCGAGAACAATATCGCCGTTCGTTCCCTCCGCGACGGTCAGGCTCTCGGTGTTGACGATGCCGTCCGCTTCCCCGTAGGAGGCGACGACATTGTCGCCGTCGATGACATTCACACCGCCGGTCAGCGCCACGAGGATCGTGCCGTCCCTGCGCTCGCAGACAGCGCGCAGGCTGTTGGAAATCGGCCCGTCCCCCTGGGCAAATACAGTCAGTTCACCCTTTGCGTAACGCAGCAGCCCATACTTACGCCAGGTGGAAATCCACAGTCGATCCTGACTGTCGCGGATGATGGAACGGATCCGGCAACCGTCGAGCAGCCTGATCAGGTCGTTCGGCTCCACATCCGCCTCAAAGGCCGCGCCGGTATTGGTGACGGCCTTCGTCAGCGGCAGGCTGGAGAGCGGACCGTTTTCGTCGAGCACGATCAGCCCGGCGTCCGTCGCGACAAACAGCCTGCCCTCATACATACAGGTGGAATTTACCACCTGCCTCGGCAAATCATAGCGCTCAAACAGGTCGGAGAACTGGTTTGGCACCACCTTCATCACACCCTGACGCGTGGAGGTGAACCAGAGATTGCCCAGGTAATCCCGCATCACATGGCCGACGGAGTTGTTCATCGGCAGATCCTCGAGGACATGGATGCCGTCATCCGTCAGCACGCCGATGCCCTGGGAGGCACAGATCCACAGCCTGCCGTCGATGTATTCCATCTGCTGTACATAGCTCAGCGGCTGAATGTCGATCCGTTCGAGGTCGGTGAGGTTTTCCCCGTAGGTCGCGTGATAGAACCCAAAATCGCCCCCCTCAAACCAGAGCCTGCCGGGCTCCGCGGGGTCGGGGAGCATGGAGGCCACGCCCTGCACGGGGCTTTCCCCCGCGCTGAGAAAGCTGATCAGCCTGCCGTCCTGAATCTTCATCAGGTCGCCGAAATTGGTCAGGCCGTAGATGATGCCATCGCTTCCCATGCGAAGATCACGCATGTTCGCTTCGGCGATGTCCGCCTCTTCCATCATTCGCAGGTTCCCGTCCGAATCGATCACCGCGATGCCGCAGGTCGTTGCGATATAGACCGTGCCGTTCTGATCTCCCGTGATGGCGCGGGTATGGGCCGACTTCAGGCCTTCCGGCTTGCCCCACCTGCGCAGTTCCCCTTTCGCCAGCACCGCGACACCGTTGTCGTTTGTACCGATCCACAGGCGATCCTGACCGTCCACAAACAGGCACTTGATGCTGGTGATGCCGCTGGTGGAATCCATTCTCACAAAGGTATTCCCGTCATAGCGAATCAGCCCGCCATAGCTGCCGATCCAGATGAATCCATCCGAGGTCTGCACGATTGCGTTGGCCTCCGCTGTGGGAAGTCCGTTCGTATTGTCATACAGCACCGCGGAGAAATTCTCCGGTTCGTTCACAGGATCCACGGTTTTCATTCCATCCGCGGCCGCCGCGACTGTATTCAGCAGCATGACCACCGCCAGGAGCAGGAACAGACAGGGGACCCATTTTCTTTCATGAAACGCCTTCTTTGCCACTGTTTCGTTTCCTCCCGCTTTTCAAACAGTTCCCTCGGAAATCCAGGCCCCTGTTCCATCAATCAACAAAAGCCTTCCTTATTTATCCTGAGCGCAGGCGCCAAACCGGCAGCGCCTTGCAGGAAATATACCATATCCAGTGTTTTATCGCAAGCGAAATGCAGATGATCGCCATAGCAAAACCCACTGTGGAGAAAGAACCCTGTTCATGGTATAATCCCGCGAAGGAGTGCGCCGGTTCCGGAATGAAAGGGGCCGTCCGGCTCGTTTATTCAGAGGAGAGCGAAAAGGAAGATCCTGCCCGTTCCGCGCGGAAACGAAAGGATCGTCCGTCGCGGAAAGACAGACGTGAACGGTCGTTCACAGAGGAGGAAAGACATGAAAAGGATTTTGACGCTGGCGGTGGCGGCGGTACTGCTGCTTGGGGCCCTGGGGGCGGCGGCGGAGGAAGGACGGATGGCGCCCCTCTACGCGACGGTAGGGGAAGCGCTGAAGGCGGCCGGCGAAGGCCGGGTGGTCGCGGGCGGCGTTCCGGGGGAATACTACGCCGTGGTGACCCAAAAGGACGGGAAATACTACCGCAGCGTGGCCAACTATGACGAGAAGCTGACCGAGCTGACCGCCGTGGTCGACAGCCTGGATTACGAGGCGGCGGACTATTTCGAGAAGTTTGAGGCGGCGAATAAGGCGGTGGACGACTACCTGATGACCCTGCCGATCGCCTATACCGAGGAATTTACCGCCAGCCCGCTGACGGAGGAGGAGATGGCGGCCATGGTGGGGAAGACCATCGGCCAGCTGACGGCGGAAGGCTTTGAGACCCAAAGCAGCGGCACGGAAAACGGGGAGAACGACGAGATGCTGATCGTCTTCGCGATGCGGGGCGGCGTATTCGACTACAACTGCGAGGTCGATACGGACTTTGACGGATATCTGGCGGCCCAGGATAACGGCACCGAGGACAAGCTGGTCGTCAAAAAGGTGACCCTGGGGGGGATCACGGAGCAGGGCGCGCACCTGCGTTTCCATGCCGACGGAACCGTCGAGGAGCCGGTGGATCCCTTCGCGCGGATCAACGAGCTGGCGGAAGCGGTCATCCGGCTGATGAGTCAGAACGGCGGAGAGGCGGATGTCGCGGGCATCACGGCGGCGCTGAAGGAAAGCTTTCCGGAGCTGGCGGATATGGTCGACATGTATGTGCTGATGTATCAGACCTATGGCGCGGACGGCTTTGCGTCGATGATGACCCCCGTGCCCGCGGAGGATCCCGCGCCCGCGGAGGATCCCGCGCCTGCGGAGGATGATGTCAGGCTGTCCGACGACGCCTCGGGCTTTGTGCTGCTCAGCGAGGCCGTGCCGGACGCGATTCTGGAAATCAGATACTATTCGACCTACAACTTCGTCGGGGACCGCATTGACGGATACGAGGAGCCCATCGCCTTTCTGACGAAGGAAGCGGCAGCCGCGCTGAAGGAAGTCAGCGATGAGCTGATCGAAAAGGGCTACAGGCTGAAAATCTACGACGCGTACAGACCGCAGAAGGCCGTGACCCACTTCATGAACTGGGCGCTGGACCCGGGGGATGTTCGGATGAAGGCGTATTTCTACCCCGAACTGGAAAAGAATGTTCTGTTTCCCCAGGGCTACATCATGGAGCATTCCGGCCACAGCCGCGGCAGCACCGTTGACCTGACGCTGTTTGATATGAAGACGGGGAAGGAAGCGGACATGGGAGGAACCTTTGACTATTTCGGGGAGCTGAGCCATCCCGATTATACGGGCGTCACCGAAGCGCAGCTGGCCAATCGGATGCTTCTTCGCGAGGCCATGATGAGGCACGGGTTTAAGCCCCTTCCCGAGGAATGGTGGCATTTTACCCTCGAAAACGAACCCTATCCGGATACGTATTTTACGTTCCCCGTTCGCAGCGATTCCCTGAGCAGGTAAATCGGGCGGGAGTTGCGATCATACCCGCTGCCACCCGGCGTTTTCCTGCGTATCAACAGAAGGTTACCCAATCGTCATTCGTTGAAGAATGGCAGACGTGAACGGCCGTTCACGGAAGGAGAGAGATGAAAATGAAAAAGCTGGCATTATGGATGGCGCTGATCCTGGGACTGACCGGACTGGCCGGATGGACGGGGGGCGCGGCCTGCGAGGCGGCCGCGCAGCCGGCGCTCCTGTCGGCCTGGTGGACGGAAGGGTCCGGAGCGGCCGCGGATCTTAATGACTACCTGCAGGCGGTCACGAACGAGCAGTCCCCGGATTATATTCCCCCGGCGGACCGTGTCGCGGTGTTCGATCTCGACGGCACCCTCATGTGCGAGACCGACCCGTTCTGCTTTGAATATATGCTCTTTGCGGATTATGCCCTGAACAGCGGAAGTGAGACGGTCACGGAGGAAGTCCGGGCGGTGGCGCAGGAAATCCTGGACGCGGCGGGAGGTGCAAAGCCAAAGAATATGAGCACCCGCCAGGCGGCGGCCGGCGCCGTGGCCTATCGCGGGATGACCATGCGGGAGCTCGCCGAAGCGGTGGAGAAATTCAAGGAAAGCGACGCCTGGGGCTTTACGGGAATGACCCGGGGGGAAGCCTGGTACAGGCCCATGGTGGAGCTCTTTGAAACGCTTCAGAAGAATGATTTTACCCTCTATATCGTCACCGCCACGGAGCGCAATATCGTGCGCCAGATCATTTCCGGCGTGCTGGATATCCCGCCGTCCCACGTGATCGGAACCGAGTACGGCTATACGGCTTCCGGCCAGGGGGACACCGCTGATCCGGATTATACCTTCCAGGCGACGGATCAGGTGGTTTTTGACGGAAGCTATCCGGGCGAGAACGCGAAGATGAGCAAGGTCGACGCCATCGTCCGGGAAATCGGACAGCAGCCGGTGCTGGCCTTCGGCAATTCCTCCGGCGATCTGGCCATGGCGGTCTATACGATTTCAAACAATCCCTACCGGAGCGAGGCCTATCTCGTGCTGGCGGACGATGAAGCGCGCGAATACGGAAACGGGGAAAGCGCCGCCAGCCATAAGGCGGAGTGGGAAGCCCTCGGCATGCATACCATCTCCATGAAGGACGATTTCCAAACCATCTACGGCGACGGGGTTCAGAAGGAGTCCCCGGCCGCCGAAGCGCCGGCGGGAGCGCTGGTCGGCGGATGGGAGAGCGCCGCGGCGGAGGCGGGGAAGCTGCCGGAGGAGGCGCAGGCGGCCTTTGATAAGGCGATGAAGGGCCTGGTGGGCGCGTCTTACACGCCGGTGGCCCTTCTCAGCACCCAGCTGGTCGCGGGGAAAAACTACTGCATTCTGTGCCAGATTTCGCCTGTCGTGCCGAATCCGGTACCGACCTGGGCGCTGGTCTACATCTATGCGGATCTGGAAGGAAACGCGCGAATCACGAACGTCTATGAGCTGTATGTCGACCGCCACGCGTCCCCCGAAGCCTGACCGCGGAAAGGGAAAAACCCCCAAAAACGATGACTGCCGCAGGAATCATCCTGCGGCAGTTTCTGTAAGTCGGCCCGGGCCGGGATCGGGATCGGATAATACAGCGATCTTATTTGAGGAGTGCAACGGTAACCCGCGCGGCGGAGAATCGTCAGTCTCTCTTTTCAATCGTGGCCATGACGGACCTTTCATCGTAGGAGGCCAGCAGCGCCGCGCCCAGCAGGCAGAAACAGACGGCGACGACCGCGACGATCCGCAGGCCCGTGGGGGAGGCAGTCAGGTCGTTGCTGGTCAGATCCTGGGCAGCGCCGAGGACGGCCAGGGAGGTAAAGACCAGCATTGCCAGGGACTGGCCGAACTTCATCGCGAAGGTACGGGCCGCGAAGAACATGCCCTCCCGCTTTTCGCCGGTGACGACGGCGTCCTGCTCGGCGACGTCCGCGACGATGGCCTGGGGAATGATTCCCAGCAGGGCCATCGGGAAGGCGGCGATGATGACGATCAGGGCGCCGGGGAGGATCCCCGTCAGGCCGGGAACGACGCCGATCAGCGCGGTAATCACGTAGGCCAGGGCCAGGCCGAGGAAGCCGCAGATGACCAGCTTCTTCTTTCCGTGGCGGAGCACCAGCTTCGACACGAAGGGATAGAAGCAGGCGGAGAGCACCGTCATGGCGCCGAGGAAGACTGTGGTATAGAATTCATCCAGCCCCATGGAAACCTTGACGAAGAAGGGAAGACCCGTCTGGAACAGGGTCAGGCCGATCCAGTAGGAGATATCGGAGAAGACGAAGCGGCGGAAGTTTCCGTTTCGGAAGGTGGCCGCCAGGCTCCTGGCCGCGTTGGACTCGCTGGGTTTGGCTTCGACGAAATCCGTTTCCTTCAGCCGGAGGACCGGAATCATCATACAGATCAGGGCGATGACCGCCAGGACGATAAACCAGATCCGGTAGCTCCAGGCATAGCTGACCATCTTCTGCAGCGGCCCCGCCAGCATGAAGGGCAGGTAGGCGATCAGCGTTCCGAAGAAGAAGGTCAGGGAGATGGCGGTGGAGATGAACATCCGGTCCTCCTGGGTTTGGCCGAATTCGGAGATCAGGGCGTTATAGGGCGTACAGTACATGGTCATGAACAGATAGAAGAGAATCAGGAAAACCAGCACCCAGACGATGTTGACGGTGCTGATGGCCTCGACCGGGGCGAAGAAAACCAGCACGGTACAGACCGCGAAGGGAACGGCGGCCTTCTGCATAAAGGGAATGCGGCGGCCCTTCGGGTTCCGGCTCCGGTCCGAGAGGGACGCGATCCAGGGATCCGTCACCGCGTCGAAGATCCGGCAGACGAAGGTAATCAGCCCCAGCACGGTCAGAACCCCGAAGACCACCAGGCCGGTGGGAACGTAGAATTTCGCCCCCGCCGCGACGGAGCTTTGGGTCGGCAGATAAAAGGTGACCAGCCAGGTGTTGACAATTCCGCTCAGGATCGACCAGCCCAGCTGGCCGACGGCAAAAATCCACATTTCCTTTTTTGTAAGACGCCGCGTTTTCATCGTGATTTCCAACCTTCTTCTTTGAATTTTCAGGAAAACCGGGCTCCAGAATATGGTATCCATTATATGGATTTTAAGAAAACTGTCAAATGGAGGAAAATATCATCCTTGCAAAATGGCGATGGAAATCCTATCCGCCCGCGCAGCCCCGCGCGTCAGGAAGCGGGGCTGCAGGCATTTTATATCGCATTTTACTATGAAGAAGGAGAAAGGAAAAGAAGAGTACAGAACGAAAACAGCAAACGGCCCCGTCCCATGACGGAGGCACGAACGCCGACGGTTTCGATATCGCGGACGGCCAGGAGGGCCGGCTGGCAATCGCCTGGGGCGGGGGCGGGAGCGGCAGCCCTGCTTTTTCACAGCCCTCGGTCTTTGAGGGCGCGCTCCACGACCATGCGGAAGGCGGTGTTGTCCGTCATCCGGGCGATGGCCTCCACGGCCATCAGCAGCAGGTCGTGCTCGGAGACGTCGCCCCGGGCGCCTTTGGTGATTTCATAGATCAGCTCATCCGCCCGGCGGATGTTCTGCTGGTAGGTTTTGTAGGCCTGTTCGAGGCTGAAGGGATCGAAGGATTCCTCCGGCTTTTTTTCTGCTTCGCTCATGGGGTGCGCCTCCTTCGCGGAATGATTTGCGCCATGAAGGGCGCGGACAGGGCAGGGTCCGCGCCGCCATGACGCGCCTTTCAGCAGCGGAACCTGGTATCCGGGGGGAAGTGGGGCTTGCCGGGCCGGCCGGGACGGCGGCTTTCCGGGGCGCCGGCGGGCGGCGCTTCCGGCAGATCGAAGGAATCGTCCTCCGGCTCCCGCCGATCCCGGGGCGCCATGGGTTCAAAAGGCCCGTGAGGGCCGCGGTGCCCGCGGCCGGGGGCGCACCGCTGCTCCGGGGCCAGGGTGGCCATATGCTCCGCCAGCCGGTCACAAAGCTCCGCGAACCGCGCCTTCTCCGCCGGGGAGAGACAGGCGGTTTTCCGGGCGGCCTCCGCCTCGCGGGCGGCTTTCAGCTCCGCGATCCGGGCGGCGCCGGCTTCGGAAAGGGAGAGCCGCTGAACCCGCCGGTCCGCCGGATCCGGCGTCCGGATCAGCCAGCCCTTCTGCTCCGTGCGGGCCAGCAGCTCGCTCAGGGAGGAGGGGCGCAGATCCAGAATTTCACAGAGCTCCCGGGAGGAGATGCCGTCATGCGCGCTGACGCATTCCAGCAGGCGGCCGACCGCGGGGGGGAAGGGGAGCTTTCCGGGATCCGGCGGGCAGCGCCGCATGGCCCGGGAAAGCTTCAGAATCGCGTGGATAACCCGGCTGTCGTCGGAAAGGGCGGATGCCGGGTCTGACGCCGGGACGGGTTCCCGCCCGTTGGCGTTGCTGTCAGGGGTATTCAGATTTATTTCAGTCATTTCGCGTTTGCCTCCTCTGTCAATGTCGGTTCAGGTCTGCCCGCCTGCTGCGGAAGACGACTTTGGCACAGCGCACGTCATGGGGCGCGGACAAAATGGGCGCTTATCCCGCCGGCAGCCGCTTCGGGGGTCACTTCTTTCGGTACCGAACGATTTTATTATAGTTCGGTACCGAAACATTGTCAAGAGGGGGACGGGATTATTCTTCGGACTGATTTTCCGTCCGCCCGATTCCGATCAGGGAGGTGACGGTGCGGACAAATTCCTTTTTCTTATAGACGGCCAGCTTGTTCAGCATCCGCCCGCGGAACACCAGGGCCATGGTGTTGCCCCCGTCGAGATTCAGGGCCTGCTGAACGCCGCGCTCCTTCATGATTTCCGCCATCCGCTGTAGGGTGGTGCCCTTGCTGTCGGACCGCCGGCCCTGGACGGAGAGCAGGAAATAATGCCCGGGGGCGATCATGCCGAAGGCCTGGCGCGGCTCGATGCTCTTGTAGTAGGAATAAACCAGATCGTTGATTTCCCCGTCCCGGAGGAGGATGGGGCCGAAGCTGAAGACGTTGACGGCGCCCATGGCGAGGAGCTCCTCCGCGGTATGCTCGCTGCACTGAAAAACCCGCAGGGAGCCGTCGGGAAACTGGGCCATTATATCGAGATTGGGCAGATGGTGGCCGTTTTTGCGGTTGGTTTTGTCGGAGATCAGCTGTCCCTCCCGGATGATGATCCCGACGGTTTCGCCGGAGTGCATCCGGGTGGCGAAGAAATCATCGGAGAAGGAGAGGACGAACCGCTCCTTTCGGGAGATGACATAGGGATACTGATACTGCTTGCCGGGGCGCTCCGGATCGGTTTGCGCGGCGCGGAAGGTTTCCCCTCTTCGGGTTCGGATCTCCGTTTCGAACCATTCCAGCGGAATGGCGGAATCCTCCCGGCGGGTGATGGTGACCTGGAGATTCGGGCCCAGATAGATCCAGAGCCCCGCCTCGTCGTTTTCATAGAAGTACTCCGCCCCCTCCGCGAGATACCCTTCCGGGTCGCGGGGCGGCCAGTCCGGCTCCGGCAGGGGGGCGGGGGTCGCCAGGGGCGGCAACGTGGGCCGCGGCGCCTTCAGCGCCCGATCCGAGAAGAGCAGGGCCCAGGTCTGCCCGTCGGTTTCGCCGGTTTCCGGCAGGCCGTTGACCTGCTGAAAGCTTCGGACGGTTTCCGCCGTGCTTTCCGTATATTTTTGGGTAAACTGACTGCCCTTCAGGTAGCCCAGCTCATAGAGCCGCTCCTTCACCTGAACCACGGTTTTCCCCTTCGAGCCGACCGACAGGGGGACGAAAATTTCCTCCTCCGCGGGGGCGGAAAAGGGGCACAGCAGCACAACCAGGTGGAGCAGCATCAGGAGCGGCAGCATCGCTTTTTTCAAACGGATTTCACCTCGCCACGAGTGGTCGGAAAATGGTCAGGGAACGATTCGGAAACTGAATTACGCCTGGCTTCGGGCAGGGATATTATAGCGATTTGGCAGGAGCAGTTCAATAAGCCCGCGGAACGAAAAAGACCGTCCCTCCGTTCCGTGCAAAAAAGAAACTTGCCAATCCGGCGTTTGAAGGATATGATACAAATGGGGAGGGATAGACACCCCCGGGGCCTGCTCCCTCCTCTGTGAACGGCAGTTCACGTCTGTCATTCTGCGACGGATGACGATTTTGCAGCCGCTTCGCTGGAGCGTTTGCGGACAAAATCTGTCTCCCGAAAGGAGTACGATCGCTTTTTTATGAGAAAACGACTGTTTGCGGCGCTGCTGGCCGCTTTGATGCTTTTTTCCTGTGCGACGGCGGAGGAGGATCTGATTATCGAAGAGGTGCTGCTGGACGAAACCGGGGCGGAGGTTCCGGCAGGGTCTTCGGCGGGACTCCCGGCGGACGGGTCGGTCGGCGTTTCATCGGCGGAGGGAATGACCGCGGTTTCGGCCGGGGGCGCTTCATCGCCGGCGGAATCCGCGGCGGCGGAGGTTTTTACCCCCTCCTTCGGCAGCCCCTATCCGACGGATCCCGGCGCCGGCGACTACTGGAGCCTGCCGATGGATATTACCGACGAGGAGGCCGTCTGGAAGATGCTGATGGCGCCGATGACGGTGGTCCGGGTCGGCGGCGGCAACCAGGAAAAGAAGCAGACCTATCTGTACCGGGAGCCGGACGAGAACAGCCAGAAAATCGGGGTGGTGACCCGGGACAGCCAGGGGGTTCGGGTCATCGAGCAGCTCGACAGCGGCTGGTCCCTGATTGAATGCTATTCCAGCTCCTTCCACGATACGAAGGTCAAGGCCTGGAACCTGCTGGTGCAGGGGTATATCAAATCGGAATATCTGGTGAAGATGGATCCGAACCCCGCCATGGGGATCGTGGTGGATAAGCTGACCCAGCGGCTCTATATCTTTCAGGACGGCCATCTGCTGACGACGCTTTTATGCTCCACCGGGCTGGTGCAGCATAACGGGACGAAATGGCAGCCCTATAACGAGACCCGGTCCGGGGAATTCTTCCTGATGAGCAAGGTCGGCACCCTGAAAAGCGACCGGCTGCTCTGCGATATGGCGATCCGGTTCAACAGCGGGGATATGGTTCACGAGGTTCCCCACGTGGTTCAGGCGGACGGGAAGACCAAGAACTACGGCAGCACCGAGCCGAAGCTGGGAACCAAGTGCAGCCACGGCTGCATCCGGGTTCAGCGGTATAAAACCCCCGAGGGGATCAACATGGCCTGGCTCTGGAGCCAGCTGAAGAGCGGAAGCCGGGTCAAGTTCGTGATCTGGGAGGACTGGCAGGGCCGCCAGATTCCGCCGGTCGATCCCAATACCGTGCTGTATTACAACCCCGACGGCGGGGATTATTATCACCGGGCGGAGACCTGCTATATGGCGAAGAAGCGGACCTTTCAGCCCTTCCTGTATTCCCAGCTCGAGGAAGGGGAGTTCGCGAAGCTGAAGTTCTGCCCCTACTGCGCGCCGGCGATGCGGGCGGCCGACATCGAGGCGGTCAACAGCCGCTACGCCCCCGGCGGCGACCATGACGAGAACATGACCATGCTTCGCCAGGACTACTTTGATTATCTGCGGCAGTAACTCTTTCGGAATGGCAGTCAGATTACAATCCATCATGACCACCAACGTCAGGGAAACTGACGTTCGCAGAGGTGAAACAGCGAGAAAAAGTCCAAAAAACAGAGAAAACGGCAGGGAATCGGCGGATCGGGACCGATTCTCCTGATTGTTGACCTTTCTACATTTTGACTTTCTTTGACCAAAGAGTATACTATAATCAGCGTTCGGGAGAACGGGGTGGCCGGAGACCACAGGATCAAAATAAATTGGGCCGCGGGGGCGGAAAGGCCCCGGGCCGTGAATGGAGGCTTTCAAGATGAGTACGATTCTTCCCAGCATTTTCCGCGATAACCTGATGGATGTTTTCAGCGACTTTGACCGTGATTTCTTCCAGGGCTTTGGCCGGCCGGAGCAGATGCTCTACGGCAAGAACGCCAACCGCATGATGAAGACCGACGTCAGGGAGACTGAGGACGGCTACGAAGTCGACGTCGAGCTGCCGGGCTTCAAGAAGGAGGAGCTGAACCTTTCCCTGGAGAACGGGACGCTGACGATCTCCGCCCAGAAGAACCTGGAGAAGAAGCAGGAGGACAGCAAGGGCCGGATGCTGCGCCAGGAGCGCTACGCCGGCGCTATGAGCCGCAGCTTCTATGTCGGCGAGGCGGTGACCGAGGAGGATATTCAGGCCAAGTATGAAAACGGCGTGCTGAGCCTGAGCATCCCGAAGAAGGATCCGAAGGCGGTCAACACCCGGAAACAGATTCTGATCGGATAAGCCGCGAAGCGGTCAGGGGCTGCCGGGGGATTCATTCCCCCCGGCGGCTTTTTTCTGCTTTCCTTATCCCGGTAAAAAGACGCGCAAGTCTTTGTGACAGGCAAATCGTGTGATAACAATGGAATGGGCGCACATATTTTTTTGGGTAGCGCCTCAATGAATGCCTGGAATTTTCAGTTGACAGTTGATTATCTCAGCGCATATAAT
>JAFRHH010000003.1 GCA_017433405.1 Clostridia bacterium | reverse complement strand
GGTTCTGGGATTAATAGTCTTGTCCACATTCCGGGATTTGAGTTTTTTCCAACATCCACATTATGGGATTTAGGCTATTTTGAATGTCCACAAACCGGGTCCGTGTTAAATTCATGTGTCCATTCTACGGGGAGTATTTTACTTCCATTGTGTTTTAAATGGTTTAAATATTGTTGCAAACCCCGATCCATTCAAAAGCCAGACCTGTTCCTTGACTTCTAATAAGCCTGTGTATAAAATAGTGTTATATGACCGCTATGGGCAAAATGGTGCTCGTGCTGAAATCTCTGGTAACGGTGGAATGAACATGAACTACGTCTATCTGCTCCGCTGTGCCGATGGGTCGCTGTACTGCGGCTGGACCACGGATCCAACGGCCCGCCTGAAGACCCATAACGCGGGCCGGGGCGCGAAGTATACCCGTTCCCGTCTCCCCGTGAAGCTGGTTTATACCGAAGCCTTCGAAACCCGGCAGGAAGCCCTGAGCCGCGAATGGCACATAAAGCGCCTGTCCCACCGGGAAAAGGAACTGCTGATCAGAGATGTATGATTTGGAAACCCAAACGAACGGATGGAGGTATTCCTGATATGACAGCATCCCCTGAAGAACGGTATTACAATATTCACGATATTGAAGATCTCCCTGAAGGGCAGCGCGCAGAGCTGATTGACGGGCGGATCTATATGCAGCCCGCTCCGCTTCGGATTCATCAGAGGCTCACCGGCCGCCTGCAGCGGTGTATCCTGGATGGCATTGAAAAAGCCGGAAAGCCCTGCGATGTCTATGCCGCCCCTTTCGCCGTTTATCTGGGTTCGGATTATGTGGAGCCGGATCTCTCCGTCATCTGTGATCCGTCCAGGCTGACAGAAAAAGGCTGCGACGGTGCGCCGGACTGGATTATAGAAGTCCTGTCTCCGTCCACAGCCATGAATGATTATGTCCGCAAGCTTGCTCTCTATGCCAAGGCAGGTGTTCGGGAATACTGGATCGTCAATCCTGCAGGCAAAACCGTCCGTACCTATGATTTCTCCACGCCGGAACCCCATTCGGCAGAATACTCCTTCAGCGAAGCAATTCCGGTCTCCATCTGTGAAGACTTTACCATCCGAATCAGCGATCTCCTGTGATTTGGCCCTACAGCCACCCAGTCAGCCGACTAACGCCCGCGCCTCTCTGATCAGCCGGCCATCCGACCAAGGCTCCGTTCGCGGAGCCTGTTGTTGTATCTGGAATCCAGGCACATCCAGAGCTCGGCTTCCTCGAAGGAGGCAAAGTTCGGTATCACCGCCGGCGGAACAAGCCCGGCCCCCTCATAGCTCATCTGAACATACTGCCACGGCCGGAGCGCCGGGGTTTCACATTCGTGATCACGGTTCGCGGTAAACAGCAGCGCGGAGTTAATCGCGGCGATCGTATTGATATTCATTGGATTCATTGGTCAGCTCTCCTTCCTGGGCTTGCAGGGTTCCCCTCTGTGAACCTGAGTTCACGTCTGCCATTCTGTCCGGATGACGATTTTGTAGCCGCTCCGCTTATGCGTTCGCGGACAAAATCTGTCTCCTGTTTCACATGTCTGTTTGGTAAATCGGATTTCAGCCTTCTCCGGTCTCTTTTGATCTTCCGCGCCGTACAGACCCTTCCGTCCTGCTGATTGCCTCTCAGTCCTCTTCCAGCGCTTTCATCTGCTCCTTCGTAGGCAGCTGTTCCTCCTTCAGCGTTCCGATCACACGGCCGATAACCCGAACCTCCTGCTCCTCCGCAAAGCGCATCACCGGGTAGTCAGGATTGTGGGAAACCAGCCCCTCCGGCTGATATTCCTTGATGAAGCCTTCCCCGTCCACCGTGAAGATCCCGATTTCCCCGGGCCGCAGATCCGTCTTATGCTCGACCAGCACCCGATCCCCGTCCCGGAAGGTGGGCTCCATGCTGGGGCCGTTGACGGTGATGACCTCGTCCGCTCTTTCCGTCTCCCGGTCCTTCAGAAGCACCAGCTCCTGTCCCCGGGCCTCGTCCAGCGGGCTCCCGATTCCGGCGGCCGCCGCCAGGTCGCTCGCATACACGGTCACGAACCCATTCGGCGCTTTCCTTCCGAACGGTCCGGGGCGTTTCACTGTCAGGTCATCCCGCCTGAGCTGCTCCGCCCGCCTCGCCGCCGGGTCATCCCGCCTGAACGGCTCGGTTCGCTTCGCCGTCAGGGCTTCCCGCCGAACCTGCTCCGCCCGCTTTTCGGCGAGCATCTCCATCTGCCACTCAACAACCTCCCGATCCCCCTCGTTCAGCGCGAAGAACTTATCCAGGATCCGCTTTTCCTCGCCGCTCCGGCTTTCCCGCAGCCCGAAGAAGGTGTTCAGGGAAATCTTCAGCGCCCGGCAGAGGGAGGGCACCGTCGCCAGATCCGGTCTGGAATGGCCCGTTTCCCACCCGGCCACGGTATTCCGGCTGACCCCCAGCCGGGCAGCCAGCTCTTCCTGATTCAGCTCCAGCCCCTTCCGGCGAATCCGGATCACTTCGCCGAAGGCCGGCTTTTTTCGTTCCGCCGGCGCCTTCCCTTTCGCCAGCGCTTTCCGTTCCGCCATCCCTTCGCCTCCCTGTCCGCTGCCTTTCAGGATTCCGATTCCCGGCAGCCCGCAGGCGCCATGCTCCGTCTTTCCTGCTGATGAGATAAATATAGCATGATTTGTTTCGATTATCAACAATTTTGTAATAATTTGTTTCTGTTTGCAACATTTCATCCAAAAAGAAAGCCGGTTCTGTGTCCACACGCAACAGAACCGGCTTTCCGAGATTATCGACAACCCCCGTCTCCTTCGTTTCAGTTCTCGACGGTGATATAGTCCCGCAGAATATAGTGGAAGGACGGCGAGGAGCTGTGCTCGTTTTCCCGATAGCCGTTGTTCAGGTCGATCACGTCGGCGGGATCGGTCGTGCTGACCCCGGTATAGTTTCCCCGGAAGACCTCGGTCCGGCCCGCTTTCAGCCCCGCGATGACGCCGTTGACCTTCGCCTCCGTGCCGGGGGCGGCCAGCTGCTTGTTCAGCTCCAGCAGCTGAACCCAGTCCTGGGCAAATCCCGCGCTCATGTCCCTTCCGTGGGCATGCCCGGGCACAGATTCCTCGATGACGGCTTTTTTCATCACCGCGCTGACCACCCCGGAGACATAGGGATACCAGTTGGTCCGGAGGCTGACCAGATGGGTCGATGGCGCCACGTCCATCATGCTCTGGTGATAGCCGATATAGTAGACCCGCCGGCCGCTCTGGGCCGCCTCCTCGCAGGCGATGGCCGGCGCCATGGTGTTGGTATGCTGGGCGATGATCACGCAGCCCTCCGCGATCAGCTCCCGGGCCCGCTGCTTCTCCAGGCTGTAGCTGCTCCAGGTGCCGGTTTTCCGGACGCGCATCCTCGCTTCCGGTGCGACGCTGCGGATACCCAGCAGGAAAGCGGTATAGCCGGACACCACCTCCGCGCTGTCGTTGGCCGCCACGTAGCCCACCTGGGCGTCCGCCGGCAGGATGGCGCCGCTGTCCAGCAGCTCCCGCAGCTTCATGCCGGCCACGACGCCGGCGGCGTACCGCGCCTGATAGATCTCGCCGTTAAAGGTGTGATAGTTTTCCGCCTGCCCCTCCATGGAGATGGTCGGCATGGAGGCCTGACAGAACAGCACCTGAGGAAATTCCCGCGCCAGCACGGTGGGGATTTCCGTATCCAGGTTGATGAAAATCACCCCGCAGCCCCGGCGGATCAGATCCCGGAGCGGCTCCTCCGCCTCCCGGCTCAGCACGTTGCTCTTCACCAGCACCTCGACCTGGTCGCCGTATTCCTCGGCCAGCAGCCGCTGAGCCTGAACAAAGTTCCGGGTATAGGGGGTGCTCTCATCCTCGGCATATACAAAGCCGACCTTCAGCACGCCCTCCTCCGGGGACCGGCTCCAGAAACCGAAGAGGAAGGATGCGGCGGTCAGAACCGCCAGGCAGACGCACGCCGTAGCGATGATATACTTCTTCATGCCCGATCGCCTCCCTCTGACGCGTTCTCATCCTTTTTATCCTGTCGCCCTTCCCCCTGATGATGATCCTTTCCACTCTCCTGTTTTGCTTCCCGCGGTTTCGCCTTCGTTTCCCCGCTGTCCGCTTCCCGCGGTTTCGCCTTCGTTTCCCCGCTGTCCGCTTCCCGCGGTTCCGTGTTCTTTTCCCCGCTCTCCGCTGCCTGTGGCTGCGTTTTCTTTTCGAACATCTCCTTATTCTCGTCCTTGTCCCCCATCCGCAGGAAGTCCGTGCGCTCCTCGTTCTTCGCGCCCGCGGCGACTTCCTCCTCGACCTGCTTTTCCGTCTGCTCCTGCTGCTCCTGCGCTTCCTTCGTCACGTTGTACATCTTGTCCAGATCAATCACGCCGTCGTTAATCAGCTTCAGCAGGATATCGACGAACTGGGGATCAAACTGGGTTCCCCGGCCCTTCTCCAGCTCGCCCAGCACGTATCCGAAGTCCATCTGCTTCCGGTAGACCCGGTTCGCGGTCATGGCGTCGAAGGCGTCCGCCACGCCGATCATCCGGGCATAGAGGGGAATCTCCTCGCCCTTTAGCCCATGGGGATAACCCCTGCCGTCATACCGCTCGTGGTGATAGGAGCATCCGTCGGTCGCGTGGGCGATGAGGGTGAAATCCTTCAGAATCTTCGCCCCCTGCAGGGTATGAGTCTTCATAATCGCGTATTCCTCGTCCGTCAGTCGGCTGGGCTTGTTCAGAACAGAGTCCGGAATCGCGATCTTTCCGATATCGTGCAGCCGGGCTGCCCATTCAACCTGGTCGCATTCATTCTTATCCAGCCCGTAGGCCTCCGCGATGGCCCGGGAATACTGCGCCACGCGGCTGGAATGCTCGCTGGTCCGGGGATCCTTGGCGTCGACCGCCCCGGCGATGGCCATAACGGTCTGCTTGCCCATCTCCGCCTGCCGGTTGGCCGCCTCCAGCTCCGCCGCCATCCGGCGCTGGCGCCGGGCCATCAGCGTCCAGGTGACCCAGATCACCGTGAACATCGGCACCGTCAGGATGTAGAAGATGAACCAGCTGTTGTCGTGGAATTCCTTTTCCTTGATGACCTCATAGGTCCGCTCGGCCAGGATGTTCTGCTGATTGTTGTCATAGACCGCCAGATGGAAGGTGTAGTTTCCCGCCGGCAGGTTGGTATAGGCGATGGTTCCCAGGCTGAACTGCGGCACGATGGTCCAGTCCGGGTCAAAGCCCTCCAGCCAGTAGCCCACGGAGGGCTCCTGAATCGTATAGTTGATGATCTCCGGGAAAAGCTCCACGCGGCTGACGCCCCGGCTGACGCGGATCGGCGTATGCCGCTCCACCCGCCGGCTCGCCCCGTCCATCTTCGCGCTGTTGACGCTCATCCGGTAGGCCACCGTGTTGGCTGTAAACCGGTTGGTGTTGACGACGAACACGCCGGTATCGCAGGGCAGATACAGCTCCCCGGTTTCGTCGTTGAAGCAGCTCCAGCTGTTGGCCGTCAGGCTGCTGTTCAGGCCCCGCCGGGAATCCAGCAGCTCGTAGACGATCTCGTCCTTTCCGGAAAGCAGCTCGCTCCGGTCCACGATATAGATGCCCGCGCTGGACATGACGTACAGGGTATCCATCCCCTTGATCCAGATGTCGTAGTTGTTGAAATAGGGGAAGTTGTTCAGCGGGCGGATCGTGTCGTCCGTGTTCAGGTAGCACAGACCATTGCTCGTGACCACGAATACGCCGCCGGTTTTCGGATCTTTGATGGTGCGCAGGATGACCTCGGAGCTCAGCCCGTCCACCCGGGTCATCATCCGGGTCACCTGCCTGTTCTCGATCACCGCGATGCCGTTTCCGTCGGTGCCCGCCAGGATCCGCCCGTCGTCCAGCTCCGTCAGCGTCAGAATCATGGAGCTGATCTGGCCCTCGGCGTACCCGATCGTGTCCTCAATCTGATGATCCCGGATAAAACAGATGCCCGTGTCGCCGGCGGCCAGGATCGTTCCGTCCCGGAGCTGGGTCACCGTCCGGGCCCGGTTGCCGAAGGCGCCGTTCTCCCGGTTGTAGCGGTATTCCGTTCCGTCTGCCTGAATCTCCAGCAGGCCGTCCCCGTACAGGCAGACCCACAGGGAATTCCGGTCGTCCACCAGCAGGCACCGGATCCGCTTCCCCTCCAGCTCCTTTGTCCACTGGTTGTTGATCCGGTAATTCCCGGTGGCGTCGACGATATCCAGCCCCTTATCCGTTCCGATATAGTAGCTTCCCTGCCACCGGGCGATGGTGTTGACCACCCGGTTTTCCATGCCGACCGTGCTGTAGATGTCCCGGAAATCCGAAGGCGCCAGCCGGAGAAGGCCCAGGCGGCTGGAGGTGAACCACAGGTTCCCCTGGTAGTCCATCTGCATGTTGTCGATGGAATTGTTAAAGTCGTTGGTATTGATCCGCTCGATCTTCCGGCTCCCGTTCAGATAGCCGATGCCGGTATCCGCCGTGACGAACAGGGTGCCGTTTTCGAGGTAGTACAGATCCTTGATCGTCCTCAGCGTGCCGGTCTCAATGATTTCCTTCTGCTCGAAATATCCCTTCCCGACGTCATATACATAGATCTGGCTGCCGGTGGTTCCGACCAGCAGGCGCCCCTCCGGATCGAAGGTGCAGGATTTATAGATGTCATTGCCCCCCGTCATCTGCCGTGAGCAGAGAATCCTGCCCTTCTCCAGCAGGAAAAGGGTTCCGCTGGAGTTGACAACCGCCACCCGGCCGTTCTCGTCCGCCGCGCTGTCGTCGGCGTAATTGACCTCCCGAAGGGTGTTCAGCGTCTTCAGCCCGCAGTTCAGCGTCAGAATCTGCATGCTGCTGGTCGTGCCGATATAGTAATAGCCGTCGGTACTCTTGACGATGGAGCGGACAGAGTTGGAAGGCAGCCCGGTGCTCTGGTCGATGACGTTGACGATTTCCTCGCCGATGGAGATGGACAGCCCGTTATCGTTCGTTCCGATCCACAGCCGGCCTTCCTCGTCGACGTACAGACAGTTCACATTCCGGACGGAATCGTATTTGTCCATCCAGCGAAACTCCCGCCCATTGTATCGGTAAAGGCCCGCGTAGGTACCGATCCACAGGATGCCGTCGTTCGTCTGAGCGATGTCGTTGGCCTCGCCGCAGGGCAGCCCGTTATGGCTGGCATAGACGGTCTGGACATAGTCGCCGTAATTGACCTCCCGGGCTTCCGTCCCGTCCGCCCGCGCGAAGGCCGGCGCCGCGGATCCCAACAGGAGCCCCGCCGCCAGCAAAATCGCCAGGGCGGAGGCGGCCGGCGCCGTCCCTGCCTGCGCCGCGCCCTCCGGCCCGGATTTCACCTTCGCTTCAGACTGATCGTCCGGTTTGGCGTCCGGCTTTTCCCCCTGCTGATTTTCAGGTCCCGCCTCCGCCTTCTCCGTCTTCCTGCGGATCAGCTTCATCAGCGCCCCGTTGATCTTCAGCAGCAGGTACATGATCAGCAGGATCACCAGCTTATCCAGCAGTTCCACATACAGCTGCCCGATGGTCATCGACGCGAAGGCGGGAATGCCGCGCTCCCGCATGAATCCCGCGACGCCGTCCCCCCACAGGTTGCCGGTGCTTCCCCGGTTCAGCAGCAGGTTGATCGGAACGCTGAGCACCAGCGCCGTCAGCGTGGTCACCGCCGTCACGCTCAGGGTGCCCAGCAGCGTGGAAAGGTTGCGCTTTTTCCCGGCGTAGCCCGCCACCACCGCGATCCCCGCGCTGACCAGGCAGTAATACCACGGATCCCCGCTGATGAAATAGAACAGCACATTGGTGCTGACGCCGAGGATCACGCCGCAGACCGGCCCGAACAGATAGGCGCACAGCATCGTTCCCGCGGAATCCAGCCACAGCGGCCAGGAATGGGAATAGGCCAGGGTGCTCCCGAAATAATTCATGGCCAGGCAGGCTGCCACAAAAGCGCAGTAGACCGGCATTTTCCATTTCTTCATGGCGCTCCTCCAATCATCCCGCGGGGCTCAGTGCACGCCGAGGGCATCCGCCCTGGCCTGGGCCGCTTCCATCCACTGATGATACAGATCCTTTTCAATGATCTCGTCAATCACACCGTTGACGAAGGCGATCAGATGAAGCTCCCCCTTCTTGGCGGCGACCCGATCCCCCTCGAATTCCTTATCCAGACGGAACTGAACGGCTTCGATCATCATGAGCCCCGCCTCGGGATGCTCATGGACATAGGCGCTGCCGGTTTCGAGATCGACACAGCCCGCGTCGACCTGGCCCTCCGCCACCGCGTCGTAGACCTCCTGGGTTGAGCCCATGCGCCTGAATTCCAGATAATAGGGGATGTTCTCCGCCGCCAGGCTTTCCTGTACGGATCCGCTCTGGGCGGCCAGCGTCCGGGTCGCCAGATCCTCGACGGCACGAATCTTCTCCGCGTCCTCCGCCCGGATGATGATCCCCGACCCCGCCATCTCGCCGGCGAAGTAATATCCCTTGCTCATCTCGTTGGTCCCCGCCCGGGAAGGGGTAAAGGACAGGGCAGAAATCACCAGATCGCACTCATCCTCCGCCGCCGCTTCCAGTACGTGGGAGAAGTCCATCGGAAGAATCTGAAGCTGGACGCCCATCCGCTCCGCGATCAGGCGCGCCATCTCCATGTCCGCCCCTACGTACTGATCCTGGCCGCTCCGTTCCGGATCGATGAATTCCTGCGGCGGGAAATAGGGTTCCGTCGCGACCCGCAGCACGCCGCTTTCCCGGACCTTCCGAAGCACGCCCTCGGCGTAATCCGGAATGCCGCCGGAAATATCCATGGAATCCTCCACGTAGTTCAGGCTGTTTTCCCTGAAAAGCGCTTCCTCCTCCCCGGCCGCCCCCAGGCAGATCATCCCCGCCAGAGCGGTCAGAAGCAGGGCCCAAAGCCATCGCTTCGCTCCATGCCGCATTCGCATCCCTCTTTTCCGTGTTTCCTCTGTGATCGTCAATTCACGTCCGTCATTCTGCCCGGATGACAATTTTCCGCAGACAGGGGGACGGTTCTTGCTGTCCGCCAGGACAGAAGAACTGTCCCATCTGTCTGTGCTGTCCGCCAGGACAGAAAAACCATCTCCATAAGCTATTTTATTATAGCAGGCTTCCGGGGAAAATGCCAACACTCCCTCTATTGTTCATGATTGCTTCATTGTTTTGTTATAAATTATTGATACAATTGTACGGAAACGGCGGAAGCCCCGAAGGATCCGGCTCGTTAAATGATCGGGAATGAGTTTCTGCCGCGCATGCATCCGTAAAGGAGGTTTGAAGCATGAAAAAAATTATCGCGCTGCTCGCAGCAGCGGTAACGCTTTGTCTTTCCCTGCCCGCCCTGGCGCAGGAGGCATCCTGTCCGGCCGGAGGGTTCTCCCTGACGCTGCCGGATACCTTCTCCGCCGTCTCCCCGATGCCCCGGGATCAGGATCTGGTCTTCGCCTGGCAGGGCGGCGGAATCTCGGTGCTGGGCTATGCCACGAAGATGGGAGCCAAGGTTCACTTTGAGGATCTGTTCCAGGTGCTGACGGGGAACGAGGTGGAATCCGGCCAGCTGACGATCCGGAAAAAGGATATGCTCTACGCCCGGGGAACGGACAGCAACGGCGCCTATAAGCTGTATTCCTGGCTGCATAAGGGCATGCGGATCGAGCTGTATTTCTACTATGATTCCTCGAACCGCTCCGCCCTGCTGGATATCGACGACATTATTCATTCCCTGGCGCTGAACTGACCGGGGCGCAAAAAAGGAAGCTGCTTAATCAGAAGCTGCTTCCTTTTTTTGTATTTCGCTATGAGTGTAATCAGATTGTCGAGGATTTCCTCTCTGAGCGTGCTTACTTTCCCGGATACACAATCAACGACTCCACATCGTACCCTTCCAGCTTTTTCCGGCCTTCGAGCCCTGCCAGCTCCATGACAAAGATCAGCTTAACCACCTGGCCGCCGAGCCGCTCAATCAGGTTCACCGCCGCCCGGGCGGAGCCGCCGGTAGCGATCAGATCGTCGACCAGCACCACCTTCTGGCCCGGCTTAATCGCGTCCTTATGAATCTCGATCTCCGCCTGGCCGTATTCAAGGTCATATTTTTCGGTAATGGTTTCCCGGGGCAGCTTTCCCTTTTTCCGAACCAGCACAAAACCCTTATGCAGCCGGTACGCCACCGGGGTTCCGAAGATGAAGCCCCGGGACTCCGGCCCGGCCACCAGATCAAAGTCCACACCCTTCACCAGATCCGTCAGCTGATCCACCGCCAGCTGCAGCCCGTCCGCGTCCTGCAGGACAGAGGTAATATCCCGGAACAGAATCCCAGGCTTCGGAAAATCCGGGATCGTGGTTACATATTCTTCAAGTTTCTTTGCCATATGCTTCATCCCCTTCTCTCTGATCTGCCCCAATTATATCATCCCGAGCCTCTCACCGCAAGGCGAAAGAAGCACGCTCCGCCTTACTCTACAGTAATTTTCTCCGATACAGTGATCGGCACCGGCGCGCCCTTGGACGTGCAGGTCACGGTAATCTCCGTTCCCTTCGGAGCATTCTTCCCGATCCGCAGCTTTCCATTATTCCCGATGGTCGCCACGTCCTCGCCCACGTTCAGCGTCCAGGTCACGTTTCGGTTCCCCGCGTCCTGGGGCTGCAGCACCGCCGTAAACCGCACGGTCGCCCCCGGCTTTGCGGCGCCGCTGTGACGCAGCTCGAGCCCTTCCACCGCTTTCAACCCGATCAGGGCGATCTGAGCTGCCTTCCCGCCGGGCTCCCGGACGGAAAGATACGCTCTTCCGACCGTCAGCGGTCTGACCATCACCGCGCCGTCCTCCGCCTCGGTCACCTCAAAGAGATCCGGCCGGGTGGTTCTCCAGAAAAGTCCCTTCGCCGGCACCGTGTCCGGCGTAATCAGGGCGCGAACCGTAACGGGCTCCGCTCCCAGATAAAGGGTCAGATCCCCGGAATCGATCCCGATTTTCTGAACGGTCGGCATCAGGGTCATGGTCTTCGACGCCTTCGTGCTGTAAGCCTGAGAGACAGCGGTCACCTTGACCGCCACGGGCTTTTCAAGGCCGGCGGCAGCCGTCAGCTTTCCGCCCGCCGTGATCTCCGCCGCTTCCGTCTCCTCGCCGGTCTCCGCGTCGGTCACCGTCCAGGTGAAGATCCGTTCCTCAGCATGCTTCCCGACATTCTCCCCGGCATAGACCGGGATCATCTGAATGGAATGCCCCGCGCTGACAGCATCCGCGTCGTCCTGCGCCGTCAGCGTCAGCCGCGCGTCCGCCTGCCGGATCGGCGCCTTTTCCTTGTCGTAGTGAATCTGCTCCGCGATTTTCCGCAGATCCGCCATCGTAATGGGGATGATGCTCTCCTCCGCGGCGCCGCTTCTTGTGGCGTAGGCGGTTACCGTCAGTACCCGGTTGTTCCGGGCATACTCGATTTCGCCCATGCGATAAGGCTGCTGATTCTGGCCGTCCGTGGTATAGGTATACATCCGGGCATAGTGGCCGTCGATCCGAAGGGTCTCCTTCTGCAGCTCCCGGGCCTTGTCGTTGAAGGTTGTTTCATCATAATAGGCTGAAACCGCCTGGTCATCCTCCCGGAATCCGCTGGTGATCAGATCCGTCCGCGCTTCGATAATCAGGGTGGATCCGTCCAAGCCGGTTCCGTAAACCCGATAGATCCATCCGTTTTCCCGCTTCTCGGAAATATGGATGTCCCATTCGTCTCCCGCCGGCACCGGCACGCTGAAGCCCGCTTCCTCCTCCGTCGTGGTATCGGCGATCACGGAAAGCGCCCCGTCAACGATTCGAATCTGGGTATCGATGGCCGGGCCCTCGTCCGGAGTCAGCGCGATCTTCAGGGGAACACCGGCCTCGGCGTCCTGTCCGACCGTAATTTTTCCCGTCTTCGCATCGATCTCCGCCTTGCCCTCGACCATGCTCCAGGTATATTTCCGGCCGGCCGCCGCGTCTACGTCCGTCACCCGGAATTCCCCTTCCCCGCCGGGCATCAGCCAGGTGGGGCCGGTAATGGAATAGGCGGTCGCCTGGACCTTGAAGGGCATCTTCCAGGCCAGGTTCCCAAAGCTATACGCCAGTGTATAATCATACACGCCGAATTCATCGACGGTGAATCGGTCCGCCTCCCCGTCATAGCTCATGCCCGCCGTTTCCTTCGGCTCCACCTCGGCCTTTCCGGCCGGCGGATTCAGTCTCAGCTTCAGACTGGATTCCATCAGATCCATCCGGGCGATGGCCTGCAGCGCGGCCCTGGGGGTAAAGGACTGCCCCGGCTGCATATAGAACACCGGATCCACATACAGCTCCGTCAGCACCGGATTCTCCGGATACTCCGTCACGACCAGCGTCTCTTCCCGGGAGGCGGTATAATGCTCGCTTTCGAAGGTCAGATTGAATTTAGCTGTCCCGGCCGCGGTCAGGCTTTCGTTATGAATCCGCACCGTTCCGTCCGGATCCACGGTCACGGCCTCCCGGAGCGCTTCCTCGCCATCCAGGAATTCCACCCGGGCCCGAACGATCGGCTCGGCTTTTTCCTCCTCTTTCTCGGCGGATTCCCCGTCTTTTCCGGGTTCCTCCGCCGCTCCCGCGTTCTCCGCCGCCGCAGCGGAAGCTTCCGCCTGATCGGTTTCTTCCGCGCTCTCCGGCGTCGCAGCCTCAGCCTCGTCCGCTTCGTCGGCCCGTTCGGTCGCATCCGGCAGCGCGCCCTCCGCCTCCGTCTGCTCCTCCACGCCGGTCAGGCCGGAGATCGTCAGGCTTGCGTCCCGAACCGTAATCTCCTCCGGAATGCCTTCCGGAATAAAGAACCAGGAGAACAGCCCGTCCAGATCTTCTTCAAAGGTACCGGGCTTCAGCGCGGACGCGCTGATAACGGGCGTTACCGTCGCTTCCGCGAGAGCCGTTCCCGTCAGGCAAAGGATCAGCCCACAGATCAGCCCCAGAAGCAGGCTCCGCCTCAGCGCCCCGGTTCCGGATCCGGCCTTCCTCCCGGCTTCCGATATTCCCGTCTGGCCCCTGATTCCCGCTGTCCCCGCCCGGCTGGTCTCTCCCATTGTCCCGATGAACCTCGTTCCATCCTTTTCGCTCATCCTCCATCCCGTCCTTCCTTCAGATCATGCCGTTGGATTCCCTATCCGCTCCGCGTTCTGTATGAAAAGTCTGACTGCTCCCCGCGAAAACAGCCGGACAGCGTTGCTGTCCGGCTGCCCTCATGCCTCAGGTTGCCTGATTACTTCTCCGCCCAGACCGCCGTCGCCGTGATCACCTCGTTCTTCAGATAGAACAGGTCTCCGGGAGCGTACTGCTTATCGCTGGCGGGATCCGGAGCGACCCACTTCGCGTCGTCCTTCTTAACGGTCTGAATATTCCAGTACAGGAACTCATGTCCCTCCCAGACCGGCGCTTCCAGCAGCGCGGGCCGGAAGGCGATGCAGGAACGGAATACGTAGGGATCCGTGGAACCGTTGATCGTGCCGCCTTCCGGATAGTAGGTAATCACGGCGGGGACCCGCTCCAGCGTCACGGACAGCATCACGCCGCCGCCCCGCGGCACGGTCAGGAAGTACTGGCCCTTGTTGTTCCGCGTCAGCTTTACCTTCACGTCGGTGCCGTTATAAGCGTTCCGCACCCGATATCCGAAGGGCAGATCCACCTTCAGGGTGATCTCGTCGCCCTGGTGGGCCACGTCGTATCCCTCGTACTCATAGGTGCCTTCCGCCGCCAGGGTTCCCTTTTCCGGCTGCTCGACCTTGATGATGTACTGAATCTCCTGCTCGAATTCCTCGTCGGCTCCCAGGAGTTCTTTCTCCCAATCTCCCTTTTCGGCGTTGAAGACCGTCTTATACCGCTCAGCAAGGTTCCCGTTGTCGTTCTCGGTGATCGCCCAGACCGTCAGGGTCACGTTGCTCGTATCCGTCCGCTCGTCCAGCAGCACGCTGGCCAGCTCGCCGGAAACCGTGCCGTCCACGATGACATCGACCTTGCTCTTCTCGTAGGGCACATCCAGCACGATGGCCCCTTCCTCAGCCGTTACATCACCGGTAATCTCGATCTTGGTTGTGTCTTCGACTTCCTTGCCCTTTTCTGTCAGAACCTCTTCCCAGGCGTTGCCCAGGTTGTCGTAGTAATAGACTCTATCGCCTTCAACGTGCTTATAGGTGCGGACAGTAATCAGGTTACCGTCTTTGTCCTTTTCCGTTCTGAAACCACCTTCTATAATTTCTTCCGGATTCGGATCAAACTTCCTGTCGATTTTCACCCTTTCCGTTTCTTCTCTTCCTAGAGCTCTTTGACTCTTAATCACAAGACCGTCGCCGGAAGAGGTAACATCTCCTGTAACCGAAATGTCAATTGAACCGCCATCAATTCTTGTCTCAATTGCGGTAGCGTCTTTTCCGCCATCAGCAACTATGCCGCCATTTTCAATCGTTACATTCGCTTCAGTCTTCTCTCCACTGACATTAACGTAAAGGCCATTCGCATCTTTCCCGCCTTCAGCATAGATGCCTTCACCAACAGTGACATCAACCTTGCTATCACCACTGGCGTTGATACTCATGCCAGTTGCTGTGCCTTCGCTGATCGCTTCGATGCTACCCTCAACAGTGCCTTCTACAGTGCTCTTGTTTGACGTACTAACACGAACACCCGTTGCAGAATAATAAGGTTTATAATCAGGATCTTTTTTTGTTGGATCATTTTTGCTAAGCATGGATGAATCCTGGGTAGCTGAGATAGATCCGCCAACTGTAAATGATGAATCTCCTCCATTACGACTTTCCGCCGAAAGACCGCTTGCTGAATGACCTGCCTGAGTCGTGATATTTCCCCCAACAGTTAGTGCAGTTTCACCATTATTAGCGTACTGATAAGCACCCTGAGCATTCCCATTTGAAGAAACAGTAATATCACCACCGACATCTATAGTTGATGCAGCATCTTGTGCAGCGCTCTCACTTACGCCCTGTACAGTTGAGTACCAAGAACCAATTATTTTTCCGTTTTCATCATAAAATGTTTCCTGTTTAGTTGGATTATCTGAATCCTGTTTAACAATCACATCTCCTGTAATTGCCGCAGAAGCGTCGCTTCCCTTAACCTGACTGCTCAGGCTAACACCTGTCGAAGCAAATTCTCCCTGAACATTCACATCGCCGTCTACAGTAATCGTTGTCTTCCCTGGAATTCCCTTTGCTTTAAATCTTTTTACTGAAGTAATCTTTCCATTCTCATCATATGTTACAATATAATATGTGCCATCTGGCATGTCAAATTCTTTTTGGATAACATTTCCTTTACCATCTGTTTCCAGTGACCACGAATCAGCGAAAGTCAGATCAACAGAATTAAACTCGCTTTCTGAGATATCTTCCGCGTCCTCACTCTCCGGGTAACTATACGCATTCACGCCAGTCTTTGTTGCATCAATATCGTCCGTCTCAACATCGACATTGCCACCTTTATTGTTAACATTTACACCAACATCTGCTGTAACATCCTGAACCGTCACTTCAACATCGGATTTCTTTCCTTCTGTTTCTACTTTTATACCAGTGGATTCCGGATAAGACTTTCCTTCTTCTCTGTTGTTCACCTGAACAGTAACATCTTCAGCTTTGACAGTAACATCAGCGTTTTCCGCAAGAATATCTATGCCGGCGACGTCTTCTTCGCCATTTCCATCCACATCACCCAGGCTCATATCAACGACAGAGCCCTCGTCAGCAATGATATCCACAACCGCATTATTCGTATCATTGTCAAGATTATTTGCTTCCAAATCCTGCGTTTCCAGTTTGACCGTAGAATCTTCTTCCGCGTGAGAGGTAACCGCGGGGCTGCCATCATTTGTGGTGATATTTTCATCTACAGCCTCATCGAATGTTCCGCCCGCCGGCGCCGAGGCGTTGATCCCCTCCGCCAGCGCAGTCAGTCCGCCCGATACGACCATCATCATGGCCAGTACCAGAGCCAGAATTTTCACAAACCGTTTTTCCGTCTTCACAATGTTCTCCCTTCCCGGGGCAAAGCCCGGCGTCCTAATGGTTATTAGGTTGCCGCCTAATGATACCAAAACCGCTATTTTTCAACAACCCAAAGCCTTTGCGCAATTCTTACAATATTGTAACATTTTTACTTGAAAACGATTCCTTTGTTTGTTTCAATGCTCATAAACGCATGATTCCTCACGCTGATTCCCGCCTGTCCGTTCGAACGCAACACGGCCTTCTTTTCATCTGAAGGATGCTTACAGGTTTGATTTCGTCAATCCCTTCAGAAATTAAACAAACGAACTGTTTTGTCGAGTATAAACGGATAAAATTTGTGAATTATGTCGATTATGGAAGGATACTTTTGTGACAGATTGTGACAAAACGGACATGATTCGTTTCACCCTCATTGACAAATCAAAATGAGCAACATATCATGATATATCATGCGCGGGGCAAATGGACTGTCCCCGATGGCGTTATGAATGATACCATGACATGGAGCACTGGCATGCTGAATTCACTTCGTTTTCTTTCCCGACCGTTACGACGGGCCGCGGCGGTTTTATTGCTTTCCCTGGCTGTTTCGCTTCTCCTTTCCGCCGCGCTTCCCCCTTCCGCCCTGGCCTCCGGCTCCTGGCTGACCTTTACGGAAGCGGATGTTCCGGAAACCCCCGGGTTCCTCGTTCAGGAATACACGGGGACGGTGACCGTCACCTTTCTTGGCGACTGCACCCTCGGCGGCGAGGAGAAAACCCGCAACAGCGCCGCCGGCTTCTTCCGCCGGATTGAGCAGAACGGCATGGACTGGCCCTTCCGGAATCTCCTGACCCTGACGGGAACGGACGACCTGACGGTGGCCAATCTGGAGGGGGTACTGTCGGATCAGGATCTGAAAAAAGTGTCGAAGAAGTATAACTTCATCGGGCCCACCGCCTATACGGAAATCCTGAAGGCCGGTTCCGTTGAATGCGTGACCCTGGCCAACAATCATTCCCATGACTACGATACCGCCGGATACCGGGACACGAAGGCCGCCCTCGGGTCCGCCGGCGTCGCCTTTTTCGGTACCGACTGTCTGGCGGTCTGGCAAAACGAAGAGGGCGTCATGATCGGCTTCCTCGGGGTCTCCGGTTCCCTGTCGGGAAACCGGGCAAAGGATTATCAGAAGAAGGCGGAACTGCTTCATTCCATGGGCTGCTCCGCCGTGATCACAGTCATGCACGCCGGCACCGAATACAACTATACGCCGGATCCCTACCAGCACCAGATCGTTTCCCAGGCCGTCAGGGCCGGCTCCTGCCTGGTGGTCGGCCATCATCCCCATGTGGTTCACGGGTTCAATATCGTGGATGGGGTTCCCGTCGCCTACAGCCTCGGGAACTGCGTCTTCGGCGGAAACTCCCGCCCCCGGGATTTTGACTGCCTCGCCCTTCGAGCGGAGCTGCGCTTCGAGGACGGCGTGCTTTCGAATATCGCCCTGCATTTTTATCCGCTCTCGCTCTCCGGAGATTCCCGGGTGAACGATTATTCCCCGGTTTTCCTCTCCGGAGAGGATGCCGCCCGGGTGCTCCGGAAGATGAAGGACTCCACCGGATATGACCTTGGCGTCTTCGAAGATAAGGAGGGAGCTGTCGTGACGGTTCCCGCTCCATGAGGGACGTGATACCGGCGGACAGATGGTTCTGACGGACAGCGCAGACAGATGGGACAGTTCTTCTGTCCTGGCGGACAGCAAGAACCGTCCCCCTGTCTGCGAGAACCGTCCCCCCTGTCTGGAACAGGCGGCGGCATCATTATGAACGATCCAGCGATAAGGAGGCAGCATCATGAAACCTGTTTTTGATCCGGAAAAGGCCCGCGACAACCTGGTGAAGCAGCTCCGCGCCCTTTCCGAAAAGGAGCGTTTTACCTGCGTCGCGCTCGGCATCTCCGGCGGAAAGGATTCCACGGTGACCGCGGCCATCTGCGCCAGGGCCCTTGGGGCGGAAAACGTCTACGGCGTCATGATGCCGGACGGGGAGCAGAAGGACATCGCGGACAGCCGCAGGGTCTGCGAAGCCCTTGGCATCCGGAAGCGGACGGTGAATATCGGCGCCATGCACGCCGCCCTCCGGGCCGTCACCGATCAGACGGAGAACACCGCTCCCGAAGGGGAATTCTCCATCCCTTTCAGCCGGGAAAGCGACATCAATGTCGGCCCCCGGCTCCGGATGACGGCTCTGCGCTATATAGCCCAGGCCCTGGGCGCCCGGGTGGCCGGAACCGGCAATCTCAGCGAGGCGACGGTGGGATACTGCACGAAGGACGGGGACACCTCCTGCGATTTCTCCATGCTCGGCGCCCTGACGAGCGTCGAGGTCGTCCAGGTGGGGCTGACGATGCCGGAGCTTCCCCGGGAGCTCGTTGAAAAAACGCCAACCGACGGCCTTTCCGGCCACAGCGACGAGGAGCGCCTCGGCCTCCGGTATGCCGATATTCATCGGTATATCCGGGAGGGCACCTGCGGCAATCCGGAAACGGACGAAAAAATCCGGAAAAAGGAACAGGCGAACATGCATAAGCGCCGGATGCCCCTCATTCTGGATCCCTTCGGAGACTGATTCTGTCCGCGATCGCGCCAGCGGAGCGGTTACAGAATCGTCATCCGGGCAGAGCGAGAAAACCGAGCTGACGTTCACATGAGGAGACTGACTTTGTCCGCGATCGCGCCAGCGGAGCGGTTACAAAATCGTCATCCGTCGCAGAATAACCGACGTAAACTGTCGTTCGCAGAGGAGGCAAGCGTCCATGAAAAACGTCCTGGCCTTTTTCGGGGCCTTCAATCCCCCGACCGTCGCCCATCTGAAGCTGGCGGAGTTCGCCTGCCGGCAGACCGGGCGGGAGGGCGTCCTCTTCGTCCCCTCCCAGACGGCTTACATCCGGGACAGCCAGAAGAAGGATGCCGCTTTCAGCGATGAGGAGCGGCTGAACATGCTGAAGACCCTGGCCGGCCATTATCCCTGGATGGCCGTTACCGACTGGGAGCTTCGCCAGGCCGGGCAGCCCCGGACCTATACGACCCTCTGTCACCTTCGGGAGGAAGGCTATGCGTCTTCCCTGCTGCTGGGGTCGGATAAGCTTCCGGAGCTGGCCACCGGATGGAAGCATGTTCCGGAAATCGCTTCCGAATTCGGGATCGTCTGCCTGGCCCGGGGAACGGATTCCTGCCGGAAGATCATCGAAAGAGACCCCTTTCTGCGGGGAATCGCCGGGCGGATCGAAATGCTGGAAACCCCGCCGGACTGGAAGGATATCTCCTCAACCGAGGTCCGAAACAGGCTTCGGGAGCTCCGGGCAATTATGGAAGACCTCGCCCGGATGGTGCCCGCGGAGATTCTGAACTTTGTGAAAAAAAGCAACGCGGACGGGGGGCAAACAGACTGAGGGCAGACAGATTGTCTGCCACACCGTCCCTCCGTCTTCGGAAAAAACAGCTCAAGGAGGAAACGCAAATGAAGCTGGAACCAATTATCGTCTCCCTGCTGGATACGGATCTTTACAAATTCAATATGGATCAGGTCATCTTTCATAAGCACACGGATCTGAGCGGAGAATACTACTTCCGGTGCCGGAACGAGGGGGTTGTCTTTACCCGGGAGATGTATAACGAAATCAACGAGCAGATCGATCATCTCTGCTCGCTGAAATTCCGGAAGGAGGAGCTGGACTACCTCCGTTCCATCCGGTTTATTAAGAATGACTATGTGGAGTTTCTCCGCCTGTGGCGGCCGATCCGGGATTACGTCGAAACCTCCCTGTCGGAGAATGGGGAGCTTCAAATCGTTGTCCGGGGTCCCCTGTTCTCCGCGATGCAGTTTGAAATCTTCCTGCTCGAGATCGTGAACGAGGTCTATTTTCGGATGAAATATGACTACGCCGGGCTGCGGAAGTCCGCCGAGGAGCGGCTCGACGGGAAGATTCAGGGCTTCCGCGAAGGAAAGTATACCTTCCAGTTCGCCGAATTCGGATGCAGGAGACGGCTGAGCCGGGAATGGCAGGATGTTGTGGTTCGCCGCCTCGCGGAGGAAACCGGCTGCTGCGTCGGTACCTCCAACGTTTATCTGGCGATGAAGCACCGCCTGACGCCCATCGGGACCTATGCCCATGAGTTCGTCCAGATGTACCAGGGCATCGACGCGATTCCCCTGGCCTACACCAATCATTATGCCCTCGAGGACTGGTACGACGAGTATCGGGGGGATAACGGGACCGCCCTTTCGGATACGATCACCACGGATCTGTTCCTGCTGGACTTTAACCGGGCCATGGTCAACAATTTCACCGGCGTCCGCCACGACAGCGGGGATCCCTATGAATGGGGCGAAAAGATCATCGCCCACTATCAGAAATACGGCGTCGATCCCCGGACCAAGCTGCTGCTCTTCAGCGACAGCCTGGACTTCGACCGGGCCCAGAAGCTGGACGATCATTTCCGGAACAGAGCCAGGGTTTCCTTCGGCATCGGCACCTTCTGCTCCAACGATACCTGCGCCACGCCCCTGAACATCGTGATTAAGCTGCAGACCGTGAACGGGCGGCCTGTCGCGAAGCTGTCCGACGCTCCCGGCAAGGCCATGTGCCGGGACGAAGACTACCTTGAATACCTGAAGCGCTCCGTAGCCTTCCGGCTTGACCGCGAAAAGAGCGTCGGCCTGAACTGAGGCCAACGCTCCCAACGGCAGGGGGGGCAGTTCTTGTTGTCCGAACAGGGCGAAAAACCGATCCCCTGTCTTTTTTACTGCTTCGCTTCCCGGAGCAGCCGTTCCCATTCCTTCACGATGGACCGATCCTCAAAATAATTGATCCGCATGGCTTTCCGCACCCGCGCCAGGGTGGCGTTCGTCCGCTCCACGGCTTTGGCGGTTCCGGTCTGAATAATATCATAGACGGTATCGATATCGTTCTCCCAATGGGCGCGGACGGTCCGGATCGGATCCAGGATGTCGTTCAGCACGCTGATCAGGAACTTCTTCGTGGTTCCGTCCCCCAGCCCGCCCCGGCGGTAATGCTCCTTCATCTCCTCCAGATTCGCGTAATCCGGCAGATACCGCACGAAATGCTCGTCGGTGCACAGGGCGTCGAGATAGGTAAAGACGACGTTTCCTTCCGTATGGCCCGGATCCTCGATCCGCAGGTGCTGCGGGTCGGTAAACATCTTGCCGTTGACCTGCTTCTTAACGGTCTTCGCGTCGTCGGAAAGATAGATGCAGTTCCCCAGGCTTTTGCTCATCTTGGCCTTGCCGTCGACCCCGGGCAGCCTGCGCTGGGTTTCGTTCTCCGGAATCATGGCCTTCGGCAGCACCAGGGTCTCGCCGTAGGTCTTGTTAAACTTCTCCACGATCTCCCGGGTCTGCTCGATCATGGGCAGCTGATCCTCGCCCACCGGAACCACCGTCGCGTCGAAGGCGGTAATATCCGCCGCCTGGGAAACGGGATAGGTAAAGAACCCGGCGGGCAGGCCCTCGTCGGCAAAGCCCCGCATCTGGATCTCCGCCTTCACCGTGGGATTCCGGCTCAGCCGCGCCGTCGTCACCAGGTTCAGATAATAGAAGGTCAGGGCATGCAGCGCCGGCAGGGCGGACTGCACGCAGATCGTGGTCTTTTCCGGATCCAGCCCCACGGAGAGGTAATCCAGCACCACGTTAATAATATTCTCCCGGATCTTTCCCGGGTTATCCGCGTTATCCGTCAGCGCCTGGTCATCGGCGATCAGGATATTGATTTCATCAAATTTTCCGGAGTTCTGCAGCTCGACCCGGCGCTTCAGGCTGCCCACATAGTGTCCCAGATGCAGCCGCCCGGTCGGCCGGTCCCCCGTCAGAATGATCTGTTTCTGTCCTTCGCTCATGGTTTTATCCGTCCTTTCTGTCCGCTTGGGGTATTGTATCACAGTTTCATCCGTTATTCCAGCAGGCCCAGCAGCTCTTCCCGGCTCAGGCTCATCAGGGAGTTGGCCTCGCCGGTGATAATGGCCTCCGCCAGCTCCCGCTTTTTCTCCTGCAGCTCGAGAATCTTTTCCTCGATCGTGCTGCCGGCAATCAGCCGCACCACGGTGACCTGGCGGGTCTGGCCGATCCGGTGGGCCCGGTCCGTCGCCTGGTTCTGAACCGCCAGGTTCCACCAGGGATCATAATGGATCACAACGTCGGCCCCCGTCAGATTCAGGCCGGTTCCGCCCGCCTTCAGGGAAATCAGGAAAACCGGTACGTCGCCGTTGTTGAACTGATTGACCAGCCGCAGCCGCTCCTGCTTGGGGGTGGCGCCGGTAATCGTATAGAAGGGAATCTCCGCCGCCTTCAGGTCGTCGGCAAGCAGCTTCAGCATGGAGGTGAACTGGGAGAACAGAAGCATCCGGTGGCCGCCGTCGATGGCGTTGCGCACCAGCTCCAGGCAGGCCTCCCGCTTCGCGCTGCTTCCGTGGTAGTTTTCGAAGATCAGGGACGGATCGCAGCAGATCTGCCGGAGCCTCGTAATCTCCGCCAGCACCCGGATCTTGTCCTCCCCGCTGGTTCCCGCGTTATCCAGCATCTCGCGAAGATGCACCACCTGGGCGTCGTACAGCTTCCGCTGCTCGTCGTCCATGGAGGCCCGCTGGGTCTTTTCCAGCTTCTCCGGCAGCTCCTTGAGCACGTCCTCCTTCTTCCGCCGGAGGATGAAGGGGCCCGTCATCCCCGCCAGCTTCGCCGTCGCCTTCGGATCCTTCTTCTTCGTAATCGGCGTTTCAAACCTTTCGGTGAATTCCTTCGCGGAATACAGGAAGCCGGGCATCAGGAAATCGAAGATGCTCCACAGCTCGCTTAACCGGTTCTCGATGGGCGTTCCCGTCAGGGCGAAGCGCTGCTCCGCCTTCAGGACGCGGACCGCTTTGGAAACCGCCGCGTGGGCGTTCTTGATATACTGGGCCTCGTCGAGGATGACCGCGGAGAACATCAGCCCGTCATACAGGGTGATATCCCGCTTCAAAAGGTCGTAGGAGGTGATATACAGGTCGGCGCCCTTCCCCGTCCGGATATCCTCCAGCATCTTTTTCCGCTCGTTCAGCCGTCCGGCCATCGCGACGGTCTTCAACCCCGGCGCGAACTTCCCGGCCTCCTCCAGCCAGTTGTAAACCAGCGAAGCGGGGCAGACGACCAGCGCGGGCTTTTGTTCTCCCCCGGTCTTTCTCATCTGCAGCCAGGCCAGCATCTGCAGCGTTTTTCCCAGGCCCATCTCGTCGGCGAGGATTCCGCCAAAACCGGACTGACCCAGGGTCGAAAGCCAGCGGAAGCCGTACTGCTGATAGGGGCGAATCACGTCCGCCAGGTTTCCCGGCACCTCCCAGTCCGAATCCCGGATCGTCTGGAAGGAGCGGATCAGCGCCTTGAAGGTCTTGTCCCTGGAGAGGGCCAGATCCTCGTGCTCCTCCAGCAGCCGGTCCACATACAGGGAGCGGTATTTCGGAAGCTTTGCACCGTGGAGCACCAGGTCCTCCATGGAAACATCCATCGCCTCGGCGGCTTCGGTCAGCTCTCCCAGGGCGCTGGCCTCCCGCAGGTCGATATAATCCCCGTTCCGCAGCCGGTACCACCGTTTCTTCGCCCGATAGCTTTCCAGCAGCTCCAGCAGCTCCCGGTCCGAAAGATCCTTCGTTTCGATCGAAAGATCCAGAATCCCGCTTTCGATGCGGACCGCGAATTTGGGCTGGGGCGCCGGCAGCACCCGAACCCGGTGGAAGGCGTCCGTTCCCCGAACCTCCCCGAGGGCGGACAGGGCGCCGACGCCCTCCGTCAGGATCCGCATCATGGTTTCCTCGTCCGCCGGGGCGGTCATCACCTTCCGCTCCGCGTCCGCGCCGGGGAAGAACTCGCGAACCCGGGCCATCACCCGGCCCTCCTGGTCCCAGTCCCGCCGGAGCGCGCCCGTCCCGGCCTTTTCAAACCCGAGGGTCAGAACCGTATCGTCGTATCCGGCCGTCGTCCGGCAGGTCAGCCGCCCTTCCTCCAGATCCAGATAGAAGGTGAACTCCGCCTCGACCGGCAGGAAGCTGTCGATCAGGCTGCCCACCCGGTCGTCGAGGGTGATCTCCTCCGCCTCCCGCAGCTTCGGCAGCACCCTGTAATAGAATTCCGCGAATTTCTTTCGCCCGATGGTGCAGGTGTATCCGCCCTCCTCACCGCCGCTGACCGCGTGGAAGGCCTGCAGGGATTTCGCCTGGCCGTCCGACACCCGGCCGAAGCCGTTGCTGTCGAGGATATAGCGATGCAGGTTCCCCTGCAGCATCCGGGGCATGGAAACTTCCATCCGGATGCCGGTCATCTCTTTTCCGTCCTTTTCCGGCAAAAGCCGGACGATGATCCGGGGGCTGACGGGCCCGACGGGGATCAGATCCACTTCCCGCCGCCCGCCGTACTGATACTGAATCTCGCTGCCCTCCGCCAGGTCGTAGACGATATCCAGATCGCTCTCCGCCAGGGGAATCCCGCCGCCGGCGGAAAGCTCCCGGGGCGAATAATAATAGTAGGAACGGCTGCCCCGGTTCAGGGTTTCGTTGACGTTCTGGACGGAGCGAACCCGGGACAGGATCATCCGGTACCAGGGTTTGGAATGCTCGTCGAAGGACTCCGTGGCGAAATCCACCTCGGTGGTTTTGCTGAGGGAAAACTTCTGGCCGCCCTGGACCGCCCCGACCAGCTTTTCCAGCCCCCGGACCGCGTAGCTCCGTTCCCCCCGGCGGCCCAGATCAAAGGTCAGCTTCAGTTCGTCATTCTTGTCCCGCGTAATCCGGGGAATCAGCTGCAGGCGGCCCTTTCCGGCGCCAGGCGTTTCCTTTTCCGTCTCCCCGGCGGGCTGCAGCGTCGCCCCCGAAAGAATGTTCAGCAGCTGATTGGCCCTGAAATCCGTCCGGTCTCCCGGATTCTCGAGGATGATTTTTTCCCGAAGCCGCAGCCAGAAGACCAGCATATGTCCGCAGAGGAGATCCGGCGTTCTGTCCATACTGTACCAGTACGTGATCGGACGCAGATGGGACCTCCCGCAGCCGCATTTCATATCAACGATCCGGTCCCGGGAAAGGGTCATGGAGACCTTGTTTCCGTCGATCCGGCCCTCCGCCCGAAGCCCCTGTTCCCCTTCCCTGTTATAGTACAGGGCAAGATCAATATCCGCCGTGGACACCGCGGAAACCAGGCTTTCCGCCAGTTCGATCTCATACTGATTGGTTTCAAAAGGAGTCGTTCTCAGAATCTGATCCGGCGGAAAGCTGAGCCCCGCCGGCTGCTTCGCGGCCCTCCCCGCAAGAAAATCCTTCGGTTCCCTTTTGATCTTCTTTTTCTTTTCGATCTCCTGGGCCTTCAGGCGCGCCGCCCGCTCCTCGTCGCTTTCCTTCATGGACAGCGGCCCATGAACAGCCTCAACATGAAAAAGCAGATTCGCCAGATGCCGGCATCGCATACCCGTCTTTCCGACGGCACAGCTGCAGGAATAATAGTGGCTGTAATGGAGCTCCGGCTGACCATACAGGCTTATTCTGCCGCCGTGCAGACGGTTCCAGTTCGGATAGGTCTGAAAATCCTGAAAGCTGACCGGAATTCTGACCTCGACTTTGAAGCCGCCAGTCGTCTGGCCCTTTGCCCATTTCCCTTCCGGATCCATCTCGAAGGACGCCAGCTTGTCTGACGCCTCGTCCCGTCTGCCGTATTCCAGGTTTTGTGCCGTAAAAAACTGTCTCCAGTCCCACATCATTTTTTCCGATTCCGCTGTCATCTTTTCATCCTCGTGATCCAGTTTCTTTTTCCCAGGCGACTCGATCATTATACGAAAGAAATGGCGGCGCAACAAGACCCGATTCAGCGAAAAAACTTCGAGCTGTGCGTTTGAACCGCCCAGCTGCGGTTTTTTCGCCCGCGCAGACAGGGGGACGTATCTTCTGTCTTTTCTGACAGCGGGACGCATCTCCCCTTAGTGTCAAGCCCTAAACGTTTATTTTTCCTTCAGACATGGTGACGTATCCATACATATCAGTTCGCATCTGAATGGTAAGCAAGACAGCTTAACGCTTCAGTCAAAGCAAATCTCACTGCCCTGATTATTTATCTGCACACCAGCCCCCAGCGGCTGATGATACTCATCATTCCGCATAAACCTGCTTCCCGGAATCCGGGCCGGACACTCTCCTTCCGCGACAGCCGGCCGCTCCCAAAGGCTGCTGATCAGCGCCGTAAGCTCTCCCGACTGCAAGGTATCTCCCCTTACATAACCCAGATGATCCTCTTCCGTCCAATAATACAGGCACTCCCTTCCGTCCTCCGTATATCCGGGAAGGTTGACAATGGTCGCCGTCCATCCGCTGCTTTCGAACAGCAGCACATACATCACGATGCCATCCTGGTTCCACAGCGTCAGTCGGACGGATTCCGGCCGTATGCCGCTTCGGTTGTTATGATCATTCCAGATCTTCCGAACCTTCAGCGTTACCGTCTGATCAATCCACTCTGGCTCGTTTTTCTGCCCCGATGCTTCGGGCCCGGAGCCTGTCTTCCCGTTGCTGTTCTGTCTCGCCGTCCCATCCGCTGTCCCGGCAGGCGCTGTCGCTCCGCCGTTTGATTCCCGGCCGGGTGTTGTCCCGGCAGTCCGGGACGCGTCATAGGTAATCCCGCTTCCTGTAGTTGTCCCCGTTCCTTTGGAAGCGGATCCCTGCCTCTGACCGGATGCTGGTACGGTTCCGGTGCCGGTGCCCGAAGTGCCGGTTCCTGTGCCTGCAGTGCCGGTTCCGGTCCCAGAAATGCCGATCCCGCTGCCCGAAGTGCCGGTCCCAGAGCCTGTATTAGTCCCCGAGCCGTTCCCTGACCCGGTTTCTGTATCGTCCGTCCCCTGACCTGTTGTGGATTCGCCATTGTTGCCCTGGTTTTCTCCGGATTCTTCCCCGGTTCCGCCAGCGCTCCCCTGACCGGAGCCGTTCCCACCGTTCTCTCCATTTTCGCCGGTGTTCCCTTGACCGGAGCCGTTCCCACCGTTCTCTCCATTCTCTTCGTTTCCGCCGGTACCTCCTTCGCCGGAGCCGTTCCCACCGTTCTCTCCGCTTCCGTCGGTGCCACCTTCGCCGGTGCCGTTGCCGCCGTTCTCTCCGTTTCCGCCGGTGTCCCCTTGACCGGAGCCGTTCTCACCGTTCTCTCCGCTTCCGTCGGTGCCACCTTCGCCGGTGCCGTTGCCGCCGTTCTCTCCGTTTCCGCCGGTGTCCCCTTGACCGGAGCCGTTCTCACCGTTCTCTCCGCTTCCGTCG
>JAFRHH010000017.1 GCA_017433405.1 Clostridia bacterium | reverse complement strand
TTCTGTCCGGATGACGATTTTGTAGCCGCTTCGCTGACGCGTTCGCGGACAAAATCTGTCTCCTCTGTGAATGGCAATTCACGTCTGCCATGCCGCCGGAACCCGGGGACTGTCCCCGCGTTCCGCCGGACGACATTAATTTCATGACTGGATCCGTTTGAACCGGCGGTCAAGCTCCCGATGGCTGATCCCAACCACAAGGGGACGGCCGTGCGGACAGGTTGGCGTGACCTTTTCGTCTACCATCCGGGTCACCAGATCCCGAAGCACCTCCTCCGGCAGGGACTCCCCGCCCTTGACCGCGTGCTTGCAGGCCGTCTGGAGAATCGCCGCCCGCTTCTTTTCAAACCCCGGATTTTTCCCGGATTCCAGCTCGGAGAGGATTTCCCGCACGAAGGGAATGGATTCCGGCTCCCCCAGCACCATGGGGACGGAGCGGATGGCCACCTCGTGAGCGCCGAAGGGCTCCACGGAAAGTCCGGTTTTTTCGAGAAGCTCCCGGTTCTCTTCGAGAAGCTTTTCCTCAGCGGCGGTCACGCTCATGACCAGCGGAACCAGCATCTCCTGGGAGGCGATTTTTTCTCCGCTGACATATTCCTTCATCAGGCGGTCAAACAGCAGCCGTTCATGGACCGCGTGCTGATCGATCAGCAGCAGCTGATCCTGATACTCCACGATGATATAGGTATGGAACGCCGCGCCCAGGATGCGGATCGGAAGCGGAGCCTTCACAAAGCTCTCCTCTTTGAACGACGGTTCACGTCCGGAATGTGGGGCCTGTCCCCGCGTTCCGCCGGATGCCAATTCTGTTACCGCTGCGCTGTCGCGTTCGCGGACGGAATCCGTCTCCTCCCCGATTTGTTCCGGCCCGGGCCCGGTGAGACGGGCTTCCCCTTCGGCGAACCGGGCAGATTCAGGCTGCCGCGTTCCGGTGCCCGGATACTCCGCCGGGACGGGGTGTTCGCTTTCACGCGGCTGCTGTCCTCCGGGAGACGGCATGCAACTCGGAGCCACCGGAACCGTTTGAGCCGGTTTCTCGGATCGCTTCGCCGCGGTGACCTGCGTAACAAAGGCCGGCCCGGCAATCGCGGACGCCGGAATCGTTCTGGCCGATTCCGGCAGCGTCCGGCTCGAAGAAACGACAGCGGCGGATTTGACCGGCGGGAGGGACTCGGAGGGCGCCGGAGGGGCTTCCGGAGAATCATCCTTCGCCTTTTCCGGCATCAGGGGAACGGGGCGCTCGAAGGCGTCCCGATCCCGGAGGGCCAGGAGCACCAGGGATCGAACCGCCTCCGATACGGCAGCTTCATCCCGGAAGCGGACCTCCAGCTTATTGGGGTGGACATTGACATCCACGGCTTCGAAGGGCACGGTCAGATGCAGCACGGCGACCGGATATTTTCCGATCATAACCCTTTCCCGGCAGCCCTCCTCCAGCGCCGCGGAGAGCAGGGCGCTGTACATCATTCGTCCGTTGATAAAGAAGCATTCGTTGTTCCGATTCCCACGGGCCAGATCGCCGATCCCGACGAAGCCCTTCAGCAGGACGCCGCTTTCGTTTCCCTCAACGGGACGCATGGCCCGCAGGGCGGCTCCGCCGAAAACCGCATGCACTGCGGAGGAGAGCCGCCCGTCCCCGGCTGACTGATAGATCACCTTTCCGCCGCTCATGAACCGGAAGCGAACCTCCGGGCGACTCAGGATCAGGTGCATCATATACTCTCCGACGGCAGCGGCTTCCGCCGATGGCTTTTTCATAAAGTTTCTTCGAACGGGGGTATTAAAAAAGAGATCCTCGACGATCAGGGAGGTTCCGACCGGGCAGGCGGCTTCCGTGATCGAGAGAATGCTCCCCCCCTCGTTCGCCACCTTCAGCCCCGCGTCCATTTCGGCTGTGCGCGTCACCAGGGTCACCCGGGCTACCGCCGCGATGCTGGCGAGGGCTTCGCCGCGAAAGCCCAGGGTGGCAATCGCGCCCAGCTCCGACTCTGTCCGAAGCTTGCTTGTCGCGTGCCGCTCAAAGGCCAGGCGAATATCCGAGGCGTCGATGCCGCAGCCGTTGTCCGTCACCCGGATATAGTCCAGACCGCCTTCCCGGATTTCAACCGTAACGGAGGAGGCCCCGGCGTCCAGACTGTTTTCCACCAGCTCCTTGACCGCCGCGGCGGGACGCTCCACAACCTCGCCCGCGGCGATCTTCCCGATCAAATCCCGGCTCAGGGGACGAATTTTACCCATAACGCTTCTTCCCTAACCTTTCTTTCCTCCCCATTTTACAAGGCTCTCTTCATTTCGTCAATGACTCAAAAGCCCTCCCGGAAGCGCTTTCCGGGAGGGACCGCAGGGGATTGGCGTCAGCGAAGTCAGAAGGAACCGTCCTCGCTGACATCATGACTGTCTTCATCGGAGTCATCGAAAATATTCCCCAATGATTCCAGGTACTCCGCCCAAATTGCCTCCGCGGCAAAATAGGGGAAGTTCATGCCGTACAGCCAGTTCTTTTCTTCAGGAGACAGCTTGTCCTCGTCAGAGGGCTGATGCTCCATCTTCCGTCCGGCGTAATATACTTCCGCCGGCAGGTTATTGCTGAAGCCGTCGTGCTCCGCCGTGAGCAGGTCCTGATCGAACACCAGGTAATCCGCGTCCTTCCCCGCCGCGATGGAACCCTTCGTCTTTTCGATGCCAAGCTGGATTGCGCCGTTGATCGTATATCCCAGAAGCATTTCCTCAATGCCCATTCGCTCATCCGCGGGCGGGAATACATCATCGTAATACACCGCTTCGGTGAGCTTTGTCTTTTTGGTCACAAGGCGCGTCATGCCGATTTCCATGCCAAGATAGGGATTCCAGCCTTCAAAATTTGCGTAGGCAATCGTATCGCTGGACCAGGTCACCAGAGCCCCGCTGTCCCAGACGGATTTGCAGCGATACAGCTTTCTGCCCCGTTTCTCGCCAAAGAGCTTCGTATACACCTCGGTATCATCGCAGTGCCACCAGGGCGTGAAATTCGCAATCACGCCCAGGGGCCCAAAGCGATTCAGATCCGCGGGATCCTGGATCTGGAGATGTGCGCTGACGACTCTGACACGGAAATCATCTCCCAGCTCTTTTTTAACCTGCTCCACGGCATCCAGCACCAGTCGGGAGGATGCCTCGCCGACGGTATGCGTATGAAAATCCAGCCCTTCCCTGTTCAGCGTTTTCAGCAGCGCCACCAGCTCTTCCAGATTCATGGCGTTGCAGCCTTTTTCACCCGTGTCCGCATAGGGCGTCACCATGGCGCCGGAATGGAGCTTCAGGGTTCCGTCCATAAAAAGCTTCAGCGTATGAACCTTCATGTGCTCCGTATTATATTCCTTTTGGAATCGCTTCAGCTCCCTGAGGCCTTCCTCCACCTCCCTGGCCGCGGAGATGACATAGCAGCCGTCCACATAGATGGGCAGCTTTCCTTGCTGATCCAGGCTCCGAAGGCGTTTATAGACACGCTCATGAAATTCAGGGTATCCCGGAATACCGGCGT
>JAFRHH010000016.1 GCA_017433405.1 Clostridia bacterium | reverse complement strand
GCCTTGGAATACGGAGAGGGATTGCGATGAACAAGAGAGAACGGGTAGCCGCGGCCTTCAAAGGCCAGGAGACGGATCACGTGCCGGTTTGTATGTGGCAGCATGTTCCGGAGAAGTACTGGGGAGATGACGACGCCTTTGCCCGGGTTCAGGCGAAGTTTCTGAAGGATACGGATGTGGACTTCATGAAGCTGAGTGGGGATAAATATTTCGGCTGGCCGTCGCCGATGCTGGAGACGATCGAAAAGGCCGAGGATCTGTTTAAGCTGGCTCCGCTGGGAGCGATGCACCCCTATATCCGCGGCCAGATTGAGCGAACCAGAAAGGTGGTCAGGGCTCTGGAGGGCGAATGCCCGGCGCTTTATCTGATCTTTGCGCCCCTGAGCTATATCCGGCTGAAGATCGGCTATCCGAAGATGATGCGATTCATCCGGGAGAACCCGGAGGCCATGAAGCAGGCCTGCGCCGTGGTGGCAGAGGATGTGAAGCTGCTGGTGCGGGGAATCATCCAGGACGCGGGGGCAGACGGCATCTTCTACAGCGTTCAGAACGGGGAGGAGAGCCGCTTTACCTATGAGGAGTACCGTTCCTGGGTGACCCCGAGCGACAGGGCAGTGCTGGACTACGCCAACAGCCTGAGCGAGATGAACGCGATTCATTTCTGCGCCTGGGAAGAGGAACCGAACCGACTGAGCGTCTGGGAGGATTATCAGGCGCCGGTCGTCTCCTGGAGCCGGCAGTTCGATATCATGGACATCCAGGAGGCGCGAAAGCACTTTGGGTGCACCGTATGGGGCGGCTTTGACAACCGGCTGGGCACGTTCCTGTATACGGCTTCCCGGGAGGAAATCCAGCGGGAAACCGCGAATCTGATCGCCCAGGGCGGAAAGCGCGGCTTTATTCTGGGCTCCGACTGCAGCATTCATGGCGACCTGCCGGAGGAGAGGATCCGCTGGGTCGTAGAGGCCGCACGAAAGATCTGATCAGATCCGGCCCAAAAATGTTCCGCGGAGAAGAATGGCCAGCGGGAGAATGAGCGGCGCGGGCAGGGAAAGCATCCGGGCAACGGCGGAATATAACGAACGAACAAAGCGGAAACGGCGGGGATGGTTATGATAAGAAGGACAGGGGATTTTTCAGGCGGGAGGGTTTCCCTGATCATTCTTCGCCTCGGGATGCCGATGATGCTGGCCGAGCTGGTTCACGTGCTGTATAACATCGTGGACCGGATGTATATCGGCCATATGGCGGAAGGCGGTACGCTGGCGCTGACCGGGCTCGGGATTTGCTTCCCCCTGATTACGCTGATCGGCGCCTTCGCCAACATGTTCAGCACCGGCGGCACAACCCTTGCCACCATCGCCAGGGGGGAGAAGAACGACGGCAAGGCCGCGGTCATCATGGAAACCACCTTCTTCATGCTGCTTCTTTGCGGCGGTGCACTGACGGTTCTGCTTGAGCTGACGGCGCCTGTAACGCTGCGCTGGCTCGGGGGCACCGATGAAACCCTCGCGCCGGCCCTGGCTTATTTCCGAATCTACGTACTTGGCTCCGTCCCGATGCTGATCAGCCTCGGCATGAATTCGTTTATTAACGCCCAGGGCTTTCCGAAAACCGGCATGGGTACCGTGATGCTCGGGGCCGCGATGAACATCGTTCTGGATCCGCTGCTGATTTTCACCTTTGGGATGGGGATCCGGGGCGCGGCGCTGGCCACGGTTCTGTCCCAGATTGCGAGCGCCCTGTGGGTGCTCCGGTTTCTGTGCGGAAAGCGGGCTGTTCTTCGACTCCGGAGGGTTCATCTGGATCCGAAGGTGCTGGGGCCGATCGTGCGGCTGGGAATCACCGGCTTTACCTTCCGGGTGACCAACAGCGTGACCCAGGCGATCGTCAATGTTATGCTGCGGGCCTGGAGCGGCCCGCTGAGCACCCTCTATATCGGCGCCATGAGCCTGATCAATTCTCTTCGGGAAATTATGAGCCTGCCCAACAACGGGATCGTTTCCGGCGGTCAGAGCGTCATGAGCTTTAACTATGGCGCGAAGCTGTACTCCCGGGTTTCGGAGAGCATACGATTCACTTTTCTGAGCGGACTTTTGATCAATCTAATGATGTGGGCGCTGGTGATGCTGGTTCCGGAGCCCCTGGCCCGAATCTTTACAGCGGATGAGCAGCTGATTGCGACGACGGCGCGCTGCGCCCGGATCTTCTTCGGCGCATTCCCCTTTATGGCCCTGCAGCAGGCGGGGCAGGCCACCTTTGTCGCGCTGAATTATCCGAAATACGCGCTGCTTTTCTCCCTTTTGCGAAAGATCGTTCTGGTGGCCCCGCTGACGCTGCTGCTTCCCGGCCTTGGGCTGGGGGTGGATGGCGTGTTCTGGGCAGAAATGATCAGCCAGGTGACCGGAGCCACCGCCTGCTTTCTGACGATGGTTCATGTCATCTGGCGGCCGCTGTCCAAGGGGGCGACAGGGGGGAAGCATTGATTCCTATCGCTTACAGGCGATAGAATTCCAGCACGTCCTGGTATACTTTCTCCCGGTCCTTTTCGTTCAGGATTTCGTGCCGCATGCCCTGATAGGTCCTGGCAGAGATCGCACGAAACCCGTTCTTTTCCAGCAGGGCTTTGCTGGCGGCTCTGCCTTTTTCGCCGCCCGTGCAGGGGTCGTCCTCTCCGGCGAGAAGGAGGATTGGCATCCGGGCGTTTAGATTCGGAATCGGCCGATCCGAACCCATCCGGTGCAGCAGGGTGAACAGCGCGTTGTAGCTGCCAACGGTAAACTCTACGCCGCAGAGCGGATCCGCGATATAGCGCCGGACGTTCTCCTTGTTATAGGAAAGCCAGTCGAGGGCCGTTTCATGGTTGGGGACCGCCTTGCTGTACGGCCCCAGTGCCAGATTCGTCAGGAGCGCGGAATGCCCTTTGGGCTTTTTCAGTCCCCTGACTACCTTGCCCAGGGTGACAGCGATCCCGCTGAGGGGGTTGGGACAGACATACCCGCTCAGCACCGTTCTGGCGTAGGATGCGGAATCTGTCTGAAGCAGAACCCGGGCGATAATGGAACCCATCGAATGGCCAAAGAGGTCGATCGGGAGGGCATGAAACCGTTTCTGAATATATTCGGTAATGGCCCGCTGATCCCGTATCAGGAGATCAGCACCGTTTTCATCCGCGATATGGGAGAGCAGCGGCGCGTCCTTTCCGTGTCCCCGCAGATCCGGGAGAATCACATTGAATCCGTTTATTTGCAGGAATTCCGCGAAGGGAAGATAGCGTTCCTTGTATTCCTCCATGCCGTGAATAATCTGGACAGAGGCTTTGGCCTCCGGGGATTCAAAGACCAGTACGGAGAGCGAATAGTTTTCCGCGGCTGAAAGTCGGATTTCCTCGTAACTCATGGGTTTTCCACCTCCGGTCAATTAACAATTGAATACGATCATGAGCATCTGTCTCCGGGAGCGCGGGGACACGAATGCTGTTACGGAACGTGGGTTCATGGATGTCGCCGCGAAACGCGGGGACAGGCCCCGTGTTCCGATCCTGCGCGGATCTGTTCCTTTGCGGAGACAGATTTTGTCCGCGAACGAGTCAGCGAAGCGGCAGCAAAATCGTCAACCGGACAGAAAGGCAGATATGAACCGCCGTTCACAGAGGAAAGGTCAATCGCACAGGGCGGAGCCAGCTTTTTGCAATATTATACAGAAGGGTTGTTTTTTGCGTCAAGAGGGGGGCGCAAGTGACAAGACAGAAGATACGTCCCCGTGTCTGGGAGAAGGGTGGTTTTTCGCGTCAAGGGGAAACACAGGAGACAAGACGAAAGATACGTCCCTGTGTCTGCGTCCCCGTGTCTTGTGCAAACGATTTCATGTTGCGCGGGGAAGGCGGCTGTGATAAGATGATAGCCAGGAAGAAAGGACGCGCTGCGTCTGAAGACAAAAAGGCGCGGAGGCGCCGGACAGCGAGGGCGGAAAGCGTCCAAAGACTGAGGGCGCGCTATGCGCGCGAATGAGGAGACAGAATAGCAGACGTGAACTGTCGTTCACAGAGGAGGAACTGGAATGCAGTACGGGTATTTTGACGAGAAAGCCAGAGAATATGTAATCACCAATCCTGATACGCCGGCCCCCTGGGCGAATTACCTTGGATCTCCCGAATACGGCGCCATCATCACCGTCAACGCCGGCGGATACAGCTTTGTCAAGAGCGGCGCGGCCGGGCGGATTCTGCGATACACCTTCAATCAGTTCGACGAGCCGGGACGCTACATCTATCTGCGGGACGAGGAGACGGGGGAGTTCTGGTCCGCCAGCTGGAAGCCGGTCAAAAAGCCGCTGGAGCAGTATCATACCGAATGCCACCACGGGACGAGCTATACGGAATTCATCAGCGAATATCAGGGCATCCGGAGCCGGGCGCTGTACTATGTGCCCATGGGAGCCACCCACGAGGTCTGGCGGATCAGCCTCGAGAACCTGACGGACCGGCCGCGGAAGATCAGCGTTTTCGGCTACGCGGAGCTGACGACGGAGAGCTTCTATACCCAGGATCTGGTCAACATGCAGTACACCCAGTTCATTACCCGGACGGAATTCCTCGAGGACTTCATCCTTGAACAGATCAATGAGTTCAACTATCCGAACCCGGACGGAACCACCGGCCGGGAGCGCTTCTTCGGCGTCGCCGGGGCGAAGGTCGCCTCCTATACCGGCCGGCGGGAGCAGTTTCTTGGGCGGAACCGGTTCGACGCGCCCCAGGCCGTCCTGGACGGGAAATGCGACAACAGCCTGAACTACAACGGGAACCCCTGCGGCGCCCTGCAGATCAGCCTGGCCCTGGAGGCGGGAGAAACGAAGAGCGCAGCCTTCCTGCTGGGCCAGAAAACGCGCTTTGAGGCCCGGAAAATTCTGGACCGGTATCAGGACGTTGCGGAGGTCACCCGGCGGGAGACGGAGGAGCTGATCCGCTACTGGCACGGGGAGCTGGAGAACCTGAAGATCAATACGCCGGATCAGAAGTTCGACGCCATGGTGAATACCTGGAACGCCTTCCAGTGCTTTACGACCTTCGTATGGAGCCGGGCGGCGAGCCTGATTTACTGCGGGGAGCGGAACGGATACGGATACCGGGATACGGTTCAGGACATCCAGGGGATCATGCATCTCGATCCGGAGCTGGCCCGGAAACAGCTGACCTTCATGCTCAGCGCCCAGGTTCATCACGGGGCGGGGCTGCCGCTGGTCAAATATACCCACAACGCCGGCCACGAGGATACGCCGGAGCAGGACAGCTATGTGAAGGAAACCGGCCATCCCAGCTATCGGGCGGACGACGCGCTGTGGCTGTTCCCGACGGTTTACAAATACGTGGCGGAAACCGGCAATCTGGCCTACCTTGACGAGGAGATTCCCTTTGCCGACAAGGATACGGGCAGCGTCCGGGAGCATCTGAAGCGGGCGATTAACTTCAGCATGACCCACCTGGGCCCCCACGGGATGCCGGCGGGACTGCACGCGGACTGGAACGACTGCCTGGTCCTTGGGGCGAAGGGGGAGAGCACCTTCGTCGCCTTCCAGCTGTATTACGCGCTGAACATCATGAAGGAGTTCTGCCGCGAGGAGCCGGACTACGTCGCCTATCTGGAGGAGACGGCGGCGAAGCTGCTGAAGATCCTGAACGAAAAATGCTTCGAGGGGGACCGGTTTATCCGGGGCTTCCGGGACACGGGGGACGTCATCGGCAGTAAAAAGGACCGGGAAGCCAATATGTGGCTGAATCCCCAGAGCTGGGCGGTCATCAGCCGGGCGGCGACGCCGGAGCAGGCGGATACGGTGCTCGACACCGCCTTCGAAAAGCTGAACACCCCCTACGGCCTGGAGCTGATGCAGCCGAGCTATCGCTACGACTACTTTGAGGGAGCCAGGATGCGGCTCTTTAACCCGGGCACCAAGGAAAACGGTGGCATCTTCTGCCAGCCTCAGGGGTGGGCGATTCTGGCGGAGGCCCTCCGGGGCCACGGCAACCGGGCCTTCCGGTATTATCAGGAGAGCAGCCCCGCGACCTTTAACGAGGACGCGGACCGCCGGGTGATCGAGCCCTACGTCCACGGCCAGTTCATCGAGGGACACGAGAGCCCCTTCGCGGGACGGAGCCACGTTCACTGGCTGACGGGAACCGCCAGCACCGTGATGGTCGGATGCGTCGAAGGCATCCTCGGGCTGCGGCCGACCCTGGACGGGATCGAAATTTCCCCCGCCATTCCCGCCGAATGGGACGGCCTGACCATCGAAAAGAAGTTCCGGGGAAAGAAGCTGAACATCACCGTAGACAACCTGGCCCACCGGGAAGGGAATCCGCGGAAGGTGATTCTCAACGGGACGGAGCGGGCGCCCGGGGTGATTCCCGAAAGCGAGCTCCGGGAGACGAACGTGATTACCGTCGTCATGTAAGGCCATGAAAACCATCGCGAGAATCAGAAACGATTATCAGGATAAATTCGGGGTTCCGAGGCAGAGCGGGCTCGTGGAGCAGGTCGTTTCCACGATCGTGTTTGAGGAGGAATTCCGGGTGGAGGAAGCGCTTCGTGGAATCGAAGCGTTTTCCCATCTCTGGCTGATCTGGCGGTTCGACCGGGCGGAGCGGGAAACCTGGTCGCCGACGGTGCGGCCGCCGCGGCTGGGAGGGAATCAGCGGATCGGCGTTTTCGCCACCCGCTCACCCTTCCGCCCCAACGCCATTGGGCTCAGCTGCGTCCGGCTGATCGGGACGGAGAAAACCCGGGAGGGAACCGTCCTCCTGGTCGCGGGGGCGGATCTTATGGACGGGACGCCGATCCTGGATATCAAGCCGTATCTGCCCTACGCCGACTGCCATCCCGAGGCCACCGGCGGTTTTACCGACACGACGGAGAAGCGCCGGGTCCGGGTGCTGATTCCGGAGGCGGTCGGAAGGGAACTCGGGGAAGAGAAGCGGGAAGCGTTGCGGGCGGTGCTGGCGGAGGATCCCCGGCCGGCCTACCAGGAGGATCCGGAACGGATCTACGGCTTTCGCTTCGGGGGAAAGGAAGTTCGCTTCCGGGTCCGGGAAGGGACGCTGGAGGTCATTGATATTCACTGATACATGACGACAATGTATTTACCCTGTTTTTCCTCTTGCCAAAAAGGGGAAAATAAGGCATACTATTGCCCGTGGTTCAGATATTACCCAGTGGGACAAATTCAGCCCACACATTAAAGGAGGATAAGCCCATGGAACGTGTTTATAACTTCTCTCCGGGACCTTCCCAGCTGGCCCTGCCGGTGCTGGAGAAGGCGCAGAAGGATCTGCTCTGCTACGGGGATACCGGGATGAGCGTGATGGAGATGAGCCATCGCAGCAAGATGTATACCGATATCTATGACAAAGCCGTCGCGGATATCCGGGATCTGATGAAGATCGGGGAGGAGTACGACGTTCTGTTCCTTCAGGGAGGCGCCACGCAGCAGTTTTCCGCCGTGCCGCTGAACCTGATGGTCAACAGGAAGGCTGACTATATCGACAGCGGCAATTTCGCGCATCTGGCCGCCGAGGAAGCCAAACGCTACGGCGAGGTCAGCGTGGTGGCTTCCAGCCGGGAGGACGTCTATACCTATGTGCCGGACGTGAAGGCGATCCAGTATCACGATGACGCCGACTATCTGCATATTACCCAGAACAATACCATCTATGGCACCCGGTATACGGAGCTGCCGGTCTGCAAGGCACCCATCGTCTGCGACGCCAGCAGCATGATCCTTTCCGAGGAGATGGACGTCAGCCGCTACGGCGTGATCTACGCCGGCGCCCAGAAGAACATCGGCCCCAGCGGCCTGTGCCTGCTGATCGCGAGGAAGGATCTGATCGGAAAGGCCATGGATATCTGCCCGAAGCTTTTGAACTGGGAGGTTCAGGCCAAGGCGGGCAGCATGTATAACACGCCGAACACATGGGGCATCTATCTGGCGGGGCTGACCTTCCAGTGGCTCAAGGAGATCGGCGGCGTTCAGGCCATCGAGAAGGTGAACATCGAAAAGGCCGCCCTGCTCTATGACTTCCTGGATAACAGCAAACTGTTCAGGGCGACGGCGGAGAAGAAATACCGCAGCCGCATGAACGTGACCTTCGTGACCGGGGACGCGGACAAGGACGCCGCCTTCGTCAAGGCGGCCGCCGCGGAAGGCCTGGTCAACCTGAAGGGGCACCGGAGCGTCGGCGGCATGCGGGCCAGCATCTATAACGCGATGCCGGTCGAGGGCGTGAAGAAGCTGGTTGATTTCATGAAGCGGTTCGAGGCGGCCAACGCCTGAGCCGGAGGAAGAAAGAATTACAGACGTGAACGAACGTTCACAGAGGAGACAGACAGCATGTATAAAATTCAGACCCTGAACGCGATTTCGGATATCATCTATTCCCAGCTCAGCGCGGATCAGTATACCATCAGCAAGGATGAGCCGGTGCCGGACGCGATTCTGGTCCGCAGCGCGGCCATGCACGAGATGTCCTTCAACAAGGAGCTGAAGGCCATCGGCCGGGCGGGGGCCGGCGTCAACAATATTCCGCTGGACAGGTGCTCGAAGGAGGGCATCGTCGTCTTCAATACCCCCGGCGCCAACGCCAACGCGGTGGCGGAGCTGGTGATCTGCGGCATTCTGATGAGCGGCCGGCGGGTTTCCGAGGGCATTGAATGGGCCAAAACCCTGAAGGGAAAAGGGGATGAAGTTCCGAAGCTGGTTGAGAAGGGCAAGAGCCAGTTCGTCGGCGCCGAGATGCGGGGAAAGACTCTCGGCGTGATCGGCCTGGGGGCCATCGGCGCCATCGTCGCCAACGCCGCCAGCCGGGGCCTCGGCATGAACGTGCTTGGATACGATCCCTTTATTTCCGTCGAGAGCGCCTGGAGCCTGAGTACCTCGATCCATCGGGCCGCCTCCGCGGACGACGTGATCGCCCAGTCGGATTTCATCACCTTCCATGTGCCGCTGAACGACAAGACCCGGGGAACCATTAACGAGGAAATGATCGGCAAGATGAAGGACGGGGTCTGCATCCTGAACTTCAGCCGGGGCGAGCTGGCGGACGCGGAGGCCCTGAAGGCGGCCCTGGCGAGCGGGAAGGTCGGCCGCTACGTTACGGACTTCCCGAACGACGGGTTGCTGGGGATGGAGAACGTGGTCTGCATCCCGCACCTGGGAGCCAGCACGCCGGAGAGTGAGGAAAACTGCGCGCGGATGGCGGCGGCCGAGATCCGGGACTATCTCGAGATCGGCAGCATTCATAACAGCGTCAATTATCCGGAGGTTCAGCTGGCCCCGCCGGAGGCGGTTCGGGTGCTGGTGCTGCATGAGAATATTCCGAATATGATTTCCAATATTACCGCGGCGGCCTCCAAAGAGGGGATCAATATTGAGAACCTCGTCAACAAGAGCCGGAAGGATATGGCGGTCACGGTGATGGAGATGGAGGAGCTTCCCTCCAGGCACGCGCTGGAGACCCTGGCGGAGCTGCCAGGCATTATCCGGATCCGGACATTTACGAATTAATCGGACCCCGGGGATACAGGCCCGCGGTTCGACACGGAACGCGGGGACAGAGACGCCAACGAGAATATTAAGGACCGGGCGGCCATCGGCCGTCCGGTTTTTTTAAAGAACCCCGGGCAGCCAGCTGAGCTGCCCGGGGCTTTTGCACAGCGCCCGGAGGCGCCGGGGGATGATTTCGCTTCCGCTTTAGCGGATCGCGATGGAAAACAGAAGATCAGAAGGATTCCCGGATTTCGATATCCTTGTAGCGCTTCATGCCGGTTCCGGCGGGAATCAGCTTGCCCAGGATAACGTTTTCCTTCAGGCCGATCAGCGGGTCCACCTTGCCGCGGATGGCCGCCTCGGTCAGCACGCGGGTCGTCTCCTGGAAGGAGGCGGCGGACAGGAAGCTTTCGGTGGCCAGGGAGGCTTTGGTAATGCCCAGCAGGATCCGCTTGGCGACGGCGGGCATGCCGCCCTCCATAATGGCCTTGCGGTTCGCTTCCTCGAAGCGGAAGATATCCACGAGGGACCCGGTCAGCAGATCGGTATCGCCGCAGTCCTCCACCCGGACCTTCCGCAGCATCTGGCGGATAATGATTTCAATATGCTTGTCGCTGACGCCGACGCCCTGGAGGCGGTAGACCGAGAGCACTTCCTTCAGCAGGTATTCCTGAACGGCCTTGACGCCGAGGATCCGAAGCAGATCGTGGGGATTAATGGAACCTTCCGTCAGCTCGTCGCCGGCTTCCACATGATCGCCCTCAGCGACCTTCAGGCGGGAACCGTAGGTAATCTGATAAACCTTCCTGTCGTTCGGCTCCTCGTCGGAGGTAATGACCAGCTCCTGGCGCTTCTTGGTTTCCTGCATGGAAACCGTACCGGAGATCTCCGCCAGGATGGCGTCCCGCTTCGGCTTCCGGGCCTCGAAGAGCTCCTCAACCCGGGGAAGACCCTGGGTAATATCCTCGCCGCCGGCGATACCACCGGTATGGAAGGTACGCATGGTCAGCTGGGTACCGGGTTCGCCGATGGCCTGAGCGGCGATGATGCCGACGGCTTCGCCCACGTCCACCTTGCCGCCGTGGGCCATGTTCTCGCCGTAGCAGCGGGCGCAGACCCCGTTTTCCGTCCGGCAGGTCAGCACGGAGCGAACCATGCACTCCTTGATGCCCCGGGACACGATGGTATGGGCCATCTGATAATCAATGGGCTCGTTGACCCGAACCAGCACCTCGCCCGTTTCGGGATCCAGGATATCCTCGGCGGCGGTCCGGCCGCGGAGACGGTCCTCGAGGGATTCGATGGACTGGCGGCCGCTCATCAGCTCGGACACCGGAATGCCGCGAATCTTTTCGCCCCGGGCGGCAAAGCAGTCCTCCTCCCGGACGATGACCTCCTGGGAAACGTCCACGAGACGGCGGGTCAGATAACCCGAGTCAGCGGTCCGCAGGGCGGTATCCGCCAGGGATTTCCGGGAGCCGTGGGAGGAGAGGAAGAACTCCAGCACCGTCAGGCCTTCGCGGAAGTTGGCGCGGATCGGCAGCTCGATGGTCTTTCCGGAAGGGGAGGCCATCAGGCCGCGCATGCCGGCCAGCTGGGAAACCTGGGCGGAAGAACCGCGGGCGCCGGAATCCGTCATCATCCGGATCGGGTTGAACTTTTCCAGGTTCGGCAGGATCTGATCCCGCAGGTTATGGGTGCAGTCGTTCCAGACGGTGATAACGCGGTTATACCGCTCGTCCTCCGACAGAAGACCGCGGCGGAACAGGTTGTTGATCTTACGGACTTCCTCGTCCGCCTCGGCCAGCATGGTCTTCTTGACCGCCGGCACCTTGATATCCGCCACGGAGACGGTTACCGCGCCGCGGGTCGAATACTTGAAGCCGAGGGCCTTGATCTTGTCCAGCACCTGGGCCGTTCTATGCTCGCCCTGGGTATGGAAGCACATATCCACGATCTGGGACAGCTGCTTTTTGCCGACCAGCTCGTCGACCTCCAGCGCGAACATATCATCGAGGCATTCCCGCTTCTTGAAGCCCAGATTCTGGGGGAGGGCTTCGTTGAAGATCAGGCGGCCCAGGGAGGTATCGATAATTTTGGTTCCGGTCTGACCGTTAAAGGTACGCTCGATCCGGACTTTGATGGGGGACTGCAGGGTAATCTGGCCGAGGGCGTAGGCCATCTGAGCCTCATCCTCGGAGGAGAAGACCCGCCCGGTTCCCTTGGCGCCCTCATGAATAATGGTCAGATAGTAGCAGCCGATCACCATGTCCTGAGAGGGGGAGATAACCGGACGGCCGTCCTGGGGCTTCAGGATATTGTTATGGGCCAGCATCAGGAAGCGGGCTTCCGCCTGGGCTTCCATGGACAGCGGAACATGGACGGCCATCTGGTCGCCGTCGAAGTCGGCGTTGAAGGCGGTACAGGCCAGGGGATGCAGCTTAATGGCCTTGCCTTCGACCAGGATCGGCTCGAAGGCCTGAATGCCCAGACGGTGCAGGGTCGGCGCGCGGTTCAGCAGCACCGGATGATCCCGGATCACTTCCTCCAGGATATCCCAGACTTCCGGACGCACCTTTTCGACGGCGCGCTTGGCGGACTTGACGTTATGGGAATACTTCAGGTTCACCAGCCGCTCCATGACGAAGGGCTTGAAGAGCTCGAGGGCCATCTCCTTGGGGAGACCGCACTGGTACAGCTTCAGCTCGGGGCCGACGACGATAACGCTTCGGCCGGAATAGTCCACGCGCTTGCCCAGCAGGTTCTGGCGGAAGCGGCCCTGCTTTCCGCGGAGCAGATCAGACAGGGATTTCAGGGCCCGGTTTCCGGGGCCGGTTACGGGACGGCCGCGGCGCCCGTTATCGATCAGGGCGTCCACGGATTCCTGCAGCATCCGCTTTTCGTTCCGGACGATAATATCGGGAGCACCCAGCTCCAGCAGCCGCTTCAGACGGTTGTTCCGGTTGATCACCCGGCGATAGAGGTCGTTCAGGTCGGAGGTGGCGAAACGGCCGCCGTCCAGCTGAATCAGGGGGCGAAGATCCGGCGGGATCACGGGAACCACCGTCAGAATCATCCATTCCGGCCGGTTATGGCTGGTCCGGAAGGATTCGACGACCTCCAGCCGCTTGACGGCCCGGGCCCGCTTCTGGCCCTCGGTTTCCCGATCCCGTTCCTTTTCCGTCAGCTGGGCGATTTCCGCCTTCAGCTCCTCGGACATCTTATCCAGATCCAGCTCCAGCAGCAGATCCCGGATGGCCTCGGCGCCCATCTTGGCGACAAAGGAGCCCTTGCCGCAGCGAGCCTCGACCTCCCGATACCGGGCGTCGTTGATCAGCTCCAGCCGCTTGAGGCCGGTTTCATCGGAATTGCCGGGATCGAGAACGATGAAGCTGGCAAAATACAGCACCTTTTCCAGGTTTCGGGGGGAGATATCCAGCAGCATGCCCATCCGGCTGGGAATGCCCTTGAAATACCAGATATGGCTGACGGGGGCGGCCAGCTGAATATGGCCCATCCGCTCCCGGCGAACCTTCGCGCGGGTCACCTGAACGCCGCATTTGTCGCAGACCTTATCCTTATCCTTGAACTTGATCCGCTTATATTTACCGCAGTTGCATTCCCAGTCCTTCGTCGGCCCGAAGATCCTTTCGCAGTACAGGCCGTCCCGCTCCGGCTTCAGGGTGCGGTAGTTAATGGTCTCCGGCTTGGTCACCTCGCCGTGAGACCAGGCGAGAATCTGCTCGGGGGAAGCCATCCCGATCTGAATGGAATCCAAATTCGAAAGTTCGAACAAAGGGGCACACTCCCTTTCATTATTTCAGTCCATGGGGGGAACATCCGGCGTTACATGTCATCATCCAGACCCAGATCGGAAAGATCGTCCACGTTGAAGTCCTCCAGATCCTCCAGGTCTTCCTCCTTCAGATCGAGGGTCTCCTCGTCGTTGCCCGAAATGGTCAGATCGTCGTCAGACATGCTGAAGGCCTCGTCCGCGGCCTGGGCGGTTTCCTCATCCTCCTCGGCGGCAGCAACGACCTCGGCGGGCGCCATGGTTCCGCCGGCGGGACGCAGGGTGGGCTGCTCGGACCGCGGCATATCCTCGGGATCCAGCTCCGGAATCTCGATTTCGTTCTTCTCGGCGTCCAGCACCCGGACATCCAGGCTCAGGGCCTGCATTTCCTTCAAAAGCACCTTGAAGCTTTCCGGCACGCCGGGGGTGGGAATGTTCTGTCCCTTGATAATCGCCTCATAGGTCTTGACGCGGCCGACGGTATCGTCGGACTTCACCGTCAGGATCTCCTGCAGGGTGTTGGCGGCGCCGTAGGCCTCCAGGGCCCAGACCTCCATTTCTCCGAAGCGCTGGCCGCCGAACTGGGCTTTTCCGCCCAGGGGCTGCTGAGTCACCAGGGAGTAGGGACCGGTGGACCGGGCGTGCATCTTGTCGTCAACCAGGTGGTGCAGCTTCAGGAAGTACATGATGCCGACGGTCACCGGGTTTTCGAAATAGTCGCCGGTCCGGCCGTCCCGCACGCGGATCTTGCCCTGGCGGAAGAGCTCCTTGCCCTCCTCGTCCAGATTCAGGCGCAGCGGGCTGCCGTTATGGAAGTGATCCTCCGTCATATGGGGATCATTCAGATCCACGGGAGCGCTCATGACATCGACAGCCTTGTCGAGATGCTCCAGGATTTCCTCATAGGTGGCGCCGTCGAAGACCGGGGTGGCGATATGCCAGCCCAGAGCCCGGCAGGCCAGCCCCAGGTGAACCTCCAGCACCTGGCCCAGATTCATCCGGGAAGGCACGCCCAGGGGGTTCAGCACGATTTGCAGCGGGGTTCCGTCCGGCAGGAAGGGCATATCCTCCTCCCCCAGAATCCGGGAGACGACGCCCTTGTTTCCGTGACGGCCGGCCATCTTGTCGCCGACGGAGATTTTTCTCTTCTGGGCGATATAGATTCGGACCATCTGGTTGACGCCGGGGGAGAGCTCATCCTTGTTTTCCCGGGTGAAGACCTTAACATCGACCACGATGCCGCCCTCGCCGTGGGGCACCCGCAGGGAGGTATCCCGAACCTCCCGGGCCTTTTCGCCGAAGATGGCCCGGAGCAGCCGCTCCTCCGCCGTCAGCTCGGTTTCGCCCTTCGGGGTGACCTTGCCCACCAGAATGTCGCCGGCGTGCACCTCGGCGCCGATGCGGATAATGCCGCCCTCGTCGAGATCCTTGATGGCGTCGTCGGAGATGTTGGGGATATCCCGGGTGATTTCCTCGGGCCCGAGCTTGGTTTCCCGGGCTTCGGATTCGAACTCCTCGATATGAATGGAGGTATAGATATCCTCCTTGACCAGCTTTTCGGAAAGGAGAACGGCGTCTTCATAGTTGTAGCCTTCCCAGGTCATGAAGCCGATCAGGGCGTTCCGGCCCAGTCCGATTTCTCCCTTTTCCGTCGAGGGCCCGTCCGCCAGCAGGTCGCCCTTCTCAATCTTCTGGCCGGCGGAAACCACGGGCTTCTGATTGATACAGGTGGACTGGTTGGAGCGGGCGAACTTCGTCAGCAGGTATTCGTGGCGCTCGCCGATGGTATCCCGGATCACGATATGGGTGGAATCCACCTTTTCGACCACGCCGTCCTCTTTGGCCAGGATGACGACGCCGGAATCATGGGCGGCGCGATATTCCATGCCGGTGGCGACCACGGGGGCCTCGGGAACCAGCAGGGGAACCGCCTGCCGCTGCATGTTGGAGCCCATCAGGGCGCGGGTCGCGTCGTCGTTTTCCAGGAAGGGAACCATGGCGGTGGCCACGGAAACGACCTGGCGTGGGCTGACATCAATGTAGTCCACCTGGGACACGGGCACCGCGGTAATCTCCGCCTTGTCGCGGACGGTAATCCGGTCATGAACGAAGGTTCCGTCGGGATTCAGGGGCTCGTTGGCGGTGGCGACCCGGTAGAGATCCTCCTCGTCGGCGGTCATATAGACAATTTCGTCCGTGACCTGGCCCTTCTCCCGGTCAACCCGGCGATAGGGCGCTTCAATGAAGCCGTATTCATTGATGCGGGCATAGGTGGCCAGGGAACCGATCAGACCGATGTTCGGACCTTCAGGCGTCTCGATCGGGCAGATCCGGGCGTAGTGGCTGTAATGCACGTCCCGAACCTCGAAGGAGGCCCGGTCCCGGTTCAGACCGCCGGGGCCCAGGGCACTCAGACGGCGCTTATGGGTCAGCTCCGCAAGGGGGTTCGGCTGATCCATGAACTGGGACAGCTGGGACGAACCGAAGAACTCCTTGATGGCCGCGCTGACGGGACGGATATTGATCAGGTCGCCGGGCTTGATATCCCCGCTGTCCTGAATGGACATCCGCTCCCGGACGACACGCTCGAGGCGGGACAGGCCGATGCGGATCTGGTTCTGGAGCAGCTCGCCGACGCTGCGAAGGCGGCGGTTCCCCAGGTGGTCGATATCGTCGATGGAACCGATCCCGAAGGGAAGGCCCAGCATATAGTTGATGGAGGAGACGATATCATCGGGGATGATATGCTTGGGCACCAGGGCCGCCACGTTCTCCCGAACCGCCTCCATCAGCTGATCCGGCTCGACGGAGGCCATGATTTCCTTCAGCGTAGGAAGGTGAACCATCTCCAGAATGCCGGCTTCCTTCGGATCGAAGGGCAGGAAGCAGGAGGCGTCGACGAAGTTGTTGCCGACCACCTTCCGGGTCAGCCCCTCGCAGTTCAGCCAGACGGCGTTGACGCCGGCGTTCTGAACCGCCCGGGCGGTATCGAGGGAAATCGTTTCTCCCTTTTTGACCATGACCTCGCCGGTCTGGGGATTCACGATATCCTCCGCCGCCTCGTGGCCGTTGATCCGGGTCGCGATGGAAAGCTTCTTATTATATTTATACCGCCCGACCCGCATCAGGTCATAGCGCTTCGGGTCAAAGAACAGGGAGTTGAACAGATTCGTCGCGCTTTCGACGCTGGCGGGCTCGCCGGGCTTCTGGCGCTTATAGATCTCGACGAGGCCTTCCTCACGGGTCTTGGCGTTGTCACCCTTCTGAATGGTCGCCATCAGGCGCTCATCCTCGCCCATGAGGTCGATAATCTCGGCGTCCGTCCCGTAGCCCAGGGCCCGGAGGATGACCGTGATCGGGAGCTTGCGGGCCCGGTCGATCCGCACCCACAGCACGTCGTTGGAGTCGGTTTCGTATTCCAGCCAGGCGCCGCGGTTCGGGATGATCTGGGCGGAATAGAGCTCCTTGCCGGCCTTGTCGCGGCCCATATCGAAATAGACGCCGGGGGAACGCACCAGCTGGCTGACGATAACGCGCTCGGCGCCGTTGATAATGAAGGTTCCATGGTCGGTCATCAGGGGGAAGTCGCCCATGAAGACGTCGGATTCCTTGATTTCTCCGGTTTCCTTGTTCTTCAGGCGGACAAAGACTTTCAGCGGGCCGCATAGGTCATGTCCCGCTCCCTGCAGCGGGCGACCGAGTTCTTCGGCTCATCGAGAGAGTAGTCTACGAATTCCAGCACAAGATTCCCGTTGTAATCCGTTACGGGAGAAACATCCGCCAGAACTTCGCGCAGATCGGTATCGAGAAAGCGTTGATAGGAATTCTTCTGTACCTCAATCAGGTTGGGCATTTCCAGAACTTCATCAATGCGTGAGAAGCTCATTCTTTCCCGGAGCTTCCCCATGTGGACCTCGTGTACCATGTTTCGAAATCACCCCTTATTCAGTCCGACCAGCTTGATCGTCGTCCCGCCCCTTCGAAAATCGCTCTTGCCAAATACGGCATTCCTGTGTAATATAAGGAAGACGAAACCCGAAAACAACAGTAAGACGATACTGATGCAATTGTAAAGTTTATCATGCGGAAAAGAGCATGTCAATCTTTTTTTTCAAAAATACAGAGACACTTCCACTGGAAATAAATGGTAAACACAAAATCACGGGAGAAGACTGGAAATAGCGCCGGGAATCTGGTATACTTTTCCTCTGTTCTCGGGAACGAAGGACAGAGATTTTTTTGAAAGCTTGGAGCAGGATAATTTGAGTTATCTGAAACGGGTGCTGACGGGGGTCCTGGCGGGGGCGGTGCTGCTGCTTTCCGCCTCCGCGGCCGCGGAGAAGGAACGGCCTTCCGGATACAGAACCACGGTGACCATCATCGAGGAGACCGCGGCGCCGTCGCCTGTCCCGATGCCCGGCGCCTCGGTTCGTCCGACGGTTCCGGCGGATCCGGAAACCGCCGGGTATCCGGAGCATACGAAGACGCCGGGATCTACGGCGAATCCGGTCAGCACGCCGGAGCAGGCCGTTCCGGAGGGGACGCCTTCCGGAGCGACGGTGACCCCGAAAATCACGGATGCGCCGGAGGCGGCCGAACCCCCGGAAATCCCGGAAACGCCGGAGGCGACTCAAACCCCGGCGCCGCTTCCCCTGATGACTCCGATACCGACGCCGAAGGCGCTGCCGACGGTGATCGATCTGGTGAACGATTCCGAAACCTGGGGGGATTTTCAGTTTCCAAAGGGATCGAAGCTGCTTGAAATCTGGATGCCGGACATCCGGGACGCGGACGCCGCGCTGATCCTTTACGACGGCCAGGCCTGGATGATCGACTGTGCCGATCAGAAGATGGGCCTGCGGACCGCCGCGATGCTCAAATGGCTCGGTGTCACCCATATTCAGAAGATCTTTAATACCCATCCCCATCATGACCATATTCTCGGGCTGGACAACGTGCTGGATGTCGCCCGGGTCGACGAACTGCTGGTGTGCTTCCCGCTGGACGTCAACGAGCACATGCAGAAGACGACCGCCCTGTGCCGGCTGGAGCAAATTACGATCAGCGCCTATCAGCACGGGGATACCTTCAGCATGGGGGACGGGGAGGTCCGGCTGCTCTTCTGGCAGAATCGGGACGAAAGCCTGAGCATGAACAACCGGAGCGCCTGCACGATGATCACCTACGGAAGCCGGAGCTTCCTGACCCTGGCGGATCTGGAATACCAGGGCCAGAAGGCGCTGGAGGAGCTGGTGGGGGACGCGGCCCTGAAATGCGACCTGTTCAAATACCCCCACCATGGGAAGCAGGCGATGAGGGAATCCTTCTTCCGGGCCATGGACGCGGACGCGACGATTATCACGAATTTTCCCGGGATCGAAAAGGCCTATACCTACCTGGCCTATAAGCATTTTCCGATGATTCCGACCAATAAAAGCGGCCTGTATACCCATCTGATCTGCGACGGGAAGCGGTGGATCTGCGAATATGTTCCATTCAACTGATCCTGGTTTCCGGAGACGGGTTTTGTCTGCGATCCGGGACGGCGGGAGCGGTACCGAAACCGTCATCCGGACGGAATGACGAAAGTGAACTGCCGTTCACAGAGGAGGGTGCCGTCGGAGACGGGCCGGAAGGCCCCGGAAAACCTGAAAAAACAACGGAAAAACCGTTGACAAGTCAGCATCAGAATGATAAAATAACCGGGTTGCATCGTGCTTCGGGGAGAAGTGCGCTTATTTGGGGCGCGCTTTTCAAAAGGGAAAGGAGGGCGACATTCCGGATGGAGTTGCTGAAAAGCGGGTCCCCGCGGATCGTGGGGGCGAAGCAGGTTCTGAGGGGCCTGAAAGCCGGAAGCCTTTCCAGGGTCTATGTTGGCAGCGACGCGGACACCTTCATCTATCAGCAGGTGGTTCGCGCGGCCGAGGAGGCCGGGGTTCCCTGCGTTCGCGTTGCGACCATGAAGGAGCTCGGGATGGTCTGCGGCGTCGGCGTTTCCGCTGCCGCGGCCGGCGTTCTGAAGTAAGTCCTTCGCTTCATTAATCTGCCTGTCGGATCCTGAGGGTTGCGGGATCTAAGGGATATTATTCAGGAGGTGCACTCATGCCCACAATTAATCAGCTTGTCCGTAAGGGCCGTGAACGGGCTGCCAAAAAGCCCACCGCTCCCATTCTGCAGGGATGCCCGCAGAAGCGCGGTGTGTGCCTGAGCGTCAAAACGCAGACGCCCAAGAAGCCCAACTCCGCTCTTCGGAAAATCGCGAGAATCCGCCTGACGAACTCCATCGAAGGCACCTGCTACATCCCCGGTATCGGCCACAACCTGCAGGAACACAGCGTTGTGCTGATCCGCGGCGGTCGTGTGCGGGATCTGCCCGGCGTTCGTTATCACATCATCCGCGGTGCGCTTGATACCGCCGGTGTGGCCAAGCGGATGCAGGCTCGTTCCCTGTATGGCGCAAAGCGCCCGAAGAAGTAAGGAGAAACGCCGCCATCGCGGTCCGAAGCGGGTGCTTTATCAGGCTCTCCGGCCCTTCGGTTCTTTGGAACTGGAACCGAAAACGGCAGAGAGGCCCTGGAAAACCCGGCCGGCTGGAATCGCAGCCGGCGCCCCGGGATGCTGACCCGGAGCGGGAGGGAGGGGCGGCAGCGTCGCTTACATCAGGAAAGAAAATGAGGAGGGAAACCTATGCCCCGTCGCGGTTTTGTACCCAAACGTGAAGTGCTGCCGGATCCTGTTTACGGGACCACGGTGGTGACCAAACTGATCAACCAGATCATGCTGGACGGCAAGCGCGGTGTCGCGCAGAACGTCTGCTATGAAGCTTTTAAGACCGTTGCCGAAAAGACCGGCAAGAACGCCAATGACGTTTTCCAGGAAGCCCTGAACAACGTGGCTCCGCAGCTGGAAGTCAAGGCCCGCCGGGTCGGCGGCGCCACCTACCAGGTTCCTATCGAAATTCGCCCCGAGCGGCGGCAGACCCTGGCCCTGCGCTGGATCGTCGATTTCGCCCGGAAACGCGGTGAAAAGACCATGGCGCAGCGGCTGGCCGGCGAACTGCTGGACGCGTCCAACAATACCGGCGCCGCCGTCAAGCGCAAGGAAGAAATGCACCGTATGGCTGAGGCTAACAAGGCATTCGCTCACTATCGCTGGTAAGAAGCATTTCACTTGTGAAACGACAGCAGCAGTTTGAAAGGAGCAAAAGCCTAAGATGCCCAGAAGCCACCCCCTAGACCGAGTCCGGAACATCGGTATCATGGCGCATATCGATGCCGGCAAGACGACGACCACCGAGCGGATCCTTTTCTATACGGGAAAGAAT
>JAFRHH010000015.1 GCA_017433405.1 Clostridia bacterium | reverse complement strand
TGGACCGGGCATAAGCGCCGTTGAGGCCCTCGCAGGGAGCGCCGGTTTCATCAAAATAGGCCTCGTGGACGGCTGGGGCGTCGACGGGAGCGCCGTCCTCATAGGCAAACTCGATCCAGGCGTACTGCATCTCGTCGTTACGGACGGGCTCCCAGTTCTCATCCCGATAGGTGGTGCGGATCACCTGGCCGTTTTCGTTCCGCTCGTTTTCCACCCCGGCGTAGCCTGCCGTGATGCGGATCAGCTCCAGATCTGTGCCAAAGAACTTCATCCAGCGGATCCTATCCGGATTCAGCACCCAGTTGCGGTTGCCATCCGTGTCCGTGACCCAGGAGCCGTCGAACTTCCAATCCTCCCGGGCCCGGCCAGAGTTGGCCATGGTGATCCGGTCCAGGATGTCATAATAGGTCACCCGGTAGTCATATTCGTCTCCGCCGTCGTATTCCTCTTCCATCATGGAATACCCATTGGAGATCATGGTGCGCTCCCCGTCCGCCCCGAAGTAGCGGGTGAAGTGAACCCGGCTGCCGTCATACTCATAGGTGACCTTGGCGTAGCCGTTGATCATCTTCACCAGGGCGCCTTCCCGGTCCAGATAGTCGATCTCAATGACCCGGTTCTGGTCATCGTAGGTGTTGACCATGGAGGCGTAGCCGTTGGCGGCCAGGATGGGGCTGCCATCTGCGGCCTGGAAGTCCGTGCGGATCAGGTTGCCCCGATCGTCATAGGCATTCACCTGCCGGTGCCAGTGGCTGGCCCCCAGGGTACCCTGGCCCTCCAGGCCGAAGATTTCCGCGGACAGGAGCCGCAGGTCCCGGTTTTCCGCCTTGCCAGTGGTCGCGGCATAGGCGCCGACTTCATGGGTCTTGTCTCCGGTGGGCAGCTTCATGCCCAGGCCCATGTTTTCCACCGTGGCGTTGGCCGCGGCGGTCACGCCCTTGGCGTAGGTGGAAACCACAGAGGCGCCGCCTTCGGTGCCGATGAGGGGCTTGCCCTCGGCGCTGAGGTAGCTCTTGGTGATGATGAGGGCGTTCTCGTCTTCCTGCACCTCATAGAGGATTCTGGCATAGCCGCCGGTGGGCTGGACCGAATCGCCCGCCGCGTTGAAAAACTCAGTAGCGCGGATCAGGCCGTCCTGCCAGGTATCCCTGCGGAAGCTGTAGCCACCAGGGATCTCCGCCCGGGATCCGTCGGCGGCGTATTTGTCCTCCGACACCAGGTGCCGGTCGGAGCCTTCATAGGCCAGAACCCGGCTGGCATAGCCCGCCGTCGAGACCACTGGCTCATCCTGCAGGCCGAAGAAGGCTTCGGAAAGCAGGTTCCCCGCCTCGTCGTAGGCATACTCCGCCCGGTGGAAGCCCCGGCGATTCACCGCGGGATTGCCCTCGGCATCATAAGCCGTCTCCGAAATGAGGCGACCGGCGTCATCCCATTCGCATTCCGTCTGGGTGAAGACGGGCAGGGCCAGGGGATCCCCTGCCGCTTCGGCAACAGAGCCGGCAGGCAGGAGCAGGGTCAGCGCCAGCAGAAGCATCAGCAATCTTGTGGCTTTCATGGGGTTCATCATTCCTTTCTGCGTCTTCTGGAGGAGGATTCCGAAGGGGTGCTTTGCGGGGATCCGGAAGATGGAGCGGTTTCACCTTTGTTCTTCAACTCCGGCTTCCGGGCAGGGAGTTTGGGTTCATACCGGTTCCGGGGATCGTACCGGTTCCGGGTATCATACTTATCATAGGAGTGGTAGCCGTGGTAGCCGCCGTAGCGCCGGTAGCTGTAATAGCTGGCGGAACGGACCTTCTCGCCATAGAAGACGAAGCCCAGCAGCTCCAGACCCGTCATCTCGGCAGCATTCAGGGCCCGGCGGATCTCCCGGTGGTCCGTGAAATCCTGGCGCACGACGAAGATGCCGCCCGCCGCCCCGGCGGACAGGGCCAGAGGATCGGACACGATGTTGATGGGCGGGGCGTCCAGCAGCACCAGATCGTATTCCGCCTCCATCTGGCGCAGCAGTTCGCCCATGGCGGCGGAGCCCAGCAGCTCGGAGGGATTCGGAGGCACCGTGCCGGAGGGCAGCACGTCCAGGGTATTTCCCTCCGGGGCCTCCGCGGCCTGCGGCTGCGCGTCCGTTGTCGTCACCGGATAGCCCTTGTACTGCAGGTCTGCTTCCGGTTCCGGATTCCTTTCGTCCTCCGGCTTCGCACCCACCCGATGGATCCGCAGGGCGTCATGCCAGTCCGTCTGTCCAATCAAGACATTGGACAGGCCGGCGCTTTCGGAGGAATAGCCGAAGATTTCATGCTGGCAGCCCCGTCGCATGTCCGCGTCCACCAGCAGCACCCGTTTCCCGGCCATGGCCAGGGAAATCGCCAGATTGGAGGCGATGGTGGATTTCCCTTCGCCGGAGACGGCGCTGGTGACCACCACGGATTTCCGCTCCTTGCCCACCAGGGTGTAGAGCAGATTCATCCGCAGCTTCGCATAGCTTTCCACCAGATCCATATCGCTTTGCCCGCTGAGGACGAATTTGGTCGGATCCTCGCTCTCCCCCTTCTGCCGCTTGACGGAGGAAAGGACGGGGAGCGTGTAATTATCCCGCAGCTCCTTGGCATCCCCCACCCGCTGATTCAGCACAAAGAACAGGAAGAGTACCGCGGCCGCGGCGACAGCTCCGGCGAGAGCGCCTGTCAGGCCCTGGCGCATCAGGGGCCGGGCATCCGGACGGGAGGGCGGGGAGGCGTAGTCGATGATCTCGATATCCCCAGCGCCCACCACCCGCTTGATCTCGCCGGGAGCCACATCTAAGACTGCGTTGACGATATCCGCGGAAAGCTTGGCGTCCCCGGTACGGCTGCTGACCCGGACCACGCTGGTCTCGGAGACGCCGGTCATGGACAGGGATGCCCCAATGGCGGAGGGCTGGATGCCGGGATAATCCTTCGCCATGCGCTCTGCCACGGCATCCAGCACCCGGTTGCTCTTCACCACCTGGGCATAGGTATCCACCAGCCTTA
>JAFRHH010000002.1 GCA_017433405.1 Clostridia bacterium | reverse complement strand
CTGTTCGATTCCGATCTCCTCCATGATCTGGTCAAATGTCAGTACCGGATCGCAAATATCCAAAATATCTGCGATATATACTGGTAATCTGCCCTGTTTTGGACTATACTGTAAATGGTTTTGTTTCATGCAAGAACATTAAACCACAAAAAGTGCCTCCAATCCATTGATTTCAACGGCTAGAGGCACTTTTTGTTACTCTTTAAATGGGGCTGCTACTTTTTTCACAGCCCCCCTGCTGTCGAATGACGTTTTATTTAACGGAACCGGTAATGCCTTCCGCGAACTGCTTCTGCAGCACGAAGAAGACGATAATCGTCGGCAGCGAGCAGAACAGAACGCCCAGCATCAGCATGCCGTAGTCCACGGCATAGCCGTTGGACATGTTGGCGATGACCATGGGCATGGTAATAACGTCGTTTCCCTTCAGAACCGTCCGGGGCCACATATAGGAGTTCCAGGCGTTCATGAAGGTGATGACCGCGGCCGCGGCGTAGGTGGACTTCATCATCGGGAAATACATCCGGAAGAAGATCCCGATCTCGCTCAGGCCGTCGATCCGCGCGGCTTCCATGGTGTCGATGGGGAAGTTGCGGCTGTTCTGCCGGAACATCATGATCAGGAAGGGCGTGGAGAGGGCCGGGATAATGAACGCCCAGACCGTGTTGAGCAGCTTCATCCGCGAAATCATGGTGAACAGGGGGATCAGCGTCGCCACCTGCGGCACCATCATCGCCAGCAGCAGGATGGCAAAGAGCCTGTCCTTGCCCTTGTCGTGATACAGCTCAAAGCCGTAACCCGCCAGGGAGCAGATCAGCAGGCTCGCCACGGTCTGCATCGCGGCGTAAAAGAAGGAATTGCCCATCGCGCGCCAGACATCCTGCTGGGCGATCAGGTTCTTATAGTTCTCCGCCAGGTAGTTCCCGAACCAGATCTTGCCCTGGGCGACCTCCAGGGAGGTATTCGTCGCCGCGGTGAACATCCAGTACAGCGGGAAGACCGAAATCAGCGACATGATCGTCAGGAAGATATAGCTGGGGATCAGCTTCCGCTGGATATGGGAGACAGCGGCTTTTTTGCTCATAGCTGCATTAGTCACGCGTATCACCCACTTTCATGTTGATGAACGCCAGGATGGCAACGAGGATGAATACGACGAAGGCCAGCGCGGAGGCATAGCCGAAATTGGCGACGCCCTGCCCCAGGGAGTTGTTGTAGATATAATGGGACATGGTAATCGTCGTATTCGAGGGACCGCCGTTGGTCAGGTTTACCGACTCATCGAAGAGCTGCAGGGTGCCGTTGATGGACATGATGCCCGTCATCACGATCACGGGACGCAGCAGCGGCACGGTGATATGCCAGAAGGTCTTCCACCCGCTGGCGCCGTCGATGTTCGCCGCCTCATAAACGGAGTACTCGATATTCTGCAGGCCGGCGAGGAAGAAGACCATGTTGTAGCCTGTCCACCGCCACAGAAGGGCAATGATGATTACCGCTTTGGCCGTGCCCGACTGGCCGAGCCAGTTGACATTCTCCTTGATGATCCCGATCCCCTTGAGGAAGGCGTTGATGAGGCCCTCCGTCGCGAACAGGGTTTTAAAGATCAGGGCGTAGGAAACCAGGGCCGTGGCGCAGGGAAGGAAGATCAGCGTCCGGAACAGGCCCCGGAACTTCAGATCCTTGTTGTTCAGCAGCTGGGCCAGCAGAATCGCCAGCACCAGCATGATCGGAACCTGGATCAGCAGGTACAGGAAGGTATTGCCCATGGAGGTCATGAACACCTTGTCCTTGAACATGCGGGTATAGTTTTTGAAAAGCGGTTCCGCCCACTGCAGATTCGCGGAGGAGCCGGTCTTCAGCGAGGTGATAAAGGCCTGGACCATGGGATAGAAGCTCATGATAAAGATCAGCAGGCTGGCCGGCGCCAGGAATCCCCAACCTGCCGCTTCCTGCTTTGCCAGGAGCCCGAATCCTTTTTTCTTTCTCATCCGGTGAAAACCTCCTGTCTGGGTACATTCTGTCTTATAAAAGCAGGGAACCGGGCGGACCGGTTCCCTGCCGGGGTTTAACGGGGCTGTTTGCTCAGCTCAGCTTACTGCTCCATCGCGAAGTCGATCAGTTCCTGAGCTTCCTGCAGAGCCGCTCCCACTTCGGCGCCGTTCAGGATGTTCTGGATGGCGTTGCCGATGTACTGACGGACAGTGTAGTGATAGTCGTTCTGCTCGACGATCGGAACATGGGAGCCCATCTCAACGATATCGCTGTACACAGCCTGGCCGTTGAAGAACGGGACGCCCGCGGAATAAACCTCGGACTTCGCCGCGCTCAGGCAGCAGCCGATGACGCCGCCCTTGAGGAGCGCTTCGTCATAGGTCTTCATGGAGCCGCCGAAGGTGTAGGCCAGGAACTTCTTGGCCAGCTCGGGGTTCTTGCAGTTGGAGGTCACATAGAGGGAAGAACCGCCGTTGGCAGCGTAGCCCTCTCCGCCGTCCAGGGTGGGGATGGTGGTGATCTGCCACTTGCCGGCATTGTCGGCCACCTGGCTCATGGTCGGGATAATCCAGTTGCCGTTGAACACGCCGGCCACCTGATCCTGCTGGATGGTCTCGTTGGTATAGCCGGTCCAGTCGTTGGCCAGGATCAGCACATGCTCCTTCACCATATCGCACAGCAGGGTGATGATCCGGGTCAGCTTTTCGTTGCCGGCGATGAAGGCCTTGCCGTCCTTGAACTGGGACTCGCCTTCAGCCTGCATCATCATGTAGGGCAGATCGTTGCCGCTGCCGTCCATGGACAGGAGGGCCTTGCCGGTCTTGGCATAGACTTCCTTGCCGATCTCGAGGAACTTGTCCCAGGTGATCCCCTTCATATCCTCGATCTTGTAGCCGCACTGCTCCAGGATATCCACCCGGTACGCCATGATGGAGGTGCCGTTGTCCACCGGCACGCCGTAGTGCTTGCCGCCCACGACGGAGTAGCTCAGCTTCTCGGCGCCGAAGTCATCCCAGTTGATCCCGGCGTCTTCCAGATCCAGCCAGGCGGCCGGATAGTCGCTCACGAACCGCTGAATCCAGTGATCCTGGAACAGCACGATATCGCTCAGGTTGCTGAAGTCACCGGAGGAACCGGCCGTGGTCACGCTGTTTTCCACATCCGAGGAGCCGGAAACCAGCACGAGCTCCAGCTCGAACTCGGGATCCACGTTCGCCTTGTAGTCTTCCGCGGCGGCGCGCAGGGCGTTACCATTGAAGTTGTCGTCCCAGTAGGTCACGGTCAGCTTCTCCGCCATCGCGGCAGAGACGCCCAGCAGCATGCACAGCGCAAGCGCCAGGGCTACGATTTTCTTGGTCATAGGGTTACTCCTCCTTTTTTTTATTTCACAGCCGCGAAGGGCTGCTGAAACCGTTTTCGGAACCGTTTCCGGCAAAAGTACATAAAAAAAACTTTTTTCCTGTCCGATGGATATTGTAGCAGAGATGCCGGTCATCTGTCAACGGCAAACAACAGTTTTTTGTAAAATAGAGCGGATCGGCTTGCCAGATTGGCCATTTTCAGGCGCGGACGGCGGCGGGATTTCGCCGACGGATCATCTGAATCGCCTCGTCGTTCAGATCCAGCAGCAGCTTCAGAGGTGTTCCGTCCTCTTCCGCGATCATGGTATAATAGGGCACATCCTCCCGGTAGGAGGTATAGTCCACCTTCCGGATCCGGATGCTGCCGCCCTTCTTATAGGGAAGGGCCTCCGGCGCGTCCGGCCGGCAGAGGAGCCTGACGGCGGAAAAGGGAATTTCGTGGAGCAGCCGGCGTCCCCGGTCGCTCACCCGTTCGACGCGGAGGGTGCCGTCCTGCAGGGTGTATTCATATTCCCGCTTCGAGGCATAGCTGAACCAGAACCAGCACAGGGTCATCAGGAAGCAGGGCAGCATGAACCCCGTGGAGAACATGATCGCCTGCAGAAGAAACAGGACGGCCAGGACGACCATGAGCCTTCTGAGAAAAACCTCCCTCGGCCGGACGGCCCGGCTGACGGAAATGACAATGGTCCCGTTCATGCGATCCTCCTGCTGTTTCATCCGCGGCATCCTTGGCTGCGCGGGCGCTTTGCCTTCGGCAAACTTGCCGGCGCGAATCAGTATACCATGGGGAAGGGCAGTTTAAAAGCCTTAAACGAACGTTGTACACGGTTGCACACGGGGAAGGTCATTTTGGAAACACACAGGGACGGTCCTTTTGTGCGCAACGAACACCCAGTGACGGAAACAGGGAACGCGGAGGACGAAAGCGCGGCCAATTTCCTGGATTTCTTTGGCCTGATGTCCCGGAACATCCATGAGCGGGAGCGGGCCATCGAGACCCTGAAGGCGGTTTCGGTTCATCCCGTCACGGTGGATGTGCGGGCGGACGATCAGCTGCTGATGCTGGTGACCTGCACGGGGGCGGATTCGGAGCGGCGGGTCCTGGCCGCCCGCCGTCTTCGGGAAGGGGAGTGACGTTCAGCCGCCGCGGCCGTTGACCGGAAAGAGCGTATTGTAGTAAGATGTGGAAGGGCTGAGGGGCTATTAAAAGACAGACGTGAACCTCCGTTCACAGAGGGGGGAACTTTTCAGTGCGTGATCACAGGCAGAACGGCATCAGCGCTTCCGCCCCGCCGCGCCGGAAGCGGCGCGCGCGTTTCAGCCGGGACGATGCGGAGCTGACGCTTCTGAGCCTCCCGACGGTGCTGTGGTTTATCGCTTTCTGCTATGTGCCGCTCTTCGGGATTGTTTTTGCTTTTAAAAACTATAAGGTGAAGGCCGGAAAGGGCTTCCTTTACAGCCTGTTCGTTCATTCCCGATGGGTCGGGCTGAAGAACTTCGAGTTTCTGTTCCGGTCTCCGGATCTGGCCAGCATTATCCGCAATACCCTCGGGTATAATCTGATCTTCCTGCTGATCGGCGTGACCCTGCCGGTGGGGCTGGCTGTGATGATGGCCGAGCTGCGTTCCAAAAGGCTGGCGAGGGCCTGCCAGACGGCGGTGTTTCTGCCTTATTTTTTAAGCTGGGTGGTGATCAGCTATTTCGTCTTTGCCTTTCTGTCCACTGACCGGGGGCTGCTGAATTCCCTGATTCAGGCGTTCGGCGGAACCAGGGTGCTGTGGTATCAGGAAAAGGGGCCCTGGCCGGCGCTGCTGATCCTGATCAACACCTGGAAAACATTCGGCTATTCCATGGTGGTTTATCTGGCCGCCATCACCGGCATCGACCGGAGCCTGTATGAAAGCGCCGTCATCGACGGGGCGACCAAATGGCAGCAGACCCGATGGATTACGCTGCCCATGCTCCGTTCCATCGTGGCCATTATGCTGATCCTGAATGCCGGGCATCTTTTTTCAACCGACTTCGGCCTGTTCTATCAGGTTCCCCGGGATTCCAGCTCGCTGATCGACGTGACGCAGACCATGGACGTCTATGTTTACAAGGCCCTGATGCAGAACAACAACTATAACTATTCCTCCGCGGTCAGCCTGCTGCAGAGCACGGCGGGCTGCCTGATGATGCTGGGGGCCAACCGGGTGGTTCGGCGGATTGATCCGGAAAGCGGCCTTTTCTGACGCGGCGGATTCCGGAGCGGACGGAAAGCGGCAGGACGGACGACGGAAAAGGAAGGAAGAGAAGACGGATGACGCGGGGGCGAAAAAACAGGGCGGCGGACGGACTGGACCGATTCAACCGGATCCGGCCCGAAACCAATGTCCTGTTTTCGGCGCTGTTTATCCTGCTGGCGTTGTCGACGGTGCTGCCGGTGGTCTTCGTTCTGATGATTTCCGTCTCCTCGGAGGCCTCCATCGCCCGGAATGGCTACAGCTTTTTTCCCGCCGAGCTCTCCCTGGACGCCTACGCCTATCTTTGGACATCCCGGGACTATATCGGCCGGGCTTTTCTGAATTCTGTCGGCATTACCCTGGCGGGGACGGTGCTGGGACTGATCCTGACCTCGACCCTCGGCTACGCGCTTTCCCGGCCCAACTACCGGCTGCGGCGGGTCTACACTGTGATGCTGCTGGTTCCCATGCTGTTTTCCGGCGGCCTGGTGGCGACCTATATGATCAATACCCAGGTGTATCATCTCAAGAATACCTATCTGAGCCTGATTCTGCCCGGGGCCTGCTCCTCCTTCCATGTGGTCGTGATGCGCACCTTTTTTCAGACGACGGTTCCGGACAGCATCATTGAATCGGGAAAAATCGACGGAGCCCGCCAGTTCCGGATCTTCACCCGGCTGGTGCTGCCCCTCTCCCTTCCCGTCCTGGCCACGATCGGCCTGTTTCTGACCTTCGGCTACTGGAACGCCTGGTACGGCGCGATGCTCTATCTCGACAGCAACCACCGGGAGCTGTATCCGCTGCAGTACGTGCTGATTTCCATCGAAAAGAACATTGCCTTCATGGCCCGGAACGAGGAGCATTTCATGGGAGACACGATGCGCAGCATCCCCTCGGAAACTGTCCGAATGGCGATCGTCATGGTGGTGGTGCTGCCGATCGCCTGCTCTTATCCCTTCTTCCAGCGCTATTTTGTGAGCGGGCTGACCATCGGCGCCGTGAAAGGCTGATGGAAGACGGAAAGGCGGACGGGAACTGTCGCTCGAGGAGAAGACGGACGGAAAACGTGGAATGATATCCGAAGCGGAGAAAACGCGGGCTGTTGTCCGCGAAAACATCATGTGAGGAGGATTCCGGTATGAAAAAAACATGGTCCCTGATTCTGACCCTGGTCCTTGTGCTGACCCTGGGCGCCGGCGCGGCCTGCGCGGAGGAGCCCGTTCGAAAGATTATCTGGTGGGTCTACGGCGAGGCCCCCATCGACACCCGCCTCGTCGTGGAGAAGGCAAACGCCTATTCCCGGGAGAAGATCGGCGTGGAGGTGGAGCTGATCTTCAAGACGGACGAGCAGTTTAACACGGATATGGGAGCGGATACCTATTATGATATGACCTTTACCAGCGACTGGTGCAACAGCTTCGCGGTCAACGCGTTTGACGAGCGGTTCTATGACATTACGGAGCTGGTCCGGACCGCCGCGCCCGCCCTGTACGCCTGTATCGACCAGGTTTACTGGGAGACGGCCGGTTCCGTGAACGGCCGGATCTACGCCGTTCCGACCCTGAAGGATATGGCCAGCGAACAGTATTTCCGTTTCGATAAGGATCGCTATGAGGCAATCGGGATCACCATTCCGGAGGAGATGGAATTCCGTGATCTTGAACCGATGCTGAAGGCCTACCGGGAGCACTATGACGATGTGTATCCGCTGATGCTGGCCCGGGGCGGCCTGACGGGGATGACCAACTCCTGCCAGTGGATCGTCGGCTCCTACCTGTGCTCGCCTTATGCCCTGGCCGGCACGGAAAGGGAAAATCAAATCATCCCCTTCTGGGAGGATGAGGAGCTGATGGAGCGCTATCGGCTGCTGCACCGGTGGTATACCCTGGGGTATATCAATCCCGATGCCGCCACCACAGAAACCATCGGCGCCGACATCCGGGCCGGCGTCCGGTCCGGCTCTGCCTGGAAGGGATATTACACGGGCTATTCCAGCTGGGCGGGGATCAATGTGGAAGGCTCCCGCTACGCGGGGCCGAACATGTCGGTGGCGACCATGCGCGGGGCCATGAACGCCATCAACGCCGCCGCCTCCGAGGAACAGGCGGTTGCCTGCCTTCGGTACCTGGAGCTTTTGAACACCGATCGGGATTTTGGGGACAGCCTGCGCTTGGGCGTGGTGGGAGTCAATTTCAACTATATCGTAAACGACCAGGGGAAGCGGGTCGCGGAGCGCACCGAACAGGGCGCGGCCAACTGGTCCATGGACGGCTTTGTGACCGGTTCCGTCCGGAACGCTTCCTGCTCCAGCGATTCCTATTATGACTGGGACGAAATCTATGAAGGATATAAGCATGCGCGGGTTTCGACCCTTGGCGCCTTCACCTTTAACCGGGCGGACGTTGAGGCGGAGTGCGCGGCCTGCGGCGCGGTCATGGCCAAGTACACCGCCGAGCTGCTGACGGGCACGATGGATATCGACGCGATGCTGCCCACCATCCGGGAGGAACTGAAAACGGCGGGAATCGAAAGCGTACAGGCTGAAGCCCAGCGGCAGCTGGATGAGTATCTGAGGACGAATCAATGAGATGGGCGGTTAAAGCGGATGCCGCCGGCATCAGCCGGGTTGTGGAACTGGCGGAAAAGGAAGCTGAAAAATACGGGGTGGAGGAGGAACAGCGGCTTCGCTTCACCCTTTCGCTGGAGGAGCTGCTGCTGGTTTGCCGGGAGCGGTTTGGGGAGTCCGCCGCTGTTTCCCTGCGGATGAAGCGAAGCGGGCGGCGCCTGGCCGCGGAGTTGACCCTTCCCGAGGGACTGGACGGTTTTTTTTCCCGGGATGATTCACCGCTGGCGGGCCTGCTGAACGAATGGGAGAGCAGATCCGGAAAGGGAAAGTCTTTTCGGATCTGGGTCTTCCGGCTCGAGAAAACCAGGGGCGATCTGATGCGGTTTATCTGGAAATACACCAGACCTCATCGGGGCTGGTTTTTCCTGGGCGTCCTGACCCAGGCCGTTCTTGTCGCGATCCAGATTGCCGCCCCGCTTCTGACGGCCAGGGTGGTGGTCGCCCTGACCCGGGGAGCCGCGGAGCAGATCATGCTGGCGGCCGCCTCGCTGCTGGCGGTCAATGCCGTGTCCAATGTGGTTTCCATCGCCTGCAACCGGGCGTATAACGTCGTCTACAACAAAACCCTGACGCTGCTGGAGGCGGATCTGGTCCATCAGGCCCTCCGGATCAGCAGCCGATGCCTGGATCAGAAGGGAGCGGGACTGTTTATTCAGCGGCTGACCCAGGACACTGCGCAGCTGGCGACGGGCTTTAACACACTGGCGGATCTGCTGTCCCAGTCCGTTGAAAAGATCGGGATCATGGCGGCAGTGCTGATTCTGAACAGGACGGCCTTTGCCGCCATGATGGGCATCCTGGCGCTGCAGACCGTCATCGAGACCGTCCGAACCCGCCGCCTCAAGGCGGACGACCATATCTACCGAAACGCCAATGAGCGGTATACCGGCTTTGTCAGCGAAATGGTCCGGGGCGCGAAGGACGTAAAGCTGACCAACAGCGAGAAGGCCTTTGAAGGAGAGCTGAGCCGGAGAATTATCGACGCAAACGACAAGCGGATGAGGATGCAGAACCGTTCCGCCGTCTTCAGCTTGTTTCGCATGGAAGCCGGCTCCTTCGGAACCTATGCCTTTATTGCGCTGCTGGCGCTGCTCATCTCCCGGGGGGAGATTGCGCCGACGGAAGCGCTGGTGCTGTTCACTTACCGTTCCAGCATCGGGATCTCCGCGATTGAGCTGATCGGCACGCTGATGGCGTTTGTCCGGGGGCTGGAGCTTTCGGCGGAGCGGGTGATCGCCATTATCAGCAGCCCGGAGTTTCCCAAGGATCGGTTTGGTTCCCGGCATCTGGATCATCCCCGGGGCGAGATTTGCTTCGAGCATGTTTTCTTTTCCTACGGCCGCCGCTGGCTCAGGCCTTCCGCCGGATGGGTGCTGAATGACATGAGCTTTACCATCCGCCCGGGAGAGTCCGTCGCCCTGGTGGGGGAAAGCGGATGTGGCAAAAGCACGGTGTTTAACCTGATCAGCAGGCTGTACGATATCAACGAGGGCGCCGTCCGCCTGGACGGCGTGGATATTCGGGAGCTGGATGAAGCATCCATCCGGGGAAATCTGGCCGTTGTTCCTCAGAATCCGTATCTGTTCCAGCTCACGATTCGGGAGAATCTGCGGCTGGCGAAGCCGGATCTGACGGAGGAGGAGATGCGCAGGGCCTGCGAGATGGCCTGTATCGACCGTGATATCGAGGCGATGAGCGACGGCTATGATACCCTGATCGACGAAAACGGCGTCAATCTTTCCGGAGGCCAGCGGCAGCGGCTCGCGATTGCCCGCGCCCTGCTGAAGGACGCCCGGGTGCTGATGCTCGATGAAGCCACCAGCGCCCTGGACAATATTACCCAGGCCAGGATTCAGCAGGCGATTGCCCGGATCCGGGGGAACCGAACCGTTCTGATGATTGCCCATCGCCTTTCGACCGTGATCCACGCGGACAGAATTATCGTTATCGGAAAGGGGCGGATTCTGGACCAGGGCAGCCATCAGGAGCTGATGGAGCGCTGCGAAGCTTATCGCAGGCTGTATGAGGCGGAAATCTGCCATTAGCCCGGAGAACCCGGCAGACGTAAACGGACGTTCACAGAGGAGACGGTGGTTCAGTTGTCCCAACAAAAACCGGATCATTATGTCCGGGTCGGCCTTGACCTTGATCAAATGGATGTTTCGCCCGCGTACCCAGATGCCCGCCTGTTAAGGAGAAGGCGATCGAGGATGCCCTGCGGCACTTCCAGATGATAGATAAGGAAGAAACCTGTATGTAAATGTTGCTTTCTCGAAATATGACATGTATCATCCAGAGGGAATCACCATCAAAACCGGCATAATCAAAACGAGAAAGGGGGGATGACAGAGGAATGCACGAAGCCTTATATCAGTTTATCCATGCGCATTACACGGAAATCCTTGCCATTTTCCCCGTGGTGCTTCTGCTGATCGGCCTGTTGATTGCGACAGGGGGCGATCAATATATTCTCAGGCGGAAAAGACACATCATGCTGATCATCTGCGCGCTGGTTTTCAGCCTGATCGCACAGAACTTCCTGGATAATCTGCTGACATACAGAACCCCGATGATTACGCTCAGAAAAGTGATCGATATCTACGGCTATGCCGTCCGTCCTGTCATTCTGCTGCTCTTTCTGTACATCGTCTGTCCCCGGAAGCCGGGCAGGCTGTGGTGGGTTCTGATCGGAATCAACGCCGGGGTGTACCTGACGGCGCTGTTTACTGATATCTGCTTCACGATCAACGAGGAGAATATGTTTCAGGGCGGGTGGCCTGTGCTGAGAAACAGCTGCCTGATTACCAGCCTGCTTCTTTTGGGCGAGCTGGTCATATCCACGCTGCATGATTACCGTCCGTTCAGGCTGAGAGAGATTTGGATTCCGGTTTTTTCGGTTTTTATTATTCTTTTCGCGGTGGTGCTGGATTCCCGTGTGCATGAAACGCAGCAGCCCGTCAGCTTTTTAACCATTTCCATTGTAATCAGCAGCGTGCTGTATTATATCTGGCTGCATTTTCAGTTTGTGCGGGCACATGAGCAGGATTTAGCCGCAGAGCAGCGTATTCAGATCATGATGTCGCAGATTCAGCCCCATTTCCTGTATAATACGCTCGCCACCATCCGCGGTCTCTGCCTGAAGTCGCCGGAAACAGCGGCGCAGACCATCGACAAGTTTTCAAGATACCTGCGGCAGAACCTGGACATGTTGAACCAGTCTGGTCTGATCCCCTTCAGGCAGGAACTGGAGCATGTGAAGATCTACACGGAGATCGAAATGCTGATGTTTCCCTACATTCATATACGATATGATATCGAAGACGATTGTTTCCTGCTGCCGATGCTGACAGTGCAGCCTTTAGTGGAAAACGCGATCCGGCACGGCGTACGGGCCAGGGACGTTGGCCAAATCGACATTACCATCCGCAAAAGCGAAACCGGTCACACGATCACCATCGCGGATAATGGCCTTGGATTTGATGTCTCGACAATTGACACAGCGGATGAGAAGCATATCGGTATCCGAAACGTCAGGGAACGGCTGGAGAAGCAGTGCGGTGGATCACTTCGCGTTGTGAGCCGGAAAGGGGAAGGTACCGTCGTCACGCTTTTCATACCTCTGGTTTCGCAGTATGACGAAGAATCGGAACAGGAAGGAGCAATCCGATGAGAGTTCTGTGTGTGGATGACGCGCTGCCCATCATGGAGGATACAGTGGCTATGTGCCGGAAACTTCCGGAAATCACTTCCGTCACCGGTTTTACCCGACCCCGGGAAGCATTGGAATGGCTGGAAGATCATCCTGTGGATCTGGCGCTTCTGGATATTGATATGCCGGAGATCAGCGGCCTGATGCTGGCGGAACAGATGAAGCGGAAGTACCCCGACGCCGCGGTCATCTTTTTGACAGCGTTTCCACAGTATGCTGTGCAGGCCATCAAGCTGCGAACCAGCGGCTATTTGCTCAAGCCTATCAGCCTGGAGGAGCTGAAAGAGGAAGTGGCTTACGCCCATTCGCGAAAGGCAGTTCGCCCCATCGGGCATATCGTGGTGAAAACCTTTGGAAATTTTGAGATCTTTGTGGACGGTGAAACCCTTGTCTTTCACCGTCAGAAAGCCAAGGAGCTGCTGGCATACCTGATCGACCGGAACGGCCGGGGTGTTAATCGTCCGGGTATCTTTGCCGCGCTGTGGGAGGAAGGGCTTTACGACTATTCGAAGCAGAAATACCTGGACGTCATCATTCGTTCCCTCCGGGAAACGCTGAAAGAAGCTGGGATCGAAGAGATTCTGGAGATCAAGAACGGTTTTCTGCGGTTACGGACGGAGCTCTTAGACTGTGATCTTTACCGTTTTCTGAAGAATGACCCGGAGGCCGTGAATGCCTACCGTGGAGAATACTTAGAGGAATATCCCTGGGCGGTGTTTAATTCGGCCACTCTTCTGTCACGGAAGTAAGCCGGTCCGCCGTTCTCTTTCAAGCAGAATTGTCCGGCATACTGTTGCATTTTCAGTATGCTTTTTTGCTTCCGCCATTTTATGCTTTCTGATTTGATGGAAATCTGATGGATACCGCATGATAAGATCATGCCGCAATTTTGTATCCGGGATTGCTCCGGCATTCTTTGGACAGACAGAAAGGAGAAACGAAACATGGAAAAAATCAAAAACAATCCGCTCCTGGCCGGTATCCTGAACTGCATCGTCACAGCGGTTGGCCTGCTCCTTGTGGACCTGGTGTTCAGCCTGATCAACAAGAGGTCTTTCGCGGAGCAGGCAGGCGAACCGGTGAGCCTTATTATTCTCATCATCGGACCGATCGTTTCCGGAATCTCGTCCTATATGAAAGCGAAGAAGGAACTTTCTGAGAAGAAGGAATAAGAAAAAAGAACGGAAGAGGAGCTTTGGATTCATGCTGCAGATGAAGAACAAGCCAAGACAAGCGCTGTTACTCCTCACATGTGTAGTCTTGGCAGTGTCCTGCTAGAAGAATATGACCCACTGGTTTACATGACCATGAATGATAAGGAGGAAAAGCACATGATGAAACGGATTCTTGCACTGTTGACTGCCCTGGCGATGCTCCTGGGCTGCGCCGCGGCCGAAAACGCCCCGACGGAAAGCGCTTACCGGATTGAGGAGAAAAAGAATGTTCCCATCTTCATCAGCGCGACCGAAATGCTTCCCGGAGACGGCATGTCGCTGTACTTCGTGGACGGCGCGGACGATCTGCCCTACGTGAACGTAAAAGACTGGGCGGACATGCTGAATGTCGCGTACGCAGGTTACCCGCAGTACGCCGGCTTTGCTGTGACGGCTGAGACGGAAGAGGAGCCGGGGATCGTCCAGCTGAAGCGTGAAAACGGGCATATGATGGTCTTTGATTTTGCGAACAACCAGATCGTCTGGGATGATTATCTCGGTTTCCTCCAGACGACCAACGGCACTTATCTCGATATGTCCGGCATGCCTGATACCGATGACGAGGGCCGGCCGGTTTATCTGAGCCGCGTCAGTGCACGGGAACGTCACGGGGACAGCACCTCGCTGAAACTGTCGGACTACTACGGGATCAGCATCATCGCACAGGACGGGCTGTACCTCGCGCCGATGCAGACCCTTTCCGCCTTTACCTTCGCCCCCCTCTTTTTCGGAATGTATTACAACCAGGAATGCCTGATTGCTTCTTCCGTCATCGGAATGGACAACATCAAGGCGAAGCTCCTGGAGTACCTGTACACCAACGGGGTGCTCACCAATGAAATCATGATGGAAGCGCATGAGAAGTACCCCGACTCGGTAGAAGACCGGGAAAAATACTATATGGAAAAGGCCGCCGAGTCGGAGATGGGCCAGGCCATCATCGCACAGGTGGAAGCCGGTTTCGCGCAGACCAATTACGGGCTATATGCCGGCACTTCTCCCAAGGGAAACCGCAGCGAAGCCCTGGTGAATTACGGCTACGGCGAGCTGTGCATGGAGCTGGATTTCTTCTACGGCCTGAAGGACGTGCATCATATTGATCACTTCTCCGATTATTTCGTACAGATCGACAAGGCGGTTGACCTGCTGAATCCCGATGCCCTTACGGCGGATCAGGCGGTCTATGACACGGTTCTCTACTGGCTTGACGACGGTCATTCCGCTCCGGTCTCCCATTCCTATCTGGTTGATCCGGGCAAGGATAACGAAATGAACGTCGGTTTCAGTTATCAAACCCGTGAAGGCGCTTCGTCGGTGTTTGATAATCTCCGTCCGCAGTATCCCGAAGCCCTGCAGCCCTATTACGAGGTGGGCAATACGGCTTATGTGACATTCAATGAATTCTATATGACGAGCGGTGCGGACTATTATGAAGCGGCGGAGAAGGGCGAACTGCCTGATCTTTCCCGCGATACCCTGAGCCTTTTGTACTATGCCAACCAGCAGATCCGGCGGGAGAACAGCCCCATTGAGAACGTAGTGCTGGACCTGAGCACAAACGGCGGCGGCCATGCTCCCGCGGCGCTCTGGACCGTGAGCTGGTTCCTGGGCGAAGCGCATATGTCCGTCTTCCATACCGCCACCGGAGCTGAATCCACCGTTACCTACCGCGCTGACGTGAATTTTGATCACCAGTTTGATGAAAACGATACCCTGGCAGACCTGAACCTGTATTGCATTACCGGCCCCGGTTCGTTCTCCTGCGGCAATCTGGTGCCCTGGGCGTTCAAGGCGGACGGACAGGTGACACTGCTGGGCCGTATGAGCGGCGGCGGAAGCTGTTCCGTGAACTTCATGACCACCGCCTGGGGAACCAGCTTCCGGCTTTCCAGCCCGAACCGGCTTTCCTTCGTGAAAAACGGCTCCTATTACGATGTGGATCAGGGCTGTGAACCGGATGTTTTCATCCGGGACTTCCGCAATGTTTATGACCGGAACGCGCTGACGGACTTCATCAACGGACTGCGCTGAGTCCAAAGATCAGGAGGATTCTGAAGATGAAACGACTTACGGCTGTGCTGATTGTCTGCTGCCTGCTGAGTTTCTCCTTTTCCGGGGCTTTGGCTGAAACCGGAGGGGTTGCTTCCCGGGAAGACCATGTATCCGTTACCGGGCACACGGCCACGATTCAGGGAAAGGAAATTCCTATATCGTCGACAACCAGAGCATTCATGTGCGGATTCCCGTAACAGCTGAGCAGGACAAAAGCACGGAACCATAAACCCGATAACCCCTGAGCGAAAGGAGCATAAGAAAGGAAATGGAATACATCCTGGAAACCCGCAACCTGACCAAGGTTTACGGTCAGAAAGAGGCAGCCAAAGATGTAAATCTGCATATTCAGCAAGGGCAGATTTACGGGCTGATCGGCCGGAACGGTGCCGGAAAAACCACGATCATGCGAATGATCAGCGGGCTGTCCAGGCCCACCCGGGGCAGCTACTCCCTGTTCGGGAAAACCGGCATGGCGATGCAGAAACAGCTGAAAAACGTAGGCGTGCTGATCGAACACCCCGGCCTGTATCCCCGGCTCTCGGCCTATGAGAACGTGAAGATCAAATGCATCGGTATGGGGATCAAACCGAAGGGCTACGTGGAGGACCTGCTGAAGACCGTCGGCCTGGAAAACACGGATGCCAAAAAGGGCGCGGGTTCCTATTCTCTGGGCATGCGCCAGCGCCTGGGTATCGCCCTGGCGCTGGTGGGCGACCCGAAGCTGATCGTGCTGGACGAGCCGATCAACGGCCTGGATCCGCAGGGCATCGTTGAAGTGCGTGAAATGCTTTCGAAGCTTCGGGATGAGCGGGGCATCACCATCATGATCTCCAGCCACATTCTGGACGAACTGGCCAAGGTGGCGGATGCCTACGGTATCATCCATGAGGGAACGCTGCTGGACGAATTCAGCGCGGAGGAGTTGCACGAACGCTGCGGCAAGAGCCTGATCCTGCGTACGGACAACACGCCGGAAACGCTGCAGATTCTGGAAAACATGGGGATCCGCGGGGTCATTCACGAGCCGGACGGCAGTCTGCGGGCCGGCAGGGGCATGGATCAGTGCAAGGAGATATCCAGGGCGATTGTGGGCGCCGGCATCGGCCTTGAGGAGATCTACCTGCGCACAATGACGCTGGAAGAATACTACCTGGGCATGACCGGAGGTGAGCACAATGGGTAAGCTGATCAGAATGGACCTGTACCGGATGCTGAAATCCAAATCGTTCCTGATCTGCCTCGCGATTGCGTTTGTGCTGGCACTGGTGAACGTGCCGGTGTCTAAGCTGATGTATACGCTGGCCAATTCGCTTTCGACCGAAATTAACGAGACATTCCCGGCAGAAGTAAATCTTTCCGGCATACTCAGCGACCCGTTCCCCATGATGGGCCTGATGCTTGCTTTGCTGTCCCTGTGCTTCTTCTTTTACGCGGACGTGGAGAACGGGTACATCAAGAATATCGCCGGACAGATGCCCATGAAGGGCTTCACGGTGCTTTCAAAGTTCACGGCTTCCGCCTTGCACAACCTGTGCTTTGCCGCGGCCGGCATCATCGGCAACCTGATCGGCACCGTGCTTGTTCAGCGGATCGTCATGGACGCGGGCGCGGCGGACAGCATCCGGGTGCTGGTGCTGAAGCTCCTGCTGGTCCAGAGCCTCTGCGCCATGCTGGTACTGGTGGTATCCACGCTGCGCAGCAAATCGCTGGGTATGATCCTGGCTGTCCTTTTCGGCCTGGGGCTGACATCGCTGATTTATATGGGCATCAACGAAGGCCTGAAACCGATCTTCGGCCAGAATACGGACATCAGCAGATTCATGCCGGATACCGTCATGAACGAAAAGCCCCTGGACACCCTAAAAGCGTTGGCGGTTGCCGTTGTGACGGGCATCATCTTCCTGCTGCCGGCGATCCGGATCTTTGACAAAAAGGATGTAAAATGACGAAAACGTCATTTACAGTACAAAAACAAAAATGGAGGAAATGGAAATGGGTATTTTAGCAGTTGTTCTCGGAATTCTCGCGATTGCCTGCGCATTTCTAGCAACCTTCCTGTTCGGCACGACCGGGGCCATCATTGCCGCGGTACTGGCTGTCGCCGCCATCGCGCTGGCTTTCCTGAAGCGGAAGAAGGATGGAAAGGGCGGAATCGCCGGCATCGTCATCGCCGTGCTGGCGGTCATTCTGGCGTTCTCCCTGAGCTCCGTCTGGACCAGAATGTTCACAGAACTGCATAATAAGGCGCTGGAAGTAAAACCGGACGGCCTGTGGGCGCAGGCTTCTGAGAACACCGACAAGGGTCTGATGGGCATCATCAGCAATCTGCCCAAGAATGAGGCCAGTATGAACGCGCTGGTCGAAGAGATGAACGAACTGAACAAAGCGATCCAGTAATCAAAGAACGGGGGTATGAACATGAAAAAGATGATCTCCGCGCTGCTTGCGCTGTTCCTGCTGCTTTCCTGCCTGCCTGCCGTGGCGGAGGAAACGTCTATGGCCTTTAAAGAAGTCGGCCTGAATATTCATTTTCAGGATGTGATCGATGAATCTCCCAACTATGTGCGGCTGACGGAAGTCGGCATCATGAGCCGTTATCCATTTGTGTCTGTGCTGGCTCTGGAATATTACGCTTTCAGCAAGGATCTGATGCAGGAGCTGATCGACAATTATTCCTCCTACAGTGAGGAAATGCAGCAAATGATCCAGCAGCTGGGCACGAGCGTAATCGCTGATCTGGCCAGTGTCGTCGTTACGAATGCGGATGATCCTTATGACATCGTTCGGATGCTTTATGGTCGGGAGTCCGACGGCGAGCTTCCCCAGGGCGTGGAAGTTACGGAGCTGGGCCAGGTTGAATCCTATCGTTATCTTCTCGTCAAAATGCCCGGATTTGAGGAGCCGGAGAATTATGATTATGCCGCTGAATACGACATGGATCCCGAGATGCTCCGGGCGGCGTTTCAGGATCTGCGGGCGGATTCGACCCGTGTCTGCGACGTCTTCGCCGAACGGGCGAAAACGGCTGAGCTTTACGTACCGGTTGATCCCATGGTCGCCATGAACGGCCAGTACATCACCTTTGAGACCACCGATCTGGACGGTAACCCCGTCACCAGCGCTGAACTGTTCAACGGCAATAAGATCACCATGGTCAACGTCTGGGGCAGCTGGTGCCACAACTGTGTGGGCGAGCTGGCGGAACTGGCGGAAATTCATGCCCACCTGCAGGAAAAGGGCTGCGGCGTCGTCGGCGTGGAAACGGAAAACAAGCCCATCGAGGAAGTGGCGGACAGTGTCCGCGCGCTGCTGGCGGAAAACGGCGTCACCTACCCCAATGTGCTCTTGCCGCAGGGAAATCTGGTGTTTGACGGGGTTCGCGGCTTTCCGACAACCTTCTTTGTGGACAGCGAGGGCAAAATTCTGTCGGTTCCGATCTCCGGCGCGCTGGTGGACAAATACGAGAGTACCGTTGATCAGCTGCTGAACGGCGAGCAGGTGGATACGAGCGGCCAGACCGGCGCCGTGAAAAACGACAGCGGCGCCTATCGCGTCATCGTTTATGATACGGAAGGCCATCCCGTCGAGGGCGCTGTCCTCCAGCTGTGCGACGATACGACCTGCGCCTTCCAGCCTACCGACGCGGAGGGTATCGCCACGTTCAGTGTGTCGGAACCGAAGGTGTACAACATTCACGTGCTGATGGTTCCGGAAGGCTACGCGCCGGATCAGGGCGAGTACAAAACCCTGGACACCTGGTGCGACGTGGAAATCTTCGTGGAGAAGGCAGTGTAAAAAACGGCGGTAACAGGTCAAAAATCTGGAAATATGATTTGTGAGGAGAAAAAGCATGAAGAAGACCATTAACCGGCTTCTGGCCTTCCTGATGGCCATGATGCTGCTGACAGGCTGCGCCGCTCAGGCGGAATCAACGGAAGCTCCCCCCGAAGCCCCGGTAAACCACACGGTAACGGGCCAAGCCTATCCCTTTTTGCTGCAGCTTGACGACCATGACGGAACGCACGAAGAAGGTGAAATGAACCTTTACTTCGTGGATGGCGGAGATATCCCCTATGTCGCGCTGTCTGAATATACGCAGTTCCTCTCGGTTCTGCTTGACAGAAAGGATAAAAGCGGCGTCGTCTATGAGATCGCGTCCGAAGGGGAGGATGAACTGTTCCATTACACGGCGACCCGCCCCGACAACGGAAGCACGCTGTATGTCTTTCCGGAGAAGGACATGATGATCTTCAGCAATTACAATACCTTCACACAGATGGTGGGGGCGAAAATGCTGGTTTCCGCCATGGATATTCCGGAAGTGGAATCTTTCTCCCCGATGGATCTGGTGACACTCGTGAACGAATCGCAGCAGACCGCCCCGGAGCAGGAACAGGCGGAAGGAAACCCGGAATCCGCAGCCGATGCGGAAGAGCCAACCGAAGGAGCGACAGCACCAGAGGAGAAGGAGCCCGCGGAGAAGAGCGGGATTCCCGCCATGTTCACGCTGAAAAAGGGGATGTATCTGAATCGCCCCGGTGACGAGGTGGTGCTGAATCTGGCAAACTATACGATCGACATCATCGAAGCGAATGGCGAATGCTATATTCCTTTCCAGACCCTGAACGATCTGCTGGTCGGGGATGAATATGTATATATCGTATTCACCGGGGAAACGATCATCTGCGCCGGATACGGCTGCTCGCTGGTTGACCTGATGGATTCTGCGCCGAAGCATGATCTGAGTGAGGAATTTGCCCGATTCAATTTCCATGAGCTGTGCCTGCTGCTGGATTGTAAATACGGTCTGAAGCCTGAGCACAATATCGACAGCTTCAGCAAATTTATTGTGAACAACGAAGAGCTGTTCGGGAACCTGATCAGCACCAATCCCATGCTGTCCAGCTTTGCGATTGCCAATCTGACCTTTACCTATTTTGACGATCTGCACAGCGGATTCAGGAGGGGTTCTTATCAGTTCGACCGGGACCCTAACCTGGAAGCCATGATCAGCATGGGATACTACGGACCTTCGATGAGGAATTTCATGAAGCGGTCCAAGATTTTCGAAAATGCCCGCAAGGCGGTTTACCGGGCCTGGGTTCCCGGATATGAGGAAGTGGGCGATACGGCCTTTATCACCTTCGACCATTTCGAAGTCAATCGCAAGGACTACTATGACATTTCCATTGACCGGGACAATCCCCAGGATACGATCGATCTGATCATCTATGCCAACAGCCAGATCAAGCGCGAGGACAGCCCCATCCGGAACATCGTGCTCGATCTGAGCAACAACGGCGGCGGCGACGCGACGGCGGCGATTTTCGTGATCTCCTGGTTCCTGGGCGAGGCGGACATCGCGCTGCGTGATACCTTTACAGGCGCGGAGACCAACGCGGTCTATCTGGCCGATGTCAACCTCGACGGGGAATTCGACGATCAGGATAACGTGGCCAGCGGCTACAGGCTGTACTGCCTGACCTCGAACAGTTCCTTCTCCTGCGGCAATCTGGTGCCCGCGGCCTGCCGCGGCTCCGGTCTTGTGACGCTGATCGGCCAGACCACCGGGGGCGGGAGCTGCGTGGTACTGCCCAGCACCACTGCCGCGGGAACGATCTTCCAGATTTCCGGAAACAAGCAGATTTCCATCATGCGGAACGGCTCCTTCTACAACACCGATGCAGGCGTGGAGCCGGATTTCCGGCTTGACAAAGCCGAATCCTACTATGACCGGCCCGCGCTGGCAGAATATCTGAACAACCTGAAATAATGGGCAGCGGGGCCGTAAACAATCCTGTTTGCGGCCCCTTTTGTAAAAAGAGACGAAGCCCGTTTTACGGCAGCCTTTCTGGCTGAAAGCGGGAGAGAGGCAGACATGATCAGGAAAACGAGGAGAAGAAAAACAGCGATACTCGTCTGCGTGTGGATCGTGTTCATGGCGGTCGTAGGCCTGTTTTTTCTGCAGGCGGAGAAACAGGCTGATGACGAGGCAATCCGCAGCGAGCTGACCAGGCAGGCAGACATTATCACCGCGCAGATTCCGACCATGCTGGAGAACAACTATTTCACCCAATATGCCGCGGTAAAGATGCGGTCCGCAAAGCTCAAAGCCCTGGCGTGGGCTCTGGAGGATGTGCAGGACATCGAGGAAGCCCGGCCTTTGCTGGACGATTATGTGGAAAATGCCGGCATCCGCGGACTGTCGATTTATGACCGGGACGGGTCGATCCTGTATACGGACGGCGACAGTGCGAGGACCCTGAGCCGGGAGGAGTTTGAGCTCTTCCGCGATTACGACTCGCTTCAGTACTACGATCAGCTGAACGCCGATCCGAAAGCGCTGCGGAACCTGTTTTTCTCCTCGTTGGTTTACACGGAAGCGGACACAGCTGACGGAAAAGATGTCATCGGAGAGGATGCCGATGGAGAGGAAGCCGGGGAAGAGGATGCGACGGGGAATCTGACAGACCAGATCTTCGGCCACGCGAAGGACGGCGAATGGTTTGTGATCATGATCACCGGCATCAGCGAATCGGAGCTGGCCGTCCGCGAACGCTTTGACTGGCGCAGGGTTCTGCGTTCGTATACGATTGGACAGGGAGGATCCCTGCTGGCGGTCGATGAAACGACGGGAGTCGTGCTGGCCAGCGGGGATGTGTCCTCGGTCGGCGCCCCGGTGGAAAAGCTGGATTATCGCGTCGGCCAGTCGGAACATGCTGCTGCCCTGGCAGAGCTGAAGGAGACATTTTCCGAAGCCGGGCGGATCGTAACTCTCCGGAAGGAGGAACAGGAGTACTTCGCCGTTCGCCTGGCGATGGAGGACAGCCTGATCCTGGCGATGATCCCGACCGATGATCCCCTTTCCGACGGACCGCGCGGCGCGACAGCCATGCGGGTGGTTCTGATGCTGCTGGCAACCGGGATCGGGACGCTCTACATCTGTTTTCAGATGCAGACCCCGGCGAAGGCCGTACCCCTGCGGAAAAGCGGAAAATGGCGGTGGAACAAAACCCTTTCCGGCCGGGTGACGGCGTATGCGGTGCTGCTGGGAATTTTCTTCTTCGCGGCCGGGCTGTTTCTGGAGGTTCTGTTTGCGCACGCGGACAATTATAACTACTGCAGGCAGAAGGTCGCAGAAGCCGGAGCAATCAGTGTTACCAGCGAGACCAGCCGGGCGGATATCACCAAATTGTTTGAGGAGGCGTATCTGGATCGGTGCCGCGTGGCGCGCATCATCCTGGATCATACCAGTCCGGAGAAAATCAACTGGGACACGCTGGAGCAGCTGTCCGGCAGCCTGAATGTAAATTTCATCCATGTTTTTGACGCGCAGGGCCAGGTTGTCGCGACCAATTCCTTCTATGACCGGCTGACTGTGGACTCGGACGACCCCTTCCATGAGCTGCTGGAAGGCCGGGAAGAAATGACGGGGAAAATCACGCTGGAAGGGGATTCCGAACAGCCGCTGATGCGGGTCGGCGTGGCCCGGCGGGATTCGAATCACCACAATGCGGGCCTGGTCATGGTACTGGACACCGCAGAGGAAATGAATACGATTCTGACCAACCTGAACCCGAACAGGGCCTTCCAGCGGCTCTGTGCCCGGGATCATACACAGATCCTGGTGATTGACGCGAACACGGAAGTCATCACATACTGTGCGGAGGTGGAAGGCGGCGTCTACTCCTCCACTCTGGGACAGTATGACCATACAGGGCTCCAGGTCAGCATGTTCGGCATCGGGGAGGACGTCCTTCGCGACGAGTACAACGGCAGCCTGAAGTTCATGGGAAAGAGCTGCTTAGCTTCTGTCACCCGGGTGGGAGACGCCTTCCTGATGATCCTGGTGCCGGACATTCGCCTGGGGCAGAGCAGCATCGTCCGGGCGCTGCTGAACACGGGTCTTCTGCTCGTTTTCCTGATGCTGGCGCTGCTGATCACCTGCCTGAGCCGGCCGGAAGACTTTGCCTCCGAAGAGGCGGAATCGGAAACGATCCCTGCAAACCGATCCGGGAGATCAGCGAGGGCTGCCCGGGGGAAACGGAAGATCGAGATGGCATCCCTGTTCGGCGGCTTCGTGGATACCCGGAAGCCGAATTTCCGGGAGCGCTGGAAGAGCGACACGAAAACCTGGAAGGAAAAGACGGCAACCGAAAAATTCCATCTTCTGCTGCGGCTGATCATGATCGCCGTATTTGCCGCAGTTGCCGTCAACTACCTCGAGGCCGGCAGCGAATCCTACTGGTATTACCTGTTCAAACGGGAGCAGACGGCCGGATTCAACCTGTACGCGATTTCCTCCTCCCTGGTGTATATCTGTATGCTGCTGATGCTCAAGATGGTGATCCACAAGATCCTCTTCCTTGCGGCGAAGGTGGCCAACGCCTGGGGCGAAACCGTCTGCCTGCTGTTGGACAGCGCCCTGAGCTATCTGCTCGGCATCACAGCGATCCTGATCTGCATGGCTCAGCTGGGGTTGAACCTGAGGGAAATCAGCCTGACGGCCGGGGTAGGCGCTGTACTGTTCAGCATCGGATGTCAGAACACCCTTTCGGATATCCTTTCCGGCTTTCTGATGGCCTTTGAGGGCTCCGTACACGTGGGCGACTTCCTGCTCTATAACGGAAAGCCCGCCAACGTGCTGAGCATCAGCCTGCGGGCGACCCAGCTGAAGTTTTTCAACGAGACGACCGTAATCCGCAACAATGACTTCCGAAATTATGTGCTGCGTCCAACAGAGGAGTACGGTCTGGTTTCCGTGTCCCTGACGATCGATCCGCGGGAATCCCTGGAGCGGGCGGAAACGATCTTCCAGGAGGAGCTGCCATCCGTCCATAAACGGATTTGCGAGCTGTGCGGGGATCCCATGCTGAACGGGCCGAATTACGGCGGAGTCAAGGGCATCACCGAAAACGGCACCGAGCTCGCCTTCAGCCTGAATCCCCGGGGGAAGGACGCACATAAGGCTCAGCTGGAGACGAACCGGGCGCTGCGGCTGATCTGTGAGCATCGCGGCATCACCATCGCCATGCCGCAGGTGGTCGTACATGAGCCGATCTCCGGAGATGGCGTCCGCTGACCGCCCTTGCAGACATATTCCGGCGAAATCTTCCGGAATTTTTCGCGGGGGGAGTGATGATCCGGGCCATTCGGCAGATCATGATACGAATTCGAAGCTTTGATAAAAGGGATATCAGATGACGAAAGGGTGATGCCGGTATGAACGAACTGATCGATGAGATGAAAAGGGCTGCGCGGGTAACCGGATCGCCAAACCGGACCGATGCCTGCGGCGCAGCCATACGCAACGAATAACCGATGAAAAAATCGGGGGGGGGGTGAATACATGTCAAAAAGCAAGATATATCTTGCGTTGCAGGTCGTGGTCTGCATCGCACTGGTCGTCCTGTTGTCCGTCTCGGCGATCGGAATCTATCAGGAAGGCATCGTTCGCAAGGCGGAGCATCCCATGGAGAGCGTTTACACGCCTGAGAATGTCGCTGGGAAATTCGCGCCTATCGCGCCGCTGTTCTTCGCGGGTCTGGGGCTGATGATCGCGGGACTTGTGCTGGGCGCGAAGGATGAAAACGCCGAAAAGCCGGTGAAGGACGCGGAGATCAGCCGGGATCTTATCGTCTCCCGCGTGGCGCAGCCCTCGGCGGAGATGACCGCGGAGCATAACAGGCAAAAGAAGCTGAAGTGGCTCGGAGGGGGGCTGTTCTCGCTGTGTATGGTGCCCATTCTGGTGTTCCTGCTGAATCCGGCCCACTTCCCGGAAGCCGATCCGGAAAGCATGTTCTACGGGCTGCTGCGGGTGTTCCTGCCCTGGGCCGCGGTGGGTCTCGGCGCCCTGGCCGTGACCTCCGTCCTGCGGGAAAAAAGCGTTCTTCGGGAAACGAAGGCGGCGCAGGAGCAGATGAAAGCGGAAAAAGCGGGGAAGACAGCGAATGCTGCGGCAGATGTCCCGGCGGTTAGCCCATCATCGAAAACACGGATCGCGCAGGTGATTCTCCTGATCGCGGCCGTCGCCTGCATCCTTGCGGGAATCCTCAACGGAAGCGCCATGGATGTGCTTTATAAAGCGATCACAATTTGTACGGAGTGTGTTGGCCTTGGATAAGAAAAAGAAAACCGGCTTCTGGCAGGAACACCGGCCGACGACACGGCGGCTGGTGCAGCTGTATTCGGCACTCCTGCATAATGCTTACATCAAAGGCTTTATTGATGGAAAAATCTACACTGGCAACGCGAAATACGTCTGCGTTCCCGGCTTCAACTGCTATTCCTGCCCCGGCGCCATAGGCAGCTGCCCGCTCGGTTCCATTCAGAATGCCCTGGCCTCCGCCGGCCATCGGGCAGGATGGTACGTCCTGGGCATTATCCTGCTGTACGGCGTGATCCTGGGGCGAACCATCTGCGGATGGCTGTGCCCGCTGGGGCTGATCCAGGAGCTCCTGCACAAAATTCCGACTCCGAAGATCAGGAAGAACCGGATCACCCGGACGCTGTCATGGCTCAAGTATGTGATTCTGGTTGTTTTTGTGGTCGCCATCCCCCTGTGGTACGGCCTGGGATATCAGATTCCCCTGCCGGGCTTCTGCAAATACATCTGTCCGGCGGGCACCTTTGAAGGCGCGATGGGACATCTGGCCAATCCCGCCAATGTCAATTATTACAGCATGCTGGGCATCCTGTTCACCCGAAAGTTTGTCATCATGCTGGTCATCGGCCTGGCCTGCATCTTCTGCTACCGCAGCTTCTGCCGCTTCATCTGTCCGCTGGGAGCGATCTACGGCCTGTTCAACCGATTCAACATCATCGGCGTGAAGGTGGACGCGAATCCCTGCAATCACTGCGGCGCGTGCGTACGGCACTGCGGCATGGATGTACGGCGTGCAGGTGATCATGAGTGCATCCACTGCGGCAAATGCATAGAGGTTTGCAGCCAGGGCGCGATTTCGATCAAGGCGGGAAAGATTACGCTGAAGGGCCCTGAAACGGGCTGTGCCGGCGAAACACCCGAAACAACGGAGAAGCGCCGGAATCGGGGACGGATGCTATGGGGCATCGCGCTGGCCATCCTGTGTTTCGCGCTTGTGTGGTTCAATTTCCTTGATCCCGCGGCGAAACAGGAGTCCGTTAGCAGCCAAAATACCACGGAAACGACGGTCAGCGAACCTTTGGAGACGGAAGAACCCGCCGCTGCAGACGCGGATACGACCGCCGCCGCAAAAGCGCCGACTGAAGATACTGCAGCAGAACCCACAGAAGCTCCCGCGAAAGCCGATACGGCTGTCGCCACGGGCGCTGCCGCCGTGGTCAGTTATGACAGCGATGCTCCTTTGGGTAACGAGGTTGGCCAACAGCTGCCGGACTTCACGCTGCAATGCTACGATGGCACGGAGTTCCACCTGGCGGACACGCGCGGCAAAATCACCTTCATCAACCTCTGGGCGACCTATTGCACGCCCTGCATTCATGAGCTGCCCTATTTCAGCGATCTGTACGCAGCTCATGAGGACGACATCGCCATGGTCGCCGTTCACTCCAGGCTGGTAACGATGGATCCGGTCGCCTTTATCGCAGACAAAGGATTCGCCATGCCCTTCGCCACGGATACCGAAGATACGGTGACGAAGATTGTCGGTGGAACGGGCGTGCTGCCGCAGACCATCGTATTGAACCGAAAAGGCGAAGTTGTCTATAACCAGATCGGTTCCGTTACCCCGGAGGCGCTGGCGGCACTGTACGATACGGCGGACAAATAACAGGCGGTCAGTTTATCGCCATCCAATTCATGCTTTTTCCAGGCAGGTTAATACTAAAATTTCTTCAAAAAACCACAAATACAAGAACATGCCTCAAACGCGAGCATTTCTGCCCGGGTTACATAGTTCTCGAGCCGTATTCACACGTTTTCCTGGCTCAATTCGTTCGTGCAAGGTATTCCTTCATATACTCAAAGCTCAGGTCATCAAGGGTTACCTGACTGTTCAGTTCAGAAGAAAAATGAAAACCAGCGAATTTACGCAGCAATTCGAATTCCTCCGTGTGGTTTGGCAGGCGCGAATCCCGCCGCACTCGAATATACCTTCCGGCTTTCAATTGGATCTTCTTCTCCTTTTCCGCCAACTGATCTGTTTCATAGGGTCCTTCGTTACCCGGTTCAACAGCAAGGATGATATAAAACCGGTCATCAATCTGATCCTGGAGCAAACGGTAATCCGGTTTAGGATGGACATGTCCCAGCAAAGATTTGATCTCGTTTTCTGTTGATTCAATTTTTGCCTCATCAATGCCGGAAATTGGACGAACGGGAATCGCTTTACGGCCGGTCTCTTTATCATCCTCTTCTTCTATTCCTACGAAGAGAAGACCAATCTCGCGGTTCATATAATTAT
>JAFRHH010000014.1 GCA_017433405.1 Clostridia bacterium | reverse complement strand
GGAGCGGTGGCTCCTGTCCGTTTTTTTGATCAGTCAGCTCAAAAAATGCATAAATCAGGCGGGAAATAGGAAAAGATAGAGGATATTTTGTTAATAATTGTCAATTGTATAGTAGCTTTTTCGGAAAAAGCATGCTAAAATGTAACCAAGTGTAAGCTTCATATGTAATTGTGGAGAAACGACGCGAGGATCGCCTGATCGCAGGCGAAAAAATCCCCGACGCTTTGATTTCATGACAAAGAAAGGAGGTCCGACGTGAACACGAAAGCGGTGCAGAAAAAGGAGCCGTCCAAGCTGAGGATCGTATCCCTGGGCGGCGTTGACGAGATCGGCAAGAACATGTATGTGTTCGAATATGAGGACGATATTATCGTTGTGGACTGCGGAAGCGTCTTCCCGAAGGAGGATATGCTGGGCGTCGATCTGGTGATCCCGGATATTACCTATCTGATGGGAAAACGCGATCATATCCGCGGATATCTTTTCACCCATGGGCACGAGGACCATATCGGCGCGACGCCGTACATTCTGAAGCAGGCCCCCGCCCATGTGTTCGGGACGAAGCTGACCCTGGCGCTGGTGGATCTGAAGCTGAAGGAATACCGGGTGGAGAATATCCCGATGCACGTGGTTCAGCCGAGGGATACCGTTCAGCTCGGCCAGTTCAGCTGCCAGTTTATCCATGTCAGCCATTCCATCGCCGGGGCCTGCGCCATCGCCATTACCTGCCCGGTGGGAACGGTGATCTGCAGCGGCGACTTCAAGGTGGACTATACCCCGATCGACGGCCAGGTGACGGATCTTCAGACCTTCGCCAAATACGGCGAGAAGGGGGTCATGGCCTTCCTTTGCGAATCCACGAACGTGGAGCACAAGGGGTATACCATGAGCGAGCTGAAGGTGGGCGAAACCTTTGAAAAGCTTTTCGCCGAGGCGGAGGGCCGGGTCATCGTGGCCATGTTCGCCAGCAATATTCACCGGATGCAGATGATTATCGACGGGGCGATGCGCTACGGGCGAAGGGTCTGCTTCATCGGGCGCAGCATGGTGAACGTCAGCCGGGTGGCGATGGCGATCGGGGAGCTGCGGATTCCCGAGGAATACCTGATCGATATGGACGTACTGGATCAATACCCGGATAACGAGATTCTTGTCATGACCACCGGGAGCCAGGGGGAACCCATGGCGGGGCTGACCCGGATGGCCTACGCGGAACACCGGAAGCTGCAGATCCGCCAGAGCGATATGGTCATTATTTCGGCGACGCCGATTCCCGGAAACGAAAAGTTTATCAGCCGGGTGATCAATCAGCTTTACCGCCTTGGGGCCCAGGTGGTCTACAGCGCGATGGCGGAGGTTCACGTTTCCGGCCATGCCTGCCAGGAGGAGCTGAAGCTGCTTCACGCGCTGATCCGCCCGAAGTACTTCATTCCCATCCACGGAGAATACCGGATGATGTGGCAGCACGCGATTCTGGCGGAGTCCATGGGGGTGCCGAGCCAGAACATCGTGATTCCCGAGCTGGGCCAGGTGATCGAGATGACGGAGAACAGCCTGGCGCTGGGCGAGATGGTGCCGGTCGGCGGCGTGCTGGTGGACGGCCTCGGCGTCGGCGACGTGGGCAACGTGGTGCTGAGGGACCGGAAGCATCTGAGCCAGGACGGGCTCGTGATCGTGGCGATGGCGATCGACCGGGACAAGGGCAAGCTGATCAGCGGGCCGGATATCGTCAGCCGTGGGTTTATCTACGTCAAGGAGAACGAGGACATTATCGACCGGACCCAGAAACTGGTTCAGGATATTCTCGCCAGAGCGAGCCTGGACGGGGAGAACTGGCCGGATCTGAAGAACACGATCAAGGACGAGGTGCACCGGTTTATCTTCGAAAAGATCAAACGGGATCCGATGATCCTGCCGATCATTCTCGACGTGTAAACAGACGGAATCAGACAGAAGAACCGAGCAGACAGGGGGACGGCTTCTTCCTGTCCGTCAGGACAGAAGAACTGTCCCCCTGTCTGTGAGGGAACGGTCGGCTTGAAGAACCCGGAAGAATCAAGTATAATAACGGGAAGGAAGCGATTTTCCTTCCCGCTCGTTATCTTAATGGCAGACGTGAACGGACGTTCATAGAGGAGGAGTCAGGGTGGACTATTCATCGACCTACAGGCTGGCGCAGGATATCCGCGACAGCGAGGAATACAGGACCTATCACGGGCTGAAGGACAGCGTCATGGCGGACGAGACGACGGCGGCGCTGATCCGGGAATACCGGAAGCTGCAGGTCAGCATCCAGATGGCGGCCATGTCCGGCCGGACGCCGGAGACGGAGGATCAGCAGCGGTTCTCCGGGATTTCGACCCTGCTTTTCTCCAAGCCGGAGGTCAGCCAGTATCTGCTTTCGGAAATGCGGCTGCAGCAGGCGCTGGCGGATATTTTCAAAATCATTACCGAAGCGGCCGACGTGGAGATGGGGATTCCCGATCTTGAGGGGTAAGCGTGGAAGAGGAAAAAAGAGTCACGTACCGCAGCCTGCGGGATGAGCGGGAATACGGGTTCTACTGGTACTCCGGCCTGTGGCGGATCCTTCGGCCGGTGCTGGTGGGGCTGACGGTCGCGGTCATCGTCTGCGGTCTCAGCTATACGGCTTATAACCGGATCTACGGGGCTTTTTTTGCCCCCGTCGACCCGGAGGACGCCGGGGAGGTTTCCTTCGAGATCGCCTCCGGGGACAGCCTGAACCGGGTGGCCGGGAAGCTGGAGGGGGCGGAGCTGATCCGGTCCAGGACGGTTTTCAAGTATTACTGCGATTTTGCCGGCATGGCCCAGAAGATTCAGGTCGGAACCTATGCCCTCCGGAAGGATATGGCCATGACGGAGATCGCGGAGCGGCTGACCGCCGGGGACGGAAATCCGATGGTCCGGAATATCACCCTGATCCCCGGAGAAACGGTCGAGGCCTTCGCTGCGAAGATGGTCAGGGAAGGGGTGCTGGCGGAGGCGGATACCTTCCTGAATCTCTGCCGGACGGGGGAGGCCTTCCGGGATTATTATTACATCGCGGATATGCTGGCCGCCGGCCGGGCCTCCAGCCGGAAATACGCCCTGGAGGGATATCTGGCGCCGAACACCTATGAGATTTATACCACCGCGAAGCCGGAGGAGATCATCCGGAAGCTCCTGAGCCAGACGGAAGCTGCCTTCCCGTCGGAGGATCAGGAGCGGGCGGAGGCCCTGGGGATGACCATGGATCAGGTGCTGACCCTGGCGAGCCTGATTGAAAAGGAAGCCGGAGAAGGGGATTTCGCGCGGGTCAGCGCGGTGTTCCATAACCGGCTGAAGGCGAAGATGCGCCTGGACAGCGACGTGACCATCCACTATATAACCGGGGTGAGGAAGATGTCGCTGAGCGAGGCGGATCTGAAGCTGGACAGCCCGTACAATACCTATCGGAATACCGGGCTGCCGGTAGGGCCGATCTGCAACCCCTCGGTGAAGGCGATCCGGGCGGCCCTGTATCCGGACGAGGGGATGATCGCGGAAAACTATCTGTATTTCTGCGCCAAGGAGCCGGAGAGCGGGGAGCTGTACTTCTCCCGCACCCTGGCGGAGCACGAGCGGGCCGTTTCGGTCTACGCGCCGCTCTGGCAGCAGTACGACCGATCCAGGGGGATTGAATAGGCAATGATACCGGAGCTGCTCTGCCCGGCCGGAAGCATGGAGGCGTTGGAGGCGGCGATTCACTTCGGGGCGGACGCCGTTTACGGCGGCATGAAACAGTACGGCCTTCGGGCCCACGCGGGCAATTTCGGTGAGGAAGCGCTTCCCGAGGCGGTTCGGCGGGTTCACGGGGCCGGAAAGAAATTCTATGTCACGATGAATATCTTCCCCTTTGACGACGAGCTGGAGGGCTTTACCGCCGCGGCCAGGAGGGCTCTCGTGGCCGGGGTGGACGCGGCCATCGTCAGCGATCCCGGCGCGATCCGGACGCTGCGCAGGGAGGTGCCGGAGCTGCCGGTTCACGTCAGCACCCAGGCGAACACCCTGAACACCCCGGCGGTGGAAATGTACCGGGAAATGGGCTGCAGCCGGGTGATTCTGGCGCGGGAGATGAGCCTGGAACGGATCCGGCGGATGAAGCGGGCCCTGGGGGATGCCATCGAGCTGGAGGCCTTCGTCCATGGGGCCAGCTGCATGGCCTATTCCGGCCGGTGCCTCCTGTCGGCCTTTCTGACGGGAAGGAGCGCTAACCGGGGGGACTGCGCCCAGGCCTGCCGGTGGGAATACGCCGTGATGGAAAGCAGGCGCCCGGGGGAGTGGATGCCCCTCGAGGAGGACGGGCGGGGAACCTATCTGTTTTCCGCCCGGGATCTGTGCCTGATGGAACTCCTGCCGGAGCTCTGCGAGGCGGGGATCAGCAGCCTGAAGATTGAGGGCCGGATGAAAACGGAATACTATGTAGCGGTAGTGACCGGGGCCTATCGCCGGGGGCTGAACCTTCTGCGGCAGGGCCGGGAGGCCTTCGAGGCGGAGAAGCCCGCGCTGATGGCGGAGCTTGCCTGCGCCAGCCACCGGGAGAGCGATACGGGCTTTATGACGGGGACGCCGGCGGCTCCGGGCGGGGCGGAAGGCTTTCATCAGGAACGGGAATACGTGGCCCGGGTGCTGGAGGCGCCGGGGGCGGACGGCGTGGCCAGGCTCCTTTTGAAGAACCGGTTCTTCGCCGGGGAACCCCTGGAGCTGATGACGCCGGACGGGGTCAGGCGGGTGACCGCGGCGCCCTTTATCCGGGAAAGCACCGGGGAGCGGCTGGAAACCCTCGGCGTCGGCGGGGAGACGATTCGGATGAGGCTTCCCGGCTGCGCTGCCGGGGATCTGCTTCGGGGGCCGGTCCGGAATCACAGGCAGTAACAGAGGTGACAGCGGGAATGGCAAGGCTGAAGCGATACGATCTTTACGAAGGGGACGGGGAGATCATCCGGGAGCTGGATCTGGCCCACGGCGGGGAGGAAGGCGGGAAACGGACCGCGGAGGACCGTTCCCCCGTTCCGGGCCGGCCGGCCCGGCCCCGGCCCGACCGCCGGCGCTATTTTACCGCCGGGGAGGATGACGGCCTCGGGGCGGAGATGCCCCTCTACGACGATCTGAGCCGGTTTGATCAGGAGCCGGAGAGGCCGCCGCGCTACCGCCGGCGGGATCCTCACCGCTGGGCCTGGGCCCTGGCGGCCGTTCCGGCGGCGCTGGTGCTGACGGCGCTGGTCCTTTTGATGCTGCCGCAGCTGACGGGCCTTCGGTACCGCTATCTTCCGAATCTGGCCTTCGCCAACGGCAATCTGATCTCCCTGGATCGGGAACGGGCGGAAAATCTGGCCCTGTGCCGGGCGGAGATCTTTACGGATACGATCTATCCCGGGGTCTATATTGACGATCTCCAGGTTGGCGGCATGACCCGGGAGGAGGCGGCCGCGGCCGTCGAGGCGCTGCACCGGAGCGTCGACCGGACCTTCGATATCGGCATTTCCGTGGGCAACGAAGTCTGGCACGTGACGACGGAGCGGGTGCCCGTCTCCCGGAATACGGCGGAAATCGTGGAGAAGGCCTGGGCCCTCGGCCGGAGCGGCTCCGGCAGCCTGAAGGCCTCCGGCGTCTCTCCCTTTCAGGACCGGGTGGACCGGGCGTCGGCGATGCGGAGCGCGCCGGTGTCCCTGAAAACCCGGG
>JAFRHH010000013.1 GCA_017433405.1 Clostridia bacterium | reverse complement strand
TATAAAATTCCTTCTTTTCCGGATGAACTTTTAAATAATTATTCTCCGTTTCCGCGGAAAACCCTGTTTTCCGTCCCGGGGGCTTCCCGGGGCTTACATTCTTTCCGGTGCCTGGATGCCGATCAGGAAGAGACCGGACCGGATCACCCGGCGGGCGGCGTCCGTCAGCGCGAGGCGGGCGGCCGCGGCGGCAGGATCCCCGTCGAGAATCCGGTGCTCATAGTAATACTTGTTGAAGGCCTGGGCGATATCGGTGACCGCCCGGGTGATCAGGCTGGGCTCGTATTTTTCGGCGGCCTCCCGGATCACGTCCGGGAAGCGGGACATGAGGCGCAGCAGGGCCTGGGCCTCGTCGTCCGTCAGGGCGGACCAGTCCGGCGCGGCGGACGTGACCTCCGTCCCCGCCTTCCGGAGCACGCTGCAGGCCCGGGCATGGGTGTACTGGACATAGGGGCCGCTCTCCCCGTCGAAGTTCAGCGCCCGGTCCCAGTTAAAGTCGATATCCTTGATCCGGTTGTTGCTCAGATCGGTATAGATGACCGCGCCGATGCCCACCTGACGGGCGATCTCGTCCCGGTTTTCCAGGTTTGGGGACTTTTCCGCCATGATGGCTTTAGCCTTGTCAATGGCCTGGTTCAGAAGATCCTCGAGGTGCACGGTGTTCCCCTTTCGGGTGGACAGGGCGGCGCCGGCGAAGCTGACCATGCCGAAGGAAACGTGGACGCAGTCCTTCGCCCAGGGGTAGCCCATTTTCTCCAGCACGCGGAACACCTGGCGGAAATGAAGATCCTGCTGATAGGCGACGACGTAGAGGCAGCGGTCGAAATGATAGGTGTTCTGCCGGTAGATGGCGGCGGTCAGATCCCGGGTGGCGTAGATGGTGGTGCCGTCCTTTTTCAGGATCAGGCAGGGGGGCATATTGTCCTCCGAGAGATCCACGACCCAGGCGCCTTCGGACTGAACCAGCAGGCCCCTGTCCCGCAGCTCCTGAATAACCGGCTCCATCTTGTCAATATAGAAGCTCTCCCCGGCGTAGCTGTCGAAGGAGACCCCCAGCATGTCGTAGACCCGGGCGGCGTCCTTGAGGGTAATGTCCTTGAACCAGGAGAAGATCTCCAGCGCCTTCGGATCCCCGTCCTCGATCTTCTTGAACCAGGCGCGGCCCTCGTCCTCGAGGGAGGGATCCCGCTCCGCCTCCTGGTGGAAGCGGACATAAAGGGATTCCAGCGCGGCGACGCCGCCCTGTTCCACCTGATCCCGGCTGCCCCACCGGAGATAGGCGCAGATCATCTTGCCGAACTGGGTTCCCCAGTCCCCGAGATGGTTGATCCCCACCGTCGTATAGCCCAGGTAGTCATAGATCCGCTTCAGGCTGTGGCCGATCATCGTCGTGGACAGGTGACCGATATGGAAGCGCTTGGCAATATTAATGGAAGAATAATCCAGGCAGACGGTTTTCCCGGCCCCCAGGTCGGAGGCGCCCCAGCGGTCTCCCGCGGCCCGGAGGGCCTCCATCGTCTCCGCCGCGAAATGGGCGCGGTTCAGGAAAAAATTCAGATAGCCGTTCACGGCCTGAACCGAAGCAACCTCCTCATGGCCCCAGGCGCCGCGGAGGGCCTCGGCGATCTTCGGCGGCGCGGACCGGAGGGGCCTGGCCAGCCGGAAGCAGGGAAAGGCATAATCCCCCATGGCGGGATCCGGCGGAACGGCCAGCAGGCCGCGAAGCTCCTCCGCTGCGGGAAGCCCCTCCGTTTCGGGCCAGAGAGAATGAATGCAGTCCGCCGTCAGCGCGGCGATCCGGGTCAGCATATCCATATCGAAAAAACCTTCCTTCCTCCTCCCGTGAACGGGAGTTCACGCCTGCCGTTCCATCCGGATGACGATTTTGCAGCCGCTTCGCCGGAGCCTTCGCGGACCAGATCCGTCTGTTGTTTGCGGCGCGCTTTGGGCGGGCGCCCGCAGGCATCCCCTATCTTATCATAAAGGCGCGAAAAATGGCAACACAGTTCATTGACATCCCCCGGCTTTCCGCTTATAATTATCAGGAAAGAGGTGAACCGCTTTTTTTCGTGCGCTTACGGCCCGAGAAAGGCTTTCAGCAGGCAGAGCGGCTCTCCCGCTTTGTCAATTACAATCAGGAGGTAAGAAAATGTCCGTCAAACTGACCATCGATGGCAACACTGCCGTCAGCCATGTCGCGTACGCGTTCAGCGATGTGGCCGCCATCTACCCCATTACGCCTTCCTCCCCCATGGCGGAGGTGGCCGACGAGTGGGCCGCCCATGACCGGAAGAACCTGTTCGGCCAGACGGTCAGGATTGCCGAAATGCAGTCCGAAGCCGGCGCCGCCGGCGCGGTGCACGGGTCCCTGTCCGCCGGCGCCCTGACGACGACCTTTACCGCGTCCCAGGGCCTGCTGCTCATGATCCCGAACATGTACAAGATCGCCGGTGAGCTGACGCCCGCCGTCTTCCATGTCAGCGCCCGCGCCCTGGCGTATCACGCGCTGAACATCTTCGGAGATCACAGCGATGTGATGGCCTGCCGGCAGACCGGGTTTGCCATGCTGGCCAGCAACTCCGTTCAGGAAGCCCACGACATGGCCCTGGTGGCCCATCTGGCGACCCTGAAGAGCTCCGTGCCCTTCCTGCATTTCTTTGACGGTTTCCGGACCAGCCATGAGATTCAGAAGATCGACGCGATCGATACGAAGAACTGCTATGAGGAGATCCGGAGCCTGGTTCCCTGGGATAAGATCGAGGAGTTCCGCGCCCGGGCCCTGAATCCGGAGCATCCGCATCAGGCCGGTACCGCCCAGAACAGCGACATCTACTTCCAGGGCCGCGAAGCCGGCAACAACTTCTACAAGGCCGTTCCCGCCATCGTCGAGGAGTGCATGGACGAGGTGGCCAAGCTCACCGGCCGGGTATACAAGCCCTTCGTCTATGAAGGCGCGCCGGAAGCCGAAAAGATCATCATCTCCATGGGCTCCAGCTGCGACGTGGCCCACGAGACCGTGAACAAGATGCTCGAGAGCGGCGAAAAGGTCGGCCTGATCAAGTGCCATCTGTACCGCCCCTTCTCCGTGGAGTACCTGATGAAGGTGCTGCCGAAGTCCGTGAAGAAGATCGCCGTGCTGGACCGGACGAAGGAATCCGGCTCCCTGGGCGAGCCGCTGTACCTGGACGTCTGCGCCGCGCTGGCTGAAGCGGGCCGCGGGGACATTAAGGTGGTCGGCGGCCGCTACGGTCTGGGCAGCAAGGAATTCACCCCGACCATGGTCAAGGCCGTCTTCGCGAACCTGGACGGCGAGATGAAGAACCACTTCACCGTCGGCATCGAGGACGATGTGAGCAACACCAGCCTGAAGCTGGGCGAGACCTTCTCCGCCGCGCCGGCCGGCACCTCCGCCTGCATGTTCTACGGCCTGGGTTCCGACGGAACCGTCGGCGCCAACAAGAACAGCATCAAGATCATCGGCGACCATACCGAGAAATACGCGCAGGCTTACTTCTTCTATGATTCCAAGAAGTCCGGCGGCCTGACGGTGTCCCACCTGCGCTTCGGCGACAAGCCGATCCAGAGCCCCTATCTGATCGACGTGGCGGACTTCATCAGCTGCTCCAACCCCGCCTATGTGACCATGTATGACATGGTGACCCCCCTGCGGGACGGCGGTACCTTCCTGCTGAACTGCCAGTGGGACAAGGAAGAGCTGAACGAGCGCCTGCCCGCCGCCATGAAGAACCGGCTGGCCGCGAAGCACGCGAACTTCTATATCATCAACGCCATCGACCTGGCCCGCAAGGTGGGCATGGGCGGGCGGACCAACACCACGATGCAGGCGGCCTTCTTCAAGCTGGCCAATATCATCCCCTATGAGGACGCCGACAAGTACATGAAGGAAAAGGTCGTCGCCTCCTACGGCAAGAAGGGCGAGGACGTGGTGAAGATG
>JAFRHH010000012.1 GCA_017433405.1 Clostridia bacterium | reverse complement strand
TCCCGCGGCCGCGCCTGCCGCCGCGCCCGTCGCCGTCGCCGGCGAGCAGGTGGTTTCCCCCATGCCCGGAACCATCGTCCAGGTCAACGTCAAGGTCGGCCAGGCCGTCAAGAGCGGGGAAGTGCTCGCGGTGCTGGAGGCCATGAAGATGGAAAACGAGATTATGGCGCCCCATGATGCCAAGGTGGTGCAGGTGCTGGCGGACGTCGGCGCCAAGGTCGATACCGGCGCGCCGCTGATGGTGCTGGGCTAAGGAGGGACACAAGAGATGTTGGAATCCCTCGGAAAACTGGTTACGGAATCCGGTTTTGCCGGTTTCTTCAGCAATCCGGACGGATGGCGAAACCTGGTGATGATCGTCATCTCGTGCGTACTTCTGTACCTGGGTATCAAGAAGCAGTATGAGCCCCTGCTGATGGTGGGCATCGCCATGGGCTGCCTGCTGGCGAACGTTTCCTCCGTTTTCATGACGACGGACGGCTCGCTGCCCGACGCGCTGTATCATCAGGACCTGTGGGACCGCTTTCTGAATACCGGCGCCTTTACCGGGCCGGAGTTCAAGGAATACTTCCATAATTACGGCGCCATTCTCGCGGAGGGCGGCCTGATCGATATCCTGTATATCGGCGTCAAGGCGGGCATCTATCCCTGCCTGATCTTTATCGGCATCGGCGCCATGACGGACTTCGGGCCCCTGATCTCCAACCCCAAGAGCCTGCTGCTGGGCGCGGCGGCGCAGTTCGGCGTGTTCTTCGCCTTCTTCGGCGCCAACCTGCTGGGCTTTGACGCGCAGCAGTCCGCCTCCATCGGCATCATCGGCGGCGCCGACGGCCCGACGGCCATCCTGACCACGACCAAGCTGGCTCCCGAGCTGCTGGGACCGATCGCGGTCGCCGCTTACAGCTATATGGCGCTGATTCCGATGATTCAGCCCCCGATCATGCGGGCGCTGACCACGGAGAAGGAGCGCAGCGTGAAGATGACCCAGCTGCGGGAAGTCAGCAAGACGGAGAAGATCATTTTCCCCATCGTGGTAACGATCTTCGTCGTGCTGCTGCTCCCGTCCACCGCGCCCCTGATCGGCTGCCTGATGTTCGGCAACCTGCTGAAGGAAACCGGCGTGACCGAGCGGCTGAGCGACGTGGCCCAGAACGCCCTGATGAATATCGTGACCCTGTTCCTGGGCATCAGCGTCGGCGCCACCATGGTGGGCTCCCGCTTCCTGACGCTGGATACCATCAAGATTGTCGTACTCGGCCTGATCGCCTTCGCCTTCAGTACCGTCGGCGGCCTGCTGGTGGGCAAGCTGATGTACAAGCTGAGCGGCGGGAAGATCAACCCGCTGATCGGCTCCGCCGGCGTGTCCGCGGTGCCGATGGCGGCCCGGGTCTCCCAGCGCGAAGGCCAGAAGGCGAATCCCTCCAACTTCCTGCTGATGCACGCCATGGGTCCCAACGTGGCCGGCGTCATCGGCTCCGCGATCGCGGCGGGATTCCTGATCAGCATGTTCGGATGAGCAAACCCATAAGCAAAGAGAGTCCGGTTTTTTCCGGGCTCTCTTTTTTCACGCTTTTTTCAGTGACGCCGCCGGGGAAAATGAGCGCGGCTGTGGCAGCTGTCGCACTGGCGGTAGGGCCAGTTCCAGGGCAGGGGCCGCTTACAGGAGGGGCAGGATTTCCGGGGCAGCTTCTGGGTCGAAAGAATGTGGACGATCCCCTGGGAGATCAGGTCCTTCCGGCGCTGAATTTCCTCGAGAATCAGCAGGGGCTCCTCCAGAAAGAGTCGGGTATAGTTGTAGTACAGATCCCACCGCCGGTAGTCCGCCTCCAGGGAATCCAGCATCCCGATGGTGCATTCCTCCGGAATCAGAATCCGGTGCTTTTCCGCCAGGGGATCGATATGCTCCCCCTGGGCTTCCGCGTGATACATCAGCTTCCAGAGGGAGAGCAGATCCGGATCCGTCTCGTCGAAGGGAATGCAGAGGAAGCGGTACAGAAGCCGCTTATCCGTATGCCGGGTTTCCATCATGGCGGTCAGGGCGGCCATCCGCTCCGTTGAGGCCTTGGAGAAGCAGGCTTTGTCCTGCATATTCATCCATTGAGCGATGATCTCCGACAGGGGCAGGGGAATGCCCAGCAGGCTTTCCGGAAAGCGGATGACTCCCTCCGTCAGGGGAAGCAGCGGACGGGCCATGGCCTGGGCGATCAGGGGCTTAAAGCCGAAGGCGTTGACATAGCCGACGTCATAGATCCCGTAGCGGCCGGCCCGACCGGCGATCTGTTTGATTTCGGCGTCCGTCAGGGTTCGGGTAATATCCCCGTCATATTTTTCCGATTCGAGGAAGACCACCCGCTCGATGGGCAGGTTCATCCCCATGGCGATGGCGTCGGTGGACACCACGACATCGGTTTCGCCCTTCATGAAGCGATCCGCCTGATTGCGCCGCACGTCCGGCGGAAGGGCCCCGTAGATCAGGCTGACCTGATGCCCCCGGTTCTTCAGCTCCGCGGCCACCGCGTGGACCCGGGCCTTGGAAAAGACGATCAGCGCGTCCCCCGGGCGGACGGAGGAGGGAAACTGAAAGCCCTCCTTTTCGATTTCCAGGGGGGTCATGCGCTCGTGGCGGACGATGGTCAGCTCATCCCCGCAGTCCCGGATGATCCGGGTCAGGAGGGCTTCCGCGTCCGGCGAGGCGCAGGCATGGATCTCCCGGGCCTGCAGCCCCAGAATCGCCGCGCTCCACGCGCCGCCCCGGTCCCGGTCGGCGATCATCTGGCACTCGTCGATCACGGCGATATCATAGACCGTATTCATATCCGCCATCTCCACCGTCGAGGACTGGACCCGGCTGAAGGGAACCTGAATCTGCTCCTCGCCGGTGACCAGGCTGCAGGGGACATCGTCGAGATTCAGGGCCTCGAACTGCTCAGCGGCCAGCAGCCGAAGGGGGCCCAGATAGATCCCATTCTGAGCCGCGTGAAGCCGCTGAATCCCCTCGTAGGTCTTTCCGGAATTAGTGGGGCCCAGATGGAGAAAGAAATGGCGGCGCATCTCCCGGGCCAGGGGATAGAGATCCCGGTAATGCTCGGGAATCGCTTCCAGCAGGGCGTTGCGCAGCTTCTGCTTCCTGACCTGCGCCTCGGCGATCCTTCGCTGCTTTTTCCGAAGGATCGGGTTTTCCCGGAGCAGGATCTCAATCCGATCCCGGGGGAACCGGCTCCGCAGCCGGGCCAGCAGCCGGACCTTTTCCTCGTGCAGCGCCTTCTGGGTCACCGAGGCGACGGTCGATCCGTCCGGCAGGCAGACCTGGCGGCAGGAGGAGAGCAGCGGCAGCGCCCGCTCCACCTCCAGCCGGAGGGCCATCCCCGGGGACCGGGGCGCCAGGCAGAGATTGATGGCCGCCGTCGTCAGCCCGTGGGCAAAGGGGGCGGCCATCAGCTCCGTCACCAGATCCTTTTCCCGGCCGGTTTCCTGATACAGGGCGGTCATATCCCGGGTTTTCAGCCCCTGAATCACCTGGTCCTCCAGGGAACGGAGGAGCCGGTCCTCCTCCCGGCGCAGGAAGGCCCGGGCCGCTCCCTGCTCCGCCAGGGAAACGGCCTCCCGGGCGTCCTCCAGGGAGCGGCGGCAGCGGAGAATCGACCGGAGGAAGGGCAGGCTGACGGGCCGGCCGTCCGCCAGCTCCCGCTCGATGTTTTTCTCCAGCCGGACAAATTCATCCCGGTGAGCCGAGCGGATCAGCTCGCCCCGGCAGACTCCGGTCCAAACCGGATCCCTGTGCTGGAGCTGGCGAAGGGTATTCCGAAAAGCGTCCCCCTCCAGGTAGCTTTTCCGTTCCTCCGGAGACATGCTCTTCGTAATGACCTGAACCTTTTTCAGGGCTTTTTGATACAGATAGGTTTCCTGCTCCCGCCGAATCAGGTCAAGATAGGCCTCAAAAGCAGACTCCGGTTTGTTTTCCAAATGATTCACCCCTCGCCGGGATTCTTACAGCGTGGCGGCCATGACGGCCTTGATCGTATGCATCCGGTTTTCCGCCTCGTCAAAGACGATGGACCGGGGGCCTTCGAAGACCGCGTCCTCCACCTCCATGCAGTCCAGCCCGTACTGCTCATGGATCTTCCGGCCGATGGCCGTGTTCAGATCGTGGAAGGCCGGCAGGCAGTGCATGAAGACGCATTTCGGATCGGCCGCGTTCATGATCTCCCCGGTCACCCGATAGGGCAGCAGATCCTGAATGCGCTCCTGCCAGACGGATTCGCTCTCGCCCATGGAAACCCAGACGTCGGTATAGATAACCTGGGCGCCGGCGGCGGCGGCCTTCGGGTCGGCGTTCAGCTCGATCACGGCGCCGGTTTCCCGGGCGATTTCCCGGCAGGTTTCAACCAGCTCCTGATTCGGCCAGTACTTTTCCGGGGCGCAGGCGACGAAGTGCAGCCCCATTTTGGCGCAGCCCACCATCAGGGAATTCCCCATGTTATACCGGGCGTCCCCCATATAGACCAGCCGGATGCCCTTCAGGGTTCCGAAATGCTCCCGGATCGTCAGAAAATCCGCCAGGATCTGGGTCGGATGGAACTCGTTGGTCAGCCCGTTCCAGACGGGAACCCCGGAGAAGCGGGAAAGATCCTCGACGATGGACTGACCGTAGCCCCGGTATTCAATGCCGTCAAACATCCGCCCCAGCACCCGGGCCGTATCCGCGATGCTTTCCTTCTTCCCGATCTGGCTGCCGGAGGGATCCAGATAGGTGCAGTGCATGCCCAGATCGTGGGCGGCCACCTCGAAGGCGCAGCGGGTCCGGGTGCTGGTCTTTTCGAAGATCAGGGCGATATTCTTTCCGGGGAAGAAGGCGTGGGGGACGCCGGCCTTTTTCCGGGCCTTCAGATCGGCGGCCAGATCCAGCAGCCCCGCGATTTCCTCCGGCGAAAGATCCATAAGCTTCAGGAACCGGGGCTGATTCAGATGAAAGGTCGGCCTCTCCCAGCGGACCAGGATCTCGCCGCAGCGGCTGACGCCGATGGGCAGGGGAGACGCGGCCTTCAGCCCCAGCAGCTCCAGCACCGTCTGGCCGGAATCGGCGAAGCTTTCGGAGGTTCCGAGATTGACCCCGGGGCGGATCCCGCTTCCGTAGAGGAGGAAGGGCACATATTCCCGGGTATGATCCGTTCCATGGAAGGTCGGATCGCAGCCGTGGTCCGCAGTAATGACGATGGTATCCTGAACCGGGCGGCCCTGGTAAAAGCCGATCCGATCCATCAGGAGGCCCAGCTGCCGGTCGAAGCTTTCCAGGCCTTCCGCGTATCCCTTTATATCCCGGCGGTGACCCCAGACGGAGTCAAATTCGACCAGATTCGTAAAAATCAGACCGGATTCTACTCTGTCGAGGGCTTCCATGGTTCTTTCCATGCCGTCCTCATTATCTACCGTATGGATCGCGTCGGTAATTCCGACGCCGGCGAAGATATCCTCGATCTTGCCGATGGCGTAGACCCGCTGCCCGGCGTCCCGGATCCGGGTCAGCAGATTGTTCTCGTCCGGCTTCCGGGAAAAGTCCCGCCGGTTGGCGGTCCGGACAAAGGTATCACCCTTTTTCACGAAGGGGCGGGCGATGACCCGGGCGACGTTGTCCTTCCCGGTCAGAATCTCCCGGGCTGCCCGGCAGAGCCGGTACAGCTCCTCCGGCGGATAGACGCTCTCATCGCAGGCGATCTGGAAAACGCTGTCCGCCGAGGTATAGACGATGGGCTTCCGGGTCCGGCGGTGCTCCTCACCCAGGCGGTTGATGACCTCCGTTCCGGAGGCGACGCCGTTGCAGAGAATTCCCGGCACGCCGGTTTTCTCGATAAAGGCGCTGATAATTTCCTCGCTGAAGCCGTCGGGATAGACCGGCAGCCGCTCGGGGGTATAGATGCCGACCATCTCCCAGTGGCCGATGGTCGTATCCTTGCCGGCGCTCATCTCCCTCAGGCGCCCGAAGGCTCCTTCCGGCCGCGCCACGGGCTTCACCCCATGGATGCCGTCGATATGGCCGTAGCCGATCCGGCGCAGATTCGGGATCTTCAGATCCGGATAGCGATCCATGATATGGCCGATGGTATCGGCGCCCTGATCCCCGAAATCCGCCGCGTCCGGCGCTTCCCCCATGCCGACGCTGTCCAGTACGATCCAGATGACCCTGCTCATTCCGATATCCTCCTCCTGTGAAAATTCATTCACGTCCGCCGCGCTGTTCAAGCGCCTTTTTGCAGCCGCTCCCGCTTTCGCGGATCGCGGATCAAACATGTCTCCCTGTATGATTATCCCGGCGCGCCTTAAGCCTTCGCCCCTTCGCTTCCGGGAAGCTGAAACAGGCGCGCCGCCAAAGACTGTTCCTGTCTGTATTCTAATGCCCAAAGGGTTCCGTGTCAAATTTGTTCTTTTTTTCACGCTTCTTTCACCAAACCGTCGGAAGACGCTAAAAATGCTCTGGTATCCTTTTCCATGGATCCCTGTCAGAAGGAGGTTTCTTTCAATGTCGAAGCTGATCGGAATCGATCTGGGTACGACCAATTCCTGCGTTTCCTTTATGGAAAACGACAGGGCCGTCATCATTCCCAACGCCGAGGGGAGCCGGACGACCCCTTCGATCGTCGCCTTTACCAAATCCGGGGAAAGGCTCGTCGGGGCGGCGGCCAAGCGCCAAGCCGTGACCAACGCCGCCAGAACCTTCGCCTCCGTCAAGCGGGCCATGGGCACGGATAAAAAATACAGCGTGGACGGGAAGTCCTATACGCCGCAGGAGATTTCCGCCATGATTCTTCAGAAGCTGAAGTCCGACGCGGAAAGCTATATCGGGGAGCCGGTGACGGACGCGGTCATTACGGTGCCGGCCTATTTTTCCGACGCCCAGAGGCAGGCGACCAAGGACGCGGGGCTGATCGCCTGGCTGAACGTGCTCCG
>JAFRHH010000092.1 GCA_017433405.1 Clostridia bacterium | reverse complement strand
TCCTCCACGATTTCGATCCGGCCGAAGACGATCACGCTGCGGAAGGTCAGGAACCAGTCGCCCTCCTGCCGGGTTCCGCTGCCCAGGACGCAGAAGGAGGCTTTGTCCTGCCGCCGGAGGGCGTCGATTTTATGCCCCCGCTTCCCGCCGTGGAAATAAAGCCTTCCGTCCTCCTCGCAGAAATAATGGTTCATGGGCATGCCATAGGGGTAATCCCCGTCTCCCAGCACCGACAGGACTCCCCGGGGCTCCCGCCGCAGGATCTCCAGGCATTCCACTTCCGTAAGCTGCTGCTTTTCCCGAAGCATTTTCCGAAACATGGGCACCTCCTTATTCTCAGCCATGCACCCGGATTTCCGGCAGCACCGCGTCCACGTCCACAAAGCCCACGCTGTCATCATACCGGTCCAGGTACACCGGCACGGTACGGGATTTCAGCAGCGGGGTCACATCCTGATACAGGTACTGGCTGCGGTAGACATGCACCGTACCGGAGGGATCAGTGTAGGCGCATTCCAGGACATAGGGGTGGACATGGTTCACGGATACGTTGTCCTGAGCCCGGATCCCCCGGATTTCCGCCTCCACGAAGTATCCGCCCTCGTAGGCCCGGCGCAGCCGGCTGCGGCGCCGCAGATCCACGGACAGAAAGAGCAGCCCCAGGATCAGGAACAGGGTTCCCACGCCCCCGAAGATGGACAGGAAAAGGACGGAGCCGTCCCAGGCGCCGATCAGGTCCGGAAGAAGAATCCACAATACCAGGGGGATCCCGGCGAAGAGCAGGCCGATGGGGGCAAAGATGAACCCCACCATGCCCAGAGCCGTCCAGCCGAATTTCTTTTTCATTGCCTTCACATCCATTTCTTCCGCCGGAACCAGATCAGGCAGACCAGTACGATGACCACGGAAACAAGGATCACCGCCGGATATCCGAAGCGCCAGTCCAGCTCCGGCATGTACCGGAAGTTCATGCCGTACCAGCCGACGATCAGGGTCAGGGGCAGGAAAATGGAAGTAATCACCGTCAGCAGGGTCATGATGCGGTTCTGCCGCACCTCCAGCTGGGACTGCAGCAGATCCCGCAGCTGCATGACGTATTCCCGCTGGCCGCCCACGATTTCCTGCAGGCGGATCACCCGGTTGGTGAACAGGCGGAAGTAGCGCAGGTTTTCCTCCCGGAAGAACTCGTTCTCGTTTTCCTCCAGCTCCTGGCTCAGGTCAATGAGCTGCTCGTAGTGCACCCGCAGATCCAGCAGATCCCCCCGGATGTCGTTCAGCTCCGGAGGATAGGTTTCGATTTCTCCCCGCAGGATCTCCTCCTCGATGCGGTTTAGACGGCTTTCCGTCTTCTCCAGCAGCGTCAGATCCCGGGAAATGGTCAGCTCCAGCAGATCGTACAGGAACCGCTCCAGCCCGGGCAGACGCCACTTCTTGGTGCGGCGGATGGTCTCCGTCAGCTCCAGGGCATACCCGCTGTCGTCCACCAGCACGATGCCCTTCTCATCCAGGGCGAAGGAGAAGGCATGCCGGGGCCCGCCGATCCGGTCCCGGTCGGGAATGGACAGGGCTCCCGTCAGGGAATCCAGGTTGACCACCGCCCGGGTTTCCCGGGGCGGCTCCATCTCCATATCGATCACCATGTCAAAGCGATCCCGGCACTCCTGCCATTCCCGGGCGGTGAGCACCGCGGCGTACTGGACGCCGGCATCCCGGATGTCCTCCGGAGCGCAGGGCGTCAGTACCTCCCGGATCAGATAATACGTCATTTTCTTACCCGCGGCCCGGGGCCGCCTCCTTTTCAAGGCTTTTCAGAACCCTTCAAAGTCTATGGCAGTTTCTCCAAACTGTCAAGAAACGTTTCGGAGGCTTCTCTGCCGCCGGCTCCGGGATCACGGCTTCCGGAATTTCTCCGGCAGGGCTTTCACACTTTCCAGACCGCTGAAGAACAGGTTGGTCACCAGGTACTGCATCCGGTACCAGTCGTCGTTCTTCTCCCATCTCATGGAGCGGTTCACATAGTACAGGCCGTAGATCACAAACATGAACAGCCGGTCCGCGTCCCCGGCGTCCAGGTTGTGTTCCTTTTGCATCATGGGCACGGAGCTGTCCTTCTCGGACAGATAGATCTTCCGGATAATATAGTACGACAGGGAATCGTCCATGAAAAGGCTGCGGTATTTGGGGTGATCCGCAATGCGCTGGCAGGGAGCCAGGTATTTCTCATTTCCCCTCAGGGCCTGGGGACCGTTTTCCAGGATCTCCATCAGCTTTCGGTTCCGCACTTCCGGGGCGAGTTCAGAGGTTTCATGCTCCGCGATTTCCAGGGCTTCGCCGATGACCTCGTCCAGCACCTCGTTCAGATCTGCGTAATGAAGATAGAAGGTAGCCCGGGTGATTTCCGCCTGGCGGCAGAGCAGGGTGACGTTGATTTTCTCATAGGTCGTCTCCGACAGCAGCTCCAGCAGCGCATCCTTGATGACCCGGCGGGTGTACAGGGTGCGGCGATCCGTCTTTCTTTCCGTGCCCGGCATGGCTTTGTATCCTCCGTTCATGGGATTTTCTTTACAGTATGTCAAAATCTGTTCAAAGTCTATGACACTTTTCCGGATCTGTCAAGAAACGTTCCGATGCGGAGAAAGTGACATTG
>JAFRHH010000091.1 GCA_017433405.1 Clostridia bacterium | reverse complement strand
GGTTCTGGGATTAATAGTCTTGTCCACATTCCGGGATTTGAGTTTTTTCCAACATCCACATTATGGGATTTAGGCTATTTTGAATGTCCACAAACCGGGTCCGTGTTAAATTCATGTGTCCATTCTACGGGGAGTATTTTAGGGTAAGACCGGGCAAAAACGGGCAAAAACGGGCAAGACCGGGCAAAAACGGGCAAGACCGGGCAAATCCGGACGAAACCGGAAAAAGGACGGCCGCGTGCGTTGCGGCGGAGGAATCCGATGTGATACAATTCCTGACAAGGGTACCGCCTGAACCGTACGGGAAAGGAGACAGGCATCGGATGTGCTGCAGATATTATACGGATGATTCGCCGCTGCTGCGGCCTTTTGTGGAAGAAATGAACCGGTCGCCGCTGCTCCAGGCTTTCGGGGAAGGCGCCGCGGCGCCCTTCCCGGGAGAGGTGCGCCCTTCCCAGGTGGCGCCGGCCCTGGCGACAGGCCGGGCCGGTCGGCGCGCCGTGTTCCCCATGCGATGGGGGTTTCGGGGAAAAAGCCTGCTGATTAACGCCCGGACGGAGACCGCGGGGGAGAAGCCCCTGTTCCGGGAGGCCTGGGCGGGGCACCGCTGCGCGCTGCCGGCCTCCGGCTATTTCGAATGGGAACATACGGAACTGCCGGACGGAAAGCGAAAAACCGGAAGCCGATATCGCTTCCGGCGTCCGGAGGGGGAGCTGATCTGGCTCTGCGGCCTGTACCGGCTGGAGGGTGGACTGCCCTGCTTCGTGATTCTGACCCGGGAGCCGGGGGAGTCGGTGCGGCCGATCCATGACCGGATGCCGCTGATCCTTCCGGAGGAGGCGGCGCGGGAATGGATTCGCCCGGAGCGCCGGCCGGAGGAGCTGCTTGAGCTGGCCCTGACCCGGGTGGTTCCGGAGATCGGGTAACCGGATGGCCGAAGCCTCTCTTCGCCCCTGCGGCTGTTGGGGCTTCGGGCCGGACAAAAGAAGCGTCCCCGTGTCCGGGCGCGGAAAAGGGGTAAGAAAAAGAAAACTGCCGGGAGAGAAATTTCCCGGCAGTCCTGCCGTCAGGCGGATCAATCAGCCCTGCCGAAGATACGGAGGGCAGGAGTTGGAGCCATCGCGTAGATACGGAGGGCAGGAGTTGGAGTCATCGCGCAGATGCGGAGGGCATTTCAGCCTGCATCCTGCCTGACTGCCCGCAGCGCGAAGATTCTCCTGGGCGATCTTAATATCGCATACGCATTTGGGGGTTCCGTGGAAGGGGCAGAGCTTTCCGCCGCTGACATCCTCGAGCAGCGCGGCATCCAGCTCAATGTTGGCGGCCTTCAGCGCGTCCATCATCTCGTCCTGGCTCGTGCAGGCCTTGATTTTGGCCTTCATGTCATCACTCAGGCTGCTGTAGAATTCTTCGTGATTCATTGTGATTCTCCCTTCTGTTCTTCTTTTTGTTTATTTTCGTTCCGGAGCCGTTCGTACAGCCCCAGGACAAATCTCTCCGGCATGTTCCTGACCGCAATGCAGGCCTTCGAATAATAGAGCCTCTGGATCGGGCACCCCCCGGCGCATTGGGGAAGGAACACGCAATCCCTGCATTCCGGATCATCCATCGGCGCCGCAGTGTTCAGAAACTGGGTCAGCAGATCCGGCGTATCTGCCGTGAGGATGGGATTCATCGGATCCCACCGGTGGGCGTGGCCGAAGCTTTGCTCCGGCTTATCGACGCTCTCCCAGCATTTATACAGCCGGCCCTGATCGTCGATTCCGACGTCATAGAGGCGGTGCGCAGCGCAGAAGAGCCCCCTCGCGGCGTGAAAATCATACACGCCCTGGCTCAGATCCACTTCGCCAAGGCCGTTGGCGCACTTCAGATTGGCTCCGGAATTCCGCTCCCGGGCGGCGGTATTGTCCGTGACCGGGGAGGCGTAATACCAGAGACGGTTTCCGCTTTCCTCCGCGAGCTCCTTTACCCTGTCCCGCAGAGGATCCAGCTGATCCTGATTGCCTTCGTATACATTATGCCGGATGCTGACACTGAAGGGCAGGCGCAGGGTACGCAGGTTTTCCGTAATCCGGTCGTAGGTCGGGCCGCCACCCGCCAGATGCCGGGTTTTATCGTGCTCCGGCCCGATGCCGTCCAGCGTGATCTGGGCGTGCGAAACCATGCACCGTCCCAGCATGTCGGCGATCTCCTGGGTGAGCAGGTAGCCGTTGGTCACAATCGTGGCACTGTACCGGGCGCCATGCTCCTCCGCCAGCGCCATCAGCCGCCCGGAAAGCGCCTCGATGATGTCCGGCATCAGCAACGGCTCTCCGCCGAACCAGGTCACATCCAGCTTCTTCGCGCCGGAGGACTGGAGCATCCGCCCGGCCAGGGCCACCACATCGTCCTGGGTTTCCGGACTCATTCTGCCGGCCCGATGGTTTTCAAAGCAATAGGGGCAGTCGAAGTTACACCCCATGGTGGGGCAGATGGTCAGCGAGACATTGCTGTTCCCGCTGCAGGCCATCCGGGCCATGGCGGAGAACGCAGCCTGCTCGTCGAAATTGACGATCAGGCCCCGCTGCCGGAAACGCTCCAGGATCGGATGATTCTCATCCAGGCTTTCCAGCTCGTCCAGCAGATACATTTCGATCGGGGTATAGGCGGCGCACGTGCCTCTCAGAAGGTTCGCCACGGCGACCCTGTCCGTTCCCGGAAGCCTGGCCATCAGATTATATCGGGATACCCGCCACCCGGTTTCCCCTGCTGTTCTTCCCATGGACCTCAGCCTCCTTTCCCGGATTCTTCCAGATCGGTCTCCTATGATTTATACGAGGCCGGGTACACCGGCGGCAGCGGTTGGGAAAAAATTTTCAGCTCTTGGAAATGGCTCCGCTTCTGAAAGCCAGAAAGCCAATAAACCGCATCGGAAAAGCGGAACAATCTGCCACCGGACAACAGACTGGCAGCGGAAGCGGCCGCGGACAAAAGATACGTCCCCGTGTCTTCGTCCCCGTGTCTTGCCGTCCCCGTGTCTTGCCGTCCCCGTGTCTTGCCAAAGATACGTCCCCGTGTCTTGCCGCCCGTGTCTTCGCCAGTTCATTGTAGCGATTCCACTTTTGAAAGTCAATGAACCGCGGTTGACAAGACGGAACGATTCGCCCCCCTGGAAAACAGACCGGCGGCGTGGCCAGCCGCAGACAAAAGCGTCCCCCTGTCTTCCCCCTGCCTTCGCCTGATTGACAGGCCGGAAGCCTTGCGCTACAATCTCCGCATAGCGGGAAACAGGGACCGGAAAGACCGACGGGAACGGATGGTTCCAGAAGAGAAAAGAGGCGGCGGCATGGAAAAGGATCAAAGCCGGGAAGTGGGGACGAAGCGGATCGTCCGGTGCTTTCCCCTCGCGGTTCAGGGCGTGAACTGCTATTTTTGGGGCGACGGGGAGACGGGACGCGGCTTTCTGATCGATCCCGGGGAGCGGGGGAAGGAGCTCCTGGATGAGATCAGGAAGCAGGGATGGACCCTGGCGGGAATTCTGCTGACCCACGGGCATTTTGACCATATCGGCGGGATTGGCGGCATCCTGGCGGAAGCGGAGGTTCCCGTCCGGATCCATGAGGCCGGGGAGGCCTATCTCGCCGACCCGGCGCTGAATCTTTCCGCTTATTTTCCGCCGGTGATCCGGCTGAGAGGCGCGAAAACCTTCCGGGACGGGGACTTCCTGACCCTGGGCGAAACAGGGCTGAAGGGCGCGAAAACCTTCCGGGACGGGGACTGCCTGACCCCGGGCGGATTGGGGACCGGGAAGCCGCACACGGACATCGATGGCCGAGGGGACGGCGCGGAAGCGGGACATCTGCGGGAGCGGAACGCTGATCACCGGAAGGCGGAAAAGGCCTGCGCCCTGGAGGTGATTCACACCCCCGGCCATACGCCGGATTCGGTGATCTTCTATGACCGGGCGGCGGGGCTGGCCTTTACCGGGGATACGATCTTCGCCCAGGGGGGCCGGGGAAACGACCGGTTTCCCGGCGGGAATGGCGCGCAGCTTGTGCGCAGCATCCGGGAGCGGATTCTGACGCTGCCGCCGGAAACGATTCTGTATTCCGGCCATTCGGAGCCGACGACGGTCGGGGCGGAGCGTCGCTGGTACTGACGCGGACGGAGGAAACGAACGGAACGCGTTTAATTGACCGAAAAGGCCAGAAAATGTCATTGAAAGCCTTTTCGGCCCACTGAAAATGTGCTACAATAAGATGGACGGCACCGGCACGGGACAGCGCCCGGGGGAAGTCAGCTGTTCGGAACAACAGAGAGTGAAGGAACGTTCAGGCGTGGACGTTCGCGGAGGAGAGTGCGATGAACGAAGCCAGGGACGGAAGGCAGGAATCCCGGTTCGGCCGGCCGACGGTGAACCGGGAACGCCGGAATCACGTGGGCCAGGTGATCCGGAAATACCGGACGGCCGCGGGGATGGATCAGGCCGCGCTGGCGGCCCGGCTCGGCTTTTCCAAGACTGCCGTGGGCGGATGGGAATCGGGAAGAACCCGCCCGGATGTGGATACGATTCCGCGGCTCTGCGAGCTGCTGGGGGTTCCGGTGACCGAACTGCTGGGCCTGCCCGCGGTAGCGGCGCTGCCGGAGGAGGAGAAGGAGCTGCTGGCCCTGTATCACCGGCTGGACCGGTACAACCAGCGGACGGTCAGCCAGCTGATGGACCGGCTCCTGTTTCAGCAGGACGCGCTCGAAAAGGCGCGCCTTCGTGGGGAATACCAGGGCCTTCGCCTGTATGAGGAGGGGGCGGCGGCCGGCGTCGGCGTGCCCCTGCCGGAGGAGGAAGTTTCCTACCGGACCGTCTACGCGCCGAAGGGCCGGGTTCCCGGCGGCGCGGATACCGTGATTCACGTGAACGGAACCAGCATGGAGCCCACCTATCCGAACGGGAGCTTCGTCTATGTCAATTCCAGGCAGGAGGTTTCCTACGGGCAGACGGGGATTTTTATTGTGAACGGTGAGGCCTTTATCAAGGAATACCGGCCGGAGGGCCTTGTTTCCCATAACGGCCATTTTAAAACGATCCGGGCCGGGGAGGGGACGGAGGTTCGCTGCTTCGGCCGGGTGACCGGGCCCGTGGCGGCCGGGGATCTGGCCGCGGGGAGCTTGCTGGAAAAGCTGGAAGCGGCCTTCGGAACGGAAGGGGAGACAGATTTTGTCCGTGACCCGCGATAGCGGGAACGGCAACAAAATCGTCATCCGGACAGAGGGAAGGACATCAGCGGATGTTCATTGAGGAGACCAGTTTTGTCCGGGAACCGCGATCGCGGGAACGGTTACAAAACCGTCATCCGGATCAAACGGCGGACGTGACGGAGGTTCAGTAGAGGAGGGCTGGGACAGATGAAAACAGGAAGAAGCGTTAAAACGATTCTGGCGGCCGTTCTGCTGGCGGTCCTGGTGTGGACGGCGGGCGCCTTTGCGGAGGAGGAGCCTGGTCCGCTGAAGGTGGAGGAGGGGATGCTGCAGCCGGTCTTTACCTATATGGATCCCCTGTCCCCGGACTATACCAACGAGGGCAGCGACATCCTCCGCTTCTGCGTCTGGGTGGAAACGGATTTTGACACGGACGGGGACGGGATGGACGATCTGGTCAAGGCGGTGGTTCAGGTGCCCCGGGCCGCCGCGGAAGGGAAATACCAGGCGGCCGTGATCTATGATCCGACGCCCTATAACGCCGGGACCCTGGAGGCCTACGATGAGGATGTCAGCCCGCTGTATCACGAGGCGCCCTTCGATTATGACGACCTGTACCGGAAGGGAAAGAAACGGACGCCCGCGGGCGTCCGGACGACCCTGGAGCAGGCGGAAAAAGCGGACGCCCGCGACTGGATCTACGAGCTCGACGCGCCCTTCGGGTTTCCCTACTGGAACCATCTGACGAATTATGACTATTATCTGGTGCGGGGCTACGCCGTCCTGGAGGCGGCGGGCATCGGAACCTACGGCTCGGAGGGCTTCGAGCTCTGCGGCATGGATCTGGAGCGGGACAGCCATAAGAGCGTGATCGAATGGCTGACGGGGGACCGCCGCGCCTTTGCGGACCGGGAGGGAACCACGGAGATCCGGGCGGACTGGTGCAGCGGAAGCGTGGCCATGACCGGCTGCTCCTACGGCGGAACCATCCCCTTTGAGGTCGCGGTCAGCGGGGTCAGGGGTCTGAAGACGATCATTCCCTTCGCCGGCATCGCCAACTGGTACGACTATACCAACGCCCAGGGCGTGCCGCTGCGGAACGACGTGCACTATGCCGACTCCCTGGCGGCCTACAACGCCGGCGGTACCTTTCTGGATCCGGAGCTGAAGACCGTCAATCCCCGGTACGGCTCCTGGCTTTGGCAGATCGCTCAGGATCAGGACGCCACCAACGGGGATTACGCGCCGATCTGGGAACAGCTGGACTATACCCTTCCGGAGCGGAATCACATCGACTGCAGCGCCCTGATCGTGACCGGATTGAATGACTATAATGTGACCCCCAGGCACGCGGACCTCATGTTCCGGGCCTTCCGTCAGGCGGGAAAGACGGTCAGGATGGTGCTGCATCAGGACGCCCATAACACCCTGGACGACCTCTCCGTCAACGGTACGCCCTGGCAGCACCTGATGAACCAGTGGCTGGCGCACTATCTCTACGGGGTTGACAACGGCGCGGAGGGCTTTCCGGAGGTGATGGCGGAAAACAACATCACCGGCCGTTTCGAAAGCTACGAGGGCTGGAACGCGGAAGCGCCCCGGAAATTTGCGGCCCGCTATGAGGAGGCGGCCACGGAGGTATCATCCGCGGGGCTCGGCCAGTTTACCAGGGACTATGAGGAGAACATCCAGGGGAACCTGACGGAGGAGATGGCGGAGGATTTCTATCTCCGGATGCCCGCGCCTCTAACGGCGGTCTATCCCCTGGAGGTTCCGGAAAACACGACGATCTTCGGGACGCCGGAAATCCACCTGAAGCTGACCAGCGGTCAGGTGGCGCTGGACGGCCTGATGATCACCGCGCTGCTGGTGGACGTCTCCGATCAGGGGACGTTCCCCGCCTACCGGATCCATACGGAGCCGGACGGTCTGATCCCCCAGCGGGAAACCGGCGAAAAGCTGATCCTGGGCGGAGGGCTGAAGGACAGCCCGCTGATGACCCACGTCCAGGAGCAGACGCCGGCCCAGCGGGTCAGCCTCGGGTGGACGGATCTGCAGAACCCGGGAAAGGGCTTCGCCTCCGCTGAATATACCTACCAGGAGAGCGGCCTGGAGATGGACACCGCCAAGGACTACACCATCTATATGATGCCGACAGTCTATACCCTGGCACCGGGGCATCACCTCGAGCTGCGGCTGATGACCTGGGATCCCTTCCGGGTGTTCCTGGATGAAAACTTCGATCTGGACGCGTCGCAGGAAACGAAGCTCGCCAGCTATGACTACGCCTATACCGTCGATAACGCCAGCCTGAAGGTGCTGCTTCCCGTCGGGTCGCCGCTGCCGGAGGCGGAGGCAGCCGGCGAGCCCTCTCCCTGACGGAGATAACCAGCGAGCCCTCCCTGAATGGGGAGGGCTCGTTTTTCACGAATCGGGCAGGTTTTGAGACAGAATGGCAGACGTGAACCACCGTCCACGAAAGAGAAGCCAGGCCGGAGATTTCAGCGATAGGTTCCGTTTTCCCTCCGGAAGGCCTCCTTGTCCTCATACATGGCCTTGTCGGCCCGCTTGAAGATCAGGTCCACGGTCCGGTCCTCGTGGGACAGCTCCGCCAGGCCGACGGCGGCGGAATACCGCTCCCAGGGCTTCGCGTCTTCCCGGGCCATGGCTTCCCGATAGCTCCGGCGGAGGGCGCTGGTCCGCTCGTGGCGCTCATCGAAATCCTTCCCCTGCAGGAGGACGACGAACTCGTCGCCGCCGATGCGGTAGACCGGAGAGTGCTTGAAGTGTTCGCAGATCAGATGGCAGCAGCCTTTGATGTATTCATCGCCCATCCGGTGGCCGTGCTCGTCGTTGATCTTTTTGAGGTGGTTCATATCCACCATGACGATGCCGAAGTCCTTCCGCCCCTGGGCCAGCTCCCGGCTGATCTCCTCCGCCTTATGGACGTAGGCGGCCTTGCTGCCGGTTCCTGTCAGCGCGTCCCGGTAGGCCTCCCGGCTGATCTCCCCGATCTGCTCGTCCCGGGAGCGGATGGTCTCCTCGGCCCTTTCCTTATCCTTCTGGAGGGTATCCAGGTCGTTCAGGTAGTCGACGATATGAACCTGCATATCGTGGATTCCCCGATAGAGATCGCCGATTTCGTCCCGTCCGGGGTGATCCAGCTCCGCGACCCCCGCCTCATGGTAGCTGGCGTTGACGAAGGGGCGGAATTTTTTCATTTCGGCCGTCAGACGGTTCACGGGGCGGATGATGATCCGGTTGATCAGCAGCACCGCTCCGGCCAGGACGATCAGCACCGCTCCGGCGGCGGCCAGCAGCATATAGCGCAGGGACTGGTTCCGCTCCGCCATGACCTCATCCATGCCGAAATCGCAGCCCACATTGGCGATGAGCCGGTGGTTCGAATCGAAGACCGGGGCGTAGGCGGAACACAGCCAGCCCCAGTCCCCGGTGGAGATCCTCGGTTCGATGGGCTTCGTCATGTCCACCCCCACGAAGGCCTCCTCCCGAACCTCGTAGTACCCGATGGCGTAGAGGGGATTGGAGTAATCGTCCATCAGATACATGTCGTACATGGCTTTTTCATCGCCGCAGGCCATCAGATACAGATATTTGATATCCTGCATGTTTTCCAGGTAGCGGTTCAGCTCCGCCCGGGTGCGCTCGAACTGCTCCCAGAGCCCGTGCTCCTCGAGATAATCCTGAATCATCCGCTCGTCGTCCGCTTCCTCGGCGGCCTCCCGCAGGGCCTGGAATTCATCCGACTCCAGGGCCTCCCGCAGGCGGCCCAGGAATTCCGCGTCCAGGGAGGAGGCGAAATTCGCCGCCGTATCGGAGGCGAGCTGCTTATAGTAGCGGTCGATCTGGTCCGCACTGATCCGGAAGGACAGCGCGGCCGTCCCGACGGCCACCGCCAGGACGGTCACGACAATAAAGATATACAGCTTGGTGGCGATCGAGAGGCCGCCTCGGGTCTTTTTCATGATTTCCATTCTCCTCTGTGAACGGCAGTTCACGTCTGTCATTCTGTCCGGATGACGATTTTGGTACCGCTCACGCTAACGCGATTCGCGGACAAAATCTGTCTGACGAAGAGAGACTTCCGCTGCCCGTCAGTTGATTCCGTTCCGGTCACGCGCCCTCGGACTTCGCCGAGCGGAGCACGGCGTGATGCCAGATCAGGGCAGCGGCGACCAGGGCGATGCCGATCAGGTCGGTCACCGTTCCGGGGGAGATCAGGAGCAGACCGCCGGCGATCGCCAGGATCCGCTGGATCACCGCGGCGGCCGTCTGGGCCTTCGTCCGGTTCCGGAGCCGGAACCCGCTCAGGCCGAAGGAGATGCCGTACATACCGATGACGGAGGTAATGATGATCTGGATCAGCTCCAGAGGATGCGTATCGACCAGCAGCAGCGAGGGACTCAGGGCGAAGATAAAGGGAATAATAAAGCCCGCGATGGCCAGCCGCGTCGCGTGGATCCCCGTCCTCAGCGGGCTGCCGCCGGAAATCGCCGCCCCGGCGTAGGCGGCCAGGGCCACCGGCGGGGTAATATCCGCCACGATGCCGTAATAGAAGACGAAGAAGTGGGCCGCCACCATGGGAACGCCCATCTTGATCAGGATCGGGGCACAGGTCGAGGCCATGATGCAGTAGGTGGCGGTGGTGGGGATGCCCATGCCGAGGATGATGCAGCAGACCATGGTCAGCACCATCGCCAGGAACATGTTGTTCTGGGAGATCAGGACGATCTCGTTGATCACCGTCGAGGCCAGGCCGGTGATGGTCAGGCAGCCGCAGATAATCCCGGCGATGCCGCAGGCTACCGCGACGGAGATGCAGCTGCGCCCGCCGTTTTCCAGGGCCTCGAAGACGTTCAGGGCGGTAAAGGGCTTCGCCTGAGCGGCGGCGTCCGCGCCCGCCCCCGTCCCTGCGCGCCGACGGCGCCGGAGCAGGTTGCTGATGATCCCGACGACGATGGTCGCCACGATGGCGACGGCGGCGGAGAACTGCATGGTCCGGGTGTTGGAGCAGACCAGATAGATCAGGATGAACAGGGGAAGGAGCAGATAGCTTTCCTTCACCAGCTCCCGCATCCGGGGAAGCTCCTCCCGGCTCATCCCCCGGAGCCCGAGCTTTTTCGCCTCCAGGTGCACCGTCAGGAACACGCCCAGGAAGTATAGCACGGCGGGCAGGATCGCCCGCACGATGATATCGGAATAGGGAACCCCCAGATAGTCCGCCATCAGGAAGGCGGCCGCCCCCATGATCGGGGGCATGATCTGGCCGCCGGTGGAGGCGGCGGCCTCGACGGCGCCGGCGAAATCGGCCTCGTAGCCGGTTTTCTTCATCATCGGGATCGTCATGGAGCCGGTGGTTACCGTATTGCCGACGGAGGAGCCGGACACCATGCCGCACAGGGCGGAGGAAACCACCGCCACCTTGGCGGGGCCACCGGCGAAGCGGCCCGTCAGCCCGTTGGCCAGGCTGATAAAGTATTCCGAGATGCCCGTCTTTTCCAGGAAGGCCCCGAAGATGATAAACACGACGATGTATTTGGAGCAGACGTTGACCGGCGTGGACAAAAGGCCGTTCTCGTTATAGAACAGCTCGTGGACCACGTTGACCAGCAGCTTCCCGTCCTTGACGTAGAAGTAGATCGTATAGGCCAGGAAGGCGCCGGCGACACAGAGAATCGGGAGGCCGACGCAGCGGCGGCAGAGCTCGCACAGGGTGACCAGCCCCACGATGCCCGCGATGATATACACCGGATCCTTCAGCTTGATGGCAATCCGGGTTTTCATCAGCACCGGGGCCCGGAAGGTGAAATAGAAGAAGGCCGCGGCCCCCAGCAGCATCAGCACGATATCGGACCAGGGCATGTGGTTGACCCGGGTCTGCCCCTTCCGGGCCGGATAGGTCAGATAGCCCATGACCAGGATCAGGCCCATGAAGGAGGACAGGCGCACCTGTTCGAGAAAATTGGCGAACAGGGTCACATAGATGCAGTAGAGGGAGAAAAAGGCCAGCAGGACGCTGACGATGATTTTGGGAACCCCCTCCCAGACGCGGGTGTTGGATTCCCGGTCATATTTGCGCATAATGGACTGCACGTCCGCCCGGATTTCCTCCGGGGCGGCCGCGTCGCCCGTGTCTGGCCTGGCCGGGAGGTTTCCGGCTTTCTTTCGGCTGCTCATGTTGAAGATACCTCCTCAGGAGGACAGAGGGGACATTTCTTCTGTCCTGACGGACAGGAAGAAGCCGTCCCCCTGTCCTCTGCAAGTGCGGGATTGCTGAAACGAGGACAGAGGGGACATTTCTTCGAAGCAGTCCCCCTGTCCTCCGCAGATACCGGCTTACTGAACGGTAATTCCCTGCTCGGCGAAATACTTCGCGGCGCCGGGATGATAGGGGAGGCCGCAGGTGGCGGCGTAGGCCAGATCCAGCTCCTGTCCCTTGGCGTGGGCGGCGGAGATCTCCTCCCTGCCCTCGAAGATGGTCTTGACGATGTTGTAGGCCTGATCCTCGGTGACCTGGCCGTTGGCGATGATGGTCGCCTTGACGCCGACGGTCAGGATGTCCCCGGTCTGGCCGCTGTAGGTGCCGGCGGGGATGACGCTCTCGGTATAGGCGCCGGAGATCTCCTTCAGCTTCGCGATATGCTCCGCGTCCAGGGAAACGAGCCAGGTCTCCTTGCTGGTGACCAGGTCCATGACGGCGGGGGTCGGGGCGCCGGCCACGACGAAGGCGGCGTCAATCTTGCCGTCCTTCAGGGCTTCCGCGGAATCCCCGAAGGAGAGGTACTGGGGGTTGATGTCGGCTTCCGTCATGCCGTAGGCCTGGAGGAAGTCCACCGCGTTGAAATAGACGCCGGAGCCCTGGGAGCCGATGGAGACGTTTTTGCCCTTAAGGTCCGCCACGGACTTGATGTCCGGATTGCAGGTCACCAGCTGGACGGATTCGGTATACAGGGCGGCGATGGCGGTAAAGCAGTTCACCGGCATGCCCTCGTACTGCTCGAAGCGAATGCCGTTATAGGCGTAGTAGGCCACGTCGTTCTGGACGAAGCCCAGCTGCGCCGTCTCCAGCTCCAGCTTGTCGATATTGTCGGCGGAGCCGTTGCCGGCCACGGCGGTAATCTCCAGATCGGAATGGGCGGAGATATACTGGGCGAGAATGTTGCCGAAGGCGTAATACACGCCGGTCGTCCCGCCGGTGGTAAAGGTCAGCCCGTCGGCCAGGGCGGAGCCGGCCAGGACAAGCGCCAGCGCCAGGGTCAGAAGCAGCAATAAACCTTTCTTCATGGAAAAAGTCCTCCTTTTTTTTGATTTCTGGTCGTTCATCAGAAAACTGTCTCCTTCTATTAAACGATAGATCATTGTACTTTTCAAGTTTTTTTGGCGTGCCCAAATATAGAAGGAAGGGCGGCCGGCGATCGGAAGGGCGGCGGCCTCGGCAGAGGACGGCCCGCCGGGCGGCGTTTGCGGGAAGGGGGCAAAAAGGAAACCGGAGACGCCGGGAAAAGGCATCCGGCACCTTTACAAAGGCGGCCGCCGAATGGTAAGATAACACGGTATTGACTTTACTTATACCGGTTCACGCCGGAATTTGCCGGAGGCAAAGCGCTTGCGTGAACGTATATGCCGCGGATCGGACGATGGCCTGGCAGTCAATTCCGTTCGCGAGTATAAAAGACAGCACAGGGGGGGTTCCGGTGGACGTCTGGAACAAGGCGCTGGATATCTTTTCAATCGTCATGCTGAATACGAACTATCAGCCCTTCTTTTCGGCCATGGCCGTGCTGTATCTGATCGGGCTGTGGAAAATCTTTGAAAAATGCGGCGTCAGGGGCTGGTGGGCCCTGGTGCCCATCGCCCGGGTTTACAAGCTGGCCCTGTGTTCGGACCGGGAGCTGGAGGGGCGGACGCTGACGGTGCTGGAGGCGGTCAACACTCTGCTGCGGATCGCGGACGTGTTTTTCGACAGCGCGGCGGACGTCTCCATCGTCTACGCCCTGATCACGCTGCTCCTGATGCTGGTGGATGTCGTCTATACCGCCCGGGTGTATATGGGGCTCTGCGAGGTCTTTGACCGGAGAAAGCGGTGGGTGGTTCTCTGGATGCTGGCGGAGCAGGTGCCCGCGCTGATCTGGGGCTTCCATCCAAAGTTCCAGCCCCTCTGGACCGCCGAGGAGATCCGGGACGACGCGCCGGTGTTCTTCTCCGGCCGGAAGGCGGACGTGCTGGAAAAGGGGCTGACCGTCAACCTGGAGGATCGGACAGTCCGGGATTTCTTCCGGAAGAAGTACCTGCTGCGGGACATTCATCTGGATATCGAGCCGGGGCATATGGTGCTCCTGCTGGGGGGCTCCGGCGCCGGCAAGACCACCTTCGTCAACGCCGTGAACGGCTACGAGCCGGCCCGGGCGGAGGTGATGATCAACGGCCGGAATATGTATAAAAACTACAAGGAGATGATGTACGACATCGGCTTCGTGCCCCAGCAGGATCTGATGCGGGGCTCCGACAGCGTCTTCCGGACCCTGATGGACGCGGCGGCCCTGCGGCTGCCCAGCAGCTTTTCCCGGACCGAGCGGGAGGAGCGGGTGGAGCAGGTCATGGAGATCTTCGGCCTTTCCCCGGTCCGGCGGGAGCTGGTTTCCAAGCTTTCCGGCGGGCAGCGCAAGCGGCTGTCCATCGCCATGGAGTTTCTGTCCAACCCGACGCTGTTCATCCTCGACGAGCCGGATTCCGGGCTGGACGGGGTCATGGCCCGGGAGCTGTTCCTGCAGCTAAGAAAGATCGCGGATCAGGGAAAGATCATCATCGTGATTACCCATACGCCGGACCGGGTCATCGACCTGTTCGACGACGTAATCGTCCTGGCGAAGGATCAGAACCGGACCGGGCGGCTGGCCTGGTTCGGCCCGATTCCGGAGGCCCGGCGCTTCTTCGGCCGGGAAAAGATGGAGGAGATCGTCAAGGCCGTCAACCGCGCCGAGGAGGGCGGGGACGGCCTGGCGGATACGTTTATTCAGAAATTCGCGGAGGTGCAGCATGGCTGAGACGACGACGCTTGAGACCCCTTCCCGGGAAAGAGGCTTCCGGCACCGGGGCCGGACCAGCCAGATCCCGATCTATCTGGGGAAGCAGTTCCGCTTCTTCGTGAACGAAAGCGACTGGAAGGTTCTTCCCATGGCGGCGATCATCGCCGCGCTGGTGGCCATGGTGATCCGGAAGCGGCTGTTTATCAACATGGAGGGCAGCCTGATGGGCGCCTTTGCCCTGGCCTGCGTCGCGATCTGGAACGGATGCTTCAATTCAATCCAGGCGGTCTGCCGGGAGCGGCAGATCATCAAGCGGGAGCACCGCTCCGGCATGCATATTACCTCCTATGTGGCGGCCCATATGATCTACCAGTTCCTGCTGTGCCTGGCCCAGACAGGGGTGACGATGTATGTGCTGCAGGCCGGGGGCATCCAGTTTCCGGAAAAGGGCTTCATGACCCCCTTTATGATCCTGGACGTCGGCATCTCCATGCTGCTGATCGCCTACGCCTCGGACATGATGAGCCTGTTCATCTCCAGCGTCAGCCGGACCACCACCGGCGCCATGACGGTCATGCCCTTCGTGCTGATCTTTCAGCTGGTTTTCTCCGGGGGGATTCTGCCGCTGCCGGAGTGGGTCCAGCCCCTTTCGAAATTAACGGTATCCAGCTACGGCATCCGGGCGATCGCCGCCCAGAGCGGGTATAACGAGCTGCCGATGGTGACCGCCTGGAACACGCTCTCCGGCATGCGGGACACGGAGATCGGCGGGGAGGTGACGGCGGATCAGCTCCTGACGATCCTGGATTCCGAGGCGGTTTCCGGCCGGAGCCCCGTCCTGGCCGAGACGGTGAAGGCCATCCGGGCCGACAGCGCCCTGCGGGGGGACCTGAGTCGCCCCGTGACGGTGAAGCTCACCGTCGGGGAGCTGCTGGAGATGTTCGGGGAGGAGCGGGTCAGGACCCTGGTGCAGACGAAGACCGCCGAGGCCTCCCGGAAGCCGGAATACGAGAAATCCGTCCGGAACATCGTCAGGAACTGGCTGATGCTGGGCCTGTTTATCGCGGTTTTCGCCGGGCTGGCCATCCTGTCCCTGGAGCTGATCGACAAGGACAGGAGGTAGTCCTCGCGGATCAGCGAAGCCCTTCGACCTTCATGGCGAGCTCCTGGGCCTGGGTCATGGCGGTTTCCGCCCGGTTCAGGCAGTCGAGAATCAGCCGCCCGAAAATCGGTCTCCTGCCTTCCTGTTCGTTTGGATGACAAGGCTATCAGAACACCAGTCGAAATACAAGTAAATATGCACTTTCGCCCCTTTTTGAGGCAAAGCCTGAGGGATTCCCGGGAAGGGGAAGACCTGCCCCCGCGTTCCCGGGCGGAGGTGGGCCCCTCCCCGCGTCCGGAGCGGTGATGATTTTTGGGAAATATTGAACAGAACAGGATAAATCTGGTATAATAAACGGTGTATGGTTAGCAGAGAGCAATATCATTTGGGCGCAGACAGGGGGGAAGAAAGCATGAAACGCTTTCGGCGAATCCGCCCCTGCATGTGCTCTGCGCGGCGCTGTTTGCCGCCGCGCTCCTGCTGCTGGCGCTTTCCCCCGGGGGCCGCGGCAGAATGGCAGACGTGAACTGACGATCACAGAGGAGGACGGCCCATGACGCGATGGCTGATTCCCGCGCTGATCTTTGCCGGCAGCGCGCTGATGGTCTTCAACATCATCGGTTTTATCGCCTTCGCCCGCCATCTTCGGCGGACGAAGAGCTGGACCCGGCGGAGCAGCATGATTCTCTCCGTTCCGATCGCGCTGCTGGTGCTGTTCCTGCTGGGCTATCTGGCGGTGGGCATCTTCGGGAAGCCGGATCTCATCGTCGCCGGCATCCTGTTCGGCGGCAGCCTTTTCGTGCTGACGATGTACCTGCTTCTGAACCGGATCACCCGGCGGATTCTCGACGGGGAGCGGATGGAGGTCGAGCTGAAGGCCGCCGAGGAGAGCAGCCGGGCCAAGACCGCCTTCCTGGCCAGCGTCAGCCACGAGATGCGGACCCCGATGAACGTGATTCTCGGGCTGGACCGCATGGCCCTTGAGCAGCCGGGGGTGCCGCGGGCGGTACGGGAGCACCTGGAGAAGATCGGCCGGAGCGCCATGGAGCTGCTGGGCATGATCAACAACATCCTCGACCTCAACGAGATCGAGAGCGGCCGGCGGATCGTCCGCCGGGAGCCCTTCCGGCTCCGGGACATCACGGATCCGCTGGATTCCCTGGCCTTCTCCCTGTGCGGCGAGAAGGGGCTGACCTGCCGGACCTCGGTCCACGAGGCGGTGCCGAGCGTCTACATCGGCGACGCGGGGCTGATCCGGGAGGCGCTGATCGAGCTGATTGACAACGCGGTCAAATACACGGACGTGCCGGGGGTGGTCAGCTTCTCGGCGGAGACCTTCCCGACGGGGCCGGACGCCCGGATGCTCCGGTGCAGCGTCAAGGATACCGGCATCGGGATCAGCCCGGAATTCCTCGAACAGCTCTTCGATCTCTTCGCCCGGGAGGACGGGGGCTCCACTACCCGCTTCGGCGGAAGCGGGCTGGGGCTGGCTGCCGTCAAGAGCCGGCTGGACCTGGTGGGCGGAAGCGTCCGGGTGTCCAGCGAGAAGGGGGTCGGCTCCGTCTTCACCGTGACCCTGCCGCTGGCGGCGATGGCCGCGGAGGAGGGGGCAATGTCGACGGCCGGAGCGCCTGCAAAGCCCGGGGAGGCCGGGGCGCCCGGAGCGGCCGGGAAAGCCGGGGCGACGGCGGAGGTTTCCCTGGAAGGCCGCCGGATCCTCGTTGCGGAGGACGTGCCGGAGAACGCGGAGATCGTTCTGGACCTGCTGGAGCTGGAGGGCGCCGAGGGCGTCCACGCGGAGAACGGGCGGAAGGCCCTGGAGCGGTTTGAAGCCTCCGCCCCCTGGACCTTTGACGCGGTGCTGATGGATCTTCGGATGCCGGTCATGGACGGGCTGGAGGCGGCCCGGCGGATCCGCGCCCTGGAGAGGCCGGACGCGGGAACCGTTCCCATCATCGCGCTGACGGCCAACGGCTTTGAAAACGACGTCCGCCGGACGATGGACGCGGGCATGAACGCCCACCTGCTCAAGCCGGTGGACGCGGACCTTTTGTATACGACGCTCCGGCGGCTGATCGCCGCGGGAGGGAAGGAGAAGGAGGAGGCGGAGAAGGCATGATGACGGATATGGCGCAAAGGCCGCAGCCCCGCCTGGTCCTGGTGGTGGACGACCAGGAGATCAACCGGGACGCCCTGGGGATCATCCTGGAGGAGAAGGGATACGAGACGCTCTACGCCGAGAACGGGGAGGAGGCCCTTTCGGCGATCCGGAAGCACCGGGGGGAGCTGTCCCTGGTGATGCTGGATCTGATGATGCCGGTAAAAAACGGCTTTGAGGTGCTGGACGAGATGCAGGCGGAAAGCCGGCTTCGCAAGATCCCCGTGATCGTGCTGACAGCGGACAAGAGCGCCGAGCTGCTGGCGCTGCAGAAGGGGGCGGCGGATTTTATTACCAAGCCCTTCGACATGCCGGAGATCATTCTGGCCCGGGTGGAGCGGATTATCGAGCTGAGCGAGGGCCGGCGGCTGATCTCCGCCGCGGAGCAGGACCAGCTGACGGGGCTGTATACCCGGAACTTCTTCTACGAATACGCGGAAAATTTCTGGAAGTTCCACCCGGACAGGCACCTGGACGCCCTGGCCCTGAACATCGAGCAGTTTCACGTGCTCAACGCGGTGAACGGATACGAATTCGGGGACAGGGTGCTGCGGACGCTGGGGGAGGAGATCCGGGCCTTCCTGGCGGAGCGGGAGGGGATCGCCGGCCGCTTTGACGCGGACGCCTTCGAGATCTACTGCCCGGAGCAGCCGGATTACGCGGCGGTGCTCGGCCGCTTTCAGGAAAGGCTGAACAGCGCCTTCAAAAACGTGGATATCCGCCTGCGGATGGGCGTCATGCCCTGGCAGGCGGGGGTGGAGCCGATCCGGCTTTTCGACCGGGCCCGGGTCGCCTGCGCCATGGTGCGGGGAAACTATCAGCATCCGCTGATGATCCACGACGAGGAGATGCGGAAGAAGGAGCTGCTGAACCAGCGGCTGCTCAACGATCTGAACGCCGCCATCGAGGAGGAGCAGCTCCGGGTTTATTTCCAGCCGAAATACGACATTCAGCGCGACCCGCCCCGGATGGTCAGCGCCGAGGCGCTGGTCCGGTGGGTGCATCCGGAGCTGGGCATGATCTCCCCCGGGGTCTTCATCCCGCTGCTGGAGGGCAACGGGCTGATCACCCGGCTGGACCACTTCGTCTGGCGGAAGACGGCGGAGCAGATCGCTTCCTGGCGGAAGCGCTGCGGGTTCGCCGTGCCGGTGTCCGTGAACCTGTCCCGGGCGGACGTCTTCGACCGGAGCCTGGAGGAGCGGCTGACCCGGCTGATTCAGGAAAACGGCCTGACGTTCCGGGATCTGAAGCTGGAGGTGACGGAGTCCGCCTATACCGACAACGCCCGGGAACTGCTGGATACGGTCCGGAGCCTTCGGGAGAAGGGCTTTGAGATCGAAATGGACGATTTCGGCTCCGGCTATTCGTCGCTGAACATGCTGTCGGAGATGCCGATCGACGTGCTGAAGATGGATATGAAGTTTATCCGCAATATCGAGCAGAAGAAGACGGACCGGCAGCTGGTCCGGCTGGTGCTGGATATCGCCCGGTCGCTGAAGCTGCGGGTCGTGGCGGAGGGCGTCGAGACCGAGGGCCAGCTGGCCTTCCTGAAAAAACGGGGCTGCGATCTGGTCCAGGGATATTACTTTTCCCGGCCTCTGCCGGCGGAGGAGTTTGAAAAGCTGATGATGCGGGAAAAGGAGGAAGAAACATGACCCTGCAGGAGCTGTATCGGGAAATCGGCGGAAGCTATGAGCAGGCTCAGCGGGTGCTGCGGATCGACCGGCTGATCGACAAGCACATCCGGAAATTCGCGGAAAGCGACGTCATGAGCGAGCTACTGGCCCAGCGGACCGCCCCCGACGGGGCGAAAATCTTCGAAAGCGCCCACGCGGTCAAGGGGATCTGCGCCAATCTGGGGCTGGCGGCCATCGCCGCCCTGGCCTCGGAGCTGACGGAGGAGTTCCGGCCCGGAAACCCCCGGAAGCTGACGGACGCGGAGGTCGCGGAGCGGATCGGGGAGACGGAAGACCTGTACCGGCGCGCCGTGGCGGGGATCCGGCGGTACGCCGAAAACGCGTCATAAGCTCGAAGAAACGACAGTTCAGGAGGCTTGCGGAACATGGGGACTGTCCCCGCGTTCCGGATACAGGAGGCTTGGGATAAAACCATGAGAAAATCCTATCTTTCCCTGGCGGGCGCCTGGGCGCTGGCCTTCGGGTGCAGCGTAGGCTGGGGCGCCTTCGTCATGCCGGGAACCACCTTCCTGCCGGTGGCGGGCCCGCTGGGCACCGCCATCGGCCTGGGGCTCGGGGCGCTGGTGATGATGATCCTCGGGGCGAACTATCATTATCTGATGAACCGGTACCCGGACGGGGGCGGCGTCTATACCTATACGAAGAAATGCTTCGGATATGACCACGGCTTCCTGAGCGCCTGGTTCCTGATCCTGACCTATATCGCGATCATCTGGGCCAACGCCTCGGCGCTACCGCTGATCGCCCGGACGCTGCTGGGCAGCACCTTCCAGTTCGGCTTTACCTATGAAATAGCCGGGTTCCGGGTCTGGTTCGGCGAAATCCTGCTGGCGGTGGCCTCCCTGGCGCTTGGGGCGCTGGTCTGCCTGAAGCGGAGGCTGGCGGCGCAGGCCCAGATCTGGTTCGCCGCCGGGCTGCTGCTGGCGGTTATCGTCGGCTTTATCGGCGCCGGAGCGGGAAGGCTCGGGCCGGAAAACTTCCAGCCGGCCTTCTCCCCGGATCACAGCCCCCTGGCGGGCGTCTTTACGATCTTTGCCCTGACCCCCTGGGCCTATGTGGGCTTTGAGTCGGTTTCCCATTCCGCGGGGGAGACCGCCTTTTCCGGAAAGAAATATTTTCTCGTCTTTGCCCTGGCGCTGATCGCGGCGGCTCTGGCCTATATCCTGCTGGCGCTGCTGGCGGTGGCCGCCCGGCCGGCGGGAGAAGCCTCCTGGGCGGAATACGTGGCGAACCTGGGCCGCTACGAGGGTATCGAGGCCCAGCCGGTCTTCTTCGCCGCCTGGCAGAGCCTGGGGAGCGTCGGCTCCGCGATCCTCGGCTACGCCGCCCTCTGCGGCATCCTGACGGGGCTGATCGGCCATTATGTCGCCCTGAGCCGGCTTCTGCGGGTGCTCTCGGAGGATGAGCTGCTGCCCGCCTGGCTGGGCCGGGAAAACGCCGACGGCGCGCCCCGGAACGCGATTCTCCTGATCCTGGGGGTCTCCGTGTTCTTCCCCTTCCTGGGCCGGACCGCCATCAGCTGGATCGTCGACGTGACCACCGTCGGGGCGACCATCGCCTATGCCTTCGCCTCCGCGGCGGCCTGGAAGCTGGCCCGGGAGGAGCGATGCGGAAAGGTCATGGCGACAGGCCTGGCGGGCATCGTTTTCTCCCTGCTTTATGCCCTGGAATTCCTGATTCCGAATATGACCTCCGTCAAGACCCTTTCGACGGAGTCCTACCTGATCCTGGCGGCCTGGAGCATCCTGGGCTTCGCCGTATTCCGGCTGATGCTGAGCCATGACAGGGAGCACCGCTACGGCCGGTCGATCGTGGCCTGGGTCGTGCTGCTGGGGCTGATTATCTTTACCTCCAGCGTCTGGATGCGGCAGCGGCTGAGCGCTTCCGTCGAGGAAGCGGTGACGCCGATCCAGACCTATTACCGCGAACAGCTGGCGAAGGCCGGGGTGGACACGGCCACCGGGGCGACCCGGCCGACCTTTGCCTATCTCCAGGATGTGCTGGGCCGGATCGATGATTCGGTGCTGGTCAGCCTGCTGATCCAGTTCGCCCTGGTGGTGGGAGCGCTGCTGATCCTCTTCAGCATCAACGCCCTGATCCAGAAGCGGGAGCGGCAGACGGAGGTGGAAAAGGCGCTGGCGGAGGAAAACAGCCGGGCCAAGACCAGCTTCCTGTCCAATATGAGCCACGAGATCCGGACGCCGATGAACGCCATTATCGGCCTGGACAATATCGCCCTGCGGGAGCCGAACCTGCCGCCGAAGACCCGGGAGCATCTCGAGAAGATCGGAACCAGCGCCCGCCATCTGCTGGGGCTGATCAACGATATCCTGGATATGAGCCGCATCGAGTCCGGCCGCATGCATCTGAAGGAGGAGACCTTCTCCTTCCGGGAATTTATGGACCAGATTAACGTCATGATCAACGGCCAGTGCTCTGACAAGGGCCTGCGGTACGAATGCCAGATCGTCGGCCGGCCGGATGAGTTCTTCGTCGGCGACGACCTGAAGCTCAAGCAGGTGCTGATCAACATCCTCGGGAACGCCGTCAAGTTTACGGAGGCCCCCGGGGAGGTCAGCTTCCTCGTCGAGCAGCTTGGCGGGGAAGGGGAAAAGCGGACGATGCGCTTCGTCGTCTCCGATACCGGCGTCGGCATGGATCAGGAATATATCCCGAAGATCTTCGAGCCCTTCTCCCAGGAGGATGCCACGACGACGAACCGCTACGGCGGCAGCGGCCTGGGCATGGCGATTACGAAGAACTATGTCGAGCTGATGGGCGGCACGATCGAGGTGACCAGCCGCAAGGGCATCGGCTCCGTCTTTACCGTGACGGTGACCCTGGGGGCTTCCGACAGGATCGCGCCCCAGGAGCAGGAGATCACCTTGCCAAAGGGTCTCCGGGCCCTGGTGGTGGACGACGACGACGTGGCCCGGGAGCATACGAAGCTGGTGCTCGAGAGCATCGGCGTCCAGGCGGACAGCGAGGGGTCGGCCCCGCGGGCGGCGGAGCGGCTGCGGGAGGCCCTGGAGAAGGGGCAGCCCTACGACCTGCTGTTTACGGATTTCAAGATGCCCGATCTGAACGGGCTGGAGCTGACCCGGGGCCTTCGGGCCCGGGACGGGGGAAGAACGATCATCCTTCTTTTGACGGGCTATAACTGGGAGATCATCGACCAGGAGGCGGCGGAGGCCGGCGTGGACGGCATCCTGGCCAAGCCCCTGTATCCGGAAACCCTGATTAAAAAAATCCACGCCGCCCTGGAGAAGCGGGAGGGGCATGAGCGCCGGATGCCCGCCGCGGAGCCGGAGCGGCCGGCGGCGAAGCTGGCGGGCCGGCGGATCCTGATGGCGGAGGACGTGGACCAGAACGCGGAAATCCTCCAGGATCTGCTGGAGCTCGAGGAGATCGAGGCGGACCGCGCGAAGAACGGCAGCGAGGCCGTCCTGATGTTCTCCGCCCAGCCGGCGGGCACCTGGGACGCGATCCTGATTGATGTCCGGATGCCGGTCATGGACGGGCTGGAGGCCACCCGGACCATCCGGGCGATGGACCGGCCGGACGCGAAGACCATTCCGATCATCGCCATGACGGCGAACGTCTTCGACGAGGATGTCCAGCGGTCCCTGGAGGCGGGCATGAACGCCCACCTCTCCAAGCCCATCGACCCGGATCTCATGTACGAAACCATGGCCCGGCTGATCTGTGGGGAGGAATAGCGGAACGGAGGGACAATCCTTTTCGTTCCGCGCAGTCCCGCTGTCAACCAGTATCCGAAACAGATTTTGTCCGCGAATCTTTTGATTTCCCTTTCCAATGCCGTTGATGACAGGAGCAGAATTCTGTACAATACAAATGACAGAATATTGCCATGGGGGTGTGTGGTATGGTAGCCACAAATTATAAAGATGTCAGGAACAACCTGAAAGATTATTGCGATCTGGCATCTGAAGCCGGTGAGACAGTTATTGTTACCCGAAAGGCGAATAAAAACGTTGTGATTCTTAGCCTTGAACGGTTTAATCTCATGGAAAAAGCGATCAGAAATTCACAGTACCTTGCCAAGTTGGACCGGGCATTTGATCAGCTTTATGCCGGTAAAGGGCATGAGCACGATTTGATCGAGGAGTAATGGCATGCGGAAGGAATGGTCTGACGAGGCATGGGATGAATATTTGTACTGGCAGTCCCAGGATAAGAAGACGTTGAAGAAGATCAATGATCTTATCAAGGATATTGACCGGAACGGCCTTCAGGGGATCGGTAAGTCCGAACCGCTGAAATATCGGCCTGGCTGGAGCAGGAGAATCGATAAGGCTAATCGCCTTGTGTTTTGTCATTAAAGACGGGAAACTGCTGATTGCTTCCTGCCGGGGACATTATGAAGATTAACGAAGTTTGTAGAAGAACTGAAAAAAGCCAAGAAATGCGGAAAAGGATATGACGGTTATGTACCCGCTCCCGATGACGCGATCTCGGATATTTTCGCGAGAACCGCCTCCGGGGAGGGGACGCTGGTGATGCCGCCCCGGGTCTGGGTCGAGAGGCTGGCGGCGGTGCAGGCGAAGGTCACGATGGATTCAAGCTCCTTTTGCGTCAGGGCGGAGGGGGCTTTTCCGCATTTCAGGAACTGGCTCATGGCACTGCCGCCGAAGATATCGCCGGCGCCGGTGGTGTCCACCACATGGATGCCGGAGGGGCTTTTCACCATGACGCAGGCGGAGGCGTTCCGGGCATAGCAGCCCTTCGGCCCCAGCGTCACATAGACCAGGGAAACGCCGAATTCCTTCAGGAGCTTTTCCGCCCCGGCCTCCGGGGAGAGGCCCCAGAGGAAGTCGATCTCCTCGTCGCTGATCTTGACGATATCCGCCTGATGAAGGCTCCATTCCATGGCGGCCTTCGCCTCCGCCTCGCTCCGCCAGAGGGGCTTGCGCAGGTTGGGATCCAGGGAGATCAGCAGCCCGTTTTCCTTTGCGAGGCTGACAGCCCTCCGGGTCGCGGAGGCGGCGGGCTCGTCCGTCAGGGACAGGGTGCCGAAGTGGAAGACCTTTGCTCCCAGGATCAGCTCCTCGTCCACCTCCTCCGGGCGCAGGCAGGTATCCGCGCCGGGCTTGCGGGCGAAGCTGAAGTCCCGGTTTCCCGTCTCGTCGAGGGACACGAAGGCCAGGGTCGTAAACTGATCCGGATCGGCAATGACGCCGCGGGTCTCGATCCCCGCCTCCTTCAGGGTTCCGATCAGCAGGCGGCCGAACATATCGTCCCCAACCTTGCCGATCATGGCGGTCCGGCAGCCGTAGCGGTTCAGGGCGGCCAGGAAATTGCCGGGTGCCCCGCCGGGGTTGGCGGCCAGGACGGGGTATCCCGTCTCGCTGACGGAATGGGGTGCGAAGTCAATGAGCAATTCACCGAGGGCTACAACGTCAAACATGGGATTTGCCTCCTTCATTCAAACGGATTGCTGTATTCTGACTTTGGCTGCCGCCATCGGTTTTCCGTCCGGCCGCGGCAGCACATTTCCTTTTCAAGCGCTTTTTTTCAATTGGGATGCCTGTTTCACTTTCCCGCGGCCATCGGGCGACCCTTGCCCTGCTTGCGGGTTCCGGGTTCCGGGTTCAGCAGGCGGAGTCGGAAGGGTCGCCTTCCCGGTCCGGGCTGCCTTCGTCCGGCCGGTCCAGGGTGGTTCCGCCGTATTCATAATGCACCGGCAGGCAGATCAGGGAGGGCACGCCGGAGAGATGACGCGACAGCAGGGTGCTGACGCAGGCCTCGGCGATCTCCTGCACCGGCTGGACGATGGTCGAGACGATCAGCGACTGATCCCCGAACATGCGGATCCCGTCGAAGCCGATGACCTGAACATCCTCCGGCACCCGGACGCCCATGCGCCGGAGCACCTGAATCATCCGCCAGGCCAGGGAATCCGTCCCGAAGAACAGCCCGTCGAAATCCAGCCGGCCCCCGTGCTGGTGGGCGGAAAGGAAATCCTCGAACTCCCTCATCGGGGCCCCGTCCTCCAGCGTCATGATCTCAAAGGGAAGCCCCAGCTTCACGCAGGCGCTGACGAAGCCCTCCTTCCGCTTGCTGGGCTCGTTGGTCAGCGTGGACCCGATCCGCATGAAGGCAAGCTTTTTGCACCCCAGCTCCGCCAGCCGGTTCGCTGCCAGCCAGCCGCCGCCGAAGTTGTCCGAGGCGACGCAGGGCACGGAGACGGAGAAGAACCTGTCGATGGTCACGAAGGGAATGCTGTCAGGAATGACCAGATCCGGGTTATAGGTGAGGGCGATAATCCCGTCGACCCGGTTCTGCAGCGCCATGGAGATGACCTCGTTCTCCCGCTTCTGATTATATTCAGTCAGCCATAGAAGCCCTCGCCGGCCCCGCTTCTCCAGCTCGATGTTGATATGATGCACCAGGGAGGCGAAATAGGGATTGATCGTATTGGGAATGATCAGAGCGACGGAATTCGTCCGGTCCGTCCGCAGGGCGCGGCCGCTGGAATTATACCGGTACCCCAGGCGGGCGATGGCATCCTCGACCTTTTTCCGGTATTCCTTGCCCACGGGCTGCCCGTTCACCACGCGGGAAACTGTCCCAAGGGCGACACCGGCCTCCCGGGCGACATCCGCCATGGTGGGACTGCTCGATTCTCTGGCCAGGGGGAATCCCCTCCTTTCCGCTTGTTTCATGAAATATTATAGCTGTTTCATGAAAAATTGTCAAGAGATACGCGGAAAAAGGTTCAATAGCCTATTATAGGCTAAACTATTGAAAAATAAAGGATTACAAATAGATTAAATGTCAAAAATAGAACAAAAAAATGACAAAACCCCTTGACAGATTTCTCCGATCTATGGTAATGTTCGCATGAAATACGTGAAACGTTTCATCACGGAGGATGAAACGACAATAGGACTCCAGGACATGAGGAGGAATGCACATGACGACGAGAGCGGCGTCACTTCCCCGGGTTCATAAAAAGAATCTGGGAAAGCGGTTGCGGGACTGCTGGCAGCTCTATGTGCTGCTGCTGATCCCGGTGGTCATCACCATCATCTACAAGTACGGCCCCATGTACGGCATCCAGATCGCCTTCCGGAACTATAATCCGGCCCTGGGCGTGGCGGGCAGCGAATGGGTCGGATGGAAGTGGTTCGAGCGCTTCTTCCGGGCCCCCACCTTCGACCGGATGCTGTGGAACACCATCAAGCTGAGCCTGTTCAGCCTGCTGTGGGGCTTCCCGGTGCCGATCCTGCTGAGCCTGGCGCTGAACCAGCTGCGCTTCCAGAAGCTCAAGCGCACGGTGCAGACGGTGATCTACGCCCCCCACTTCATCTCGACGATGGTTATCTGCGGTATGCTGCGGATCTTCCTGAGCCCGACGGGCGGCCTGATCAACCTGATCGCCGGCACAAATATCGACTTCCTGACGGAGGCGGGCGCCTTCCGGACCATCTATGTGGCCAGCGGCATCTGGCAGGAAGCAGGGTGGGGAACCATCATCTATCTGGCGACCCTCTCCAGCGTGGATCCCGCCCTCTACGAGGCGGCCAAGGTCGACGGCGCCAGCGTGTTCCAGCGGATCCTGCACATCGATATTCCCTGCCTGCTGCCGATGATCATCCTGCAGCTGATCATGAGCGCCTCCGGTATCATGAACGTCGGCTTCGAAAAGGCCTATCTGCTGCAGACGGATCTGAACCGCGCCACCAGCGACATCATCGCGATCTACGTCTACGAGCAGGGCATCGTCAGCGCGAAGTATGAGCTGGGTACCGCGGTGGGCCTGTTCAATACCGCCATCAACATCGTGCTGCTGCTGATCGTGAACCGGATCGCGAAAAAGTACGGCGAAGTCAGCTTCGTGTAAGAGAGGAGGGGAAAACCATGACGACCGTAACCAAGAAAAACCAGGGCAAGCTGGGCGGCCTGAGCGACCGGACGAGCGATATCATCCTGGTGATCATCTCCGTGCTGGTGCTGCTGATCGTAGCCTATCCGCTGTATTACGTACTGGTGGCCTCCTTCTCGGATCCCTATGACGTCTACGCCGGAAAGACCTTCCTGCTTCCCAGCCAGTTTACCCTGAAGGGCTATGAGTCCGTGTTCGCCGAGCCGAACATCGTCCGGGGCTACGGCAACAGCATCCTGTATACCGTTCTGGGTACGATTTACTCCGTCGCCCTGATCTATCTCGTGGCCTATCCGCTGTCGGTGGCGGATCTCCCCGGGAAAAAGATCATCAGCATCTTCTTCATCATCACGATGTATTTCGGCGGCGGCCTGATCCCGACCTACCTGATCGTGCAGCAGACGGGGATCATGCAGACCGTCTGGGCCATGTTCCTGCCCGGCGGCGTCGCGGTCAGCAACGCCATCATCGCCCGGAACTACTTTGAAACCAGCATTCCCGGCTCCCTGAAGGAGGCGGCCAGCATCGACGGCGCCAGCCATTTCCGGATCTTCTTCTCGATGATCATTCCCCTGTCGATGCCGATCCTGTCGGTCATGGTGGTGTTCTCCATGGTGGCCTACTGGAACGAATGGTTCACCGCCCTGATCTATATGACCAACGAGCAGGCGACCCTGCCCCTGGTGCTGCGCAACATCCTGATCAAGTCCTCCGCCTCCGCCTCCCAGACCAGCATGATCAGCGGCGGCTATGCGGAGCTGAACAAGATCACGGAAATGATCAAGTTCGCTTCCATCATCGTGGCGGCGGCTCCCATGCTGATCGTTTACCCCTTCGTCCAGAAGTACTTCGAAAAGGGCCTGATGGCCGGCGCGGTCAAGGGCTGAGGCCCGGAACCGCCCCTGAGTGGATTTTGCACCGGGAAACGGTGTGAAGCGATATTAAAAAAGGAGGATTCCCCATGAAAAAGCTCGTATCCATGATTCTGGCGCTGGCGCTGGTGCTGAGCATGGCTTCTTTCGCCACCGCGGAAGGCCAGACGTCCTTCAACGTTCTCAGCGGCATCTCCGCCCTGTCCGGCGGCTATGACAACAACGTGGTCCTCAAGGCGATGCAGGAAAAAGCCGGCATCACTATCAAGTGGGACACCTGGTCCGACAGCCTCGGCGAGGTCGTCGGCACCCGGATCAGCGGCAACGCCGCCTCCAAGGATCCCATCGACGCCTTCCAGGCCTGCGGCTTTTCCAACTATGACCTGATGCGCTACGGCTCCTCCGGCACTTTTATCGACCTGACCCCCTATATCACCCCCGAAATCATGCCCAACCTGGCGAAGATCCTGGAGACCCATCCCGCCGTGAAGGCCGCCATCACCATGGACGACGGCAAAATCTACGGCCTCCCCGCCGGCGAGCAGATGGGCACCGCCGGTATCGGCCGGGAAAAGGACTATTCCATCTTCTCCGTGCCCCAGTTCTCCATGATCAACAAGAAGTGGCTGGATGACCTGGGCCTGGCCATGCCCACGACCCTGGACGAGCTGCACGACGTGCTGGTCGCCTTCAAGGAAAACGACATGTCCGCGAAGATCTACGGCAACGAAGCGGGCAGCACCATCCCCATGAGCACCGGCTTCGACGAGTGGTGCTGGGGCCAGAACGTGTTCTATGCCGGCTTCGGCTTCACCAACTGGATCAACGACGTCTGCATGGACCTGGTGGTGGATCAGAACGGCACCGTGAACTTCGTCAGCGACGACGACAACTATCGCGCGGCCCTGACCTATTTCCACAACTGGTACGCCGAAGGCCTGATGGACATGGAAATGTTCTCCCAGGATACCAACCAGCTGATCGCCAAGTGCTCCGGCGGCCGGGTCGGCGTCAGCACCTGGTGGGAAATCAACGAAATCATGGGCGCCCACGCGGAGGACTATGTCTATCTGCCCATCCTGAACGGTCCCGATGGCACCAGCAACGTGAACCTGCGGACCGGCGGCGCCACCAACGCGGGCTCCCTGTCCATTACCGCTCAGTGCAAGGATCCGGCGAAGCTGCTGAGCTTCTATGATCAGTGGTACGAAGGTGAGAACGTGATGCAGCTGCAGTACGGCCCCATCGGCGAGTTCTTCACCGGACAGGATGAAAAGGGCATGTGGCTCTCCATCACCGATGAGGAAGCCCGCGCGAAGTACAACAAGTCCGCCGGCGAGCTGAAGGCCCAGCTGGAGGTTCAGGGTCCGAAGCTGATCCTGTCCGAGTACTACAACGAGTACTTCTACATGGAAGACCGCGCCCAGCAGCGCCTGGCGGATATCTATGACTACTGGATGCAGTTCGTCAAGGATCCGTCCTTCTATCCGCAGGACTGCGTGTTCACCAAGTCCGAGCTGGACGACATCGACTACTACCGTCCGGACTTCGAGAAGGCCGTCGCCGAGTATGAGGCGAACTGGATCAAGAACGGCGGCCCCACCGACGAGGAGTGGGAAGCCTACAAGGCCTATCTGGAGCGCTGCGGCATGAGCACCTTGCTGGATATCTATCAGACGGTGTATAATCGTTACCTGGCGGCCCAGTAAGCCGGGAAGCCAACGGATCATACGGGGAAACGGCGGCTGTCCGGCGTTTCCCTGAAAACCAGGTGGTACCCAACGTTGCCGGGAGCCGGAAAAACCGGCTCCCGGTTTTCCTGAAGGAGACAGTTTTTGTCCGCGAGCGCTCAGGCAAAGCGGCTACAAAATCGTCATCCGTCGCAGAAAGGCAGACGTGATTGACCATTCGCTGAGGAGGAAAGTCATGAGCATCAATCCCAAACCGCTGGAAAGAGTCCGGGAATTTGAAAGGGAGCAGGCGATGCGCCTGTCCGCCGGGGAGCGGCCTCTCTTTCATCTGACCCCCCTGGTCGGATGGATGAACGATCCCAACGGCTTCTGCTTCTATCAGGGGCAGTTTCATCTGTTCTATCAGTATCATCCCTTTTCCCGTCAGTGGGGGCCCATGCACTGGGGGCACGCGGTCTCGGCGGACCTGCTCCACTGGACCTATATGCCCTGCGCCCTGGCCCCCGACACCGACGCCGACGCGGGCGGTTGCTTTTCCGGCAGCGCCGTGCCCCTGCCGGACGGGCGCCTGATGCTGGCCTATACCGGCGTTCAGCCCGCCGGCACCTTCCGGCGGGAAACTCAGGCCCAGTGCGTCGCCGTGGGCAACGGGACGGATTTTGAAAAATCCCTGCTGAACCCGGTGATCCGCCATGCCCATCTGCCCGTGGGCTACAGCGAGTTTGACTTCCGGGATCCGAAGATCTGGCGGGAGGAGGACGGCACCTTCCGGATGGTGGTCGCCAACCGCCACGCGGAGCGCCAGGGCGCCATCCTGCTTTTGTCCAGCCGGGACGGGCTGGACTGGGAGTTCCGCGGGGAGCTGGACGCCAGCCGCGGCGAATACGGAAAGATGTGGGAATGCCCGGACTTCTTCCCCCTGGGCGGAAAGCAGGTCCTGATCGTCAGCCCCCAGCAGATGCACGCCCGGGAGGAGTTCCACGCGGGCTACGGCACCGTTGCCCTGATCGGCCGCTTCGACGGAAAGAACTGCGAGTTTACCCGGGAGAGCGTCCAGCCCGTGGATCACGGCCTGACCTTCTACGCCCCCCAGACGACCCTGGCGCCGGACGGGCGGCGGATCATGATCGGCTGGATGGACAGCTGGGAGACCTGCAAGGAGGCGCCCCGGCGACATCCCTGGTATGCCCAGATGAGCGTTCCCCGGGAGCTGTTCCTGGAGAACGGACGCCTTTGCCAGCGGCCGGTCCGGGAAATCGAGCGCCTCTGGCAGGATACGGTCCGCCACGACCGGGTTACGGTGCAGGAGGAGACGGAGCTGGAGGGCGTCCGCGGAAGGCTGATGGATCTGAGCGTGACGCTGCTTCCCGAGGGATCGGCCTGCCGCCGGTTCACCCTCCGGGTCGCGAAGAACGCCGAGCATTATATCCAGATCCGCTGCGACCTGGCCCGGGGCGAGCTGGTTTTCGACCGGAGCCGGGGCGGTTCCCTCCGGGATATCGCCCATACCCGCCATGTCCGGGCGGAGGTCCGGGAAGGGAAGCTGACCCTGCGCCTCCTCATGGACAAGGAGAGCATCGAGCTCTTCATCAACGGCGGCGAGCGGGTCGTCACCTCCCTGATCCCGACGCCCCTGAGCGCCGACGGCATCACCTTCGCCGCGGACGCGCCGATTCGCGTAAGCGTCGAGGCCCATCCCCTGGGATAACAGGGTTGAAAGAAAAGAAGCCCGCGAGCAGAAGACGGGTCAAGATAGGGATTTCCAGAGAGAACCAGATTTGAGCTGACACTTCGAGCGGGCAACTCAAAGGCGACCAGGTATGGGCATAGATGCTCAGCCTGGCCGCTTTTTATGTTCATCCTTACAGGCGAATCTTGAAATTTACTCATTATATCCTGATAAATGGCGGTTTTCAGAACAAGAGAACAACAAGCTATAATAGCCAATTACAACCGGGAACAACCAATTCATTCAGGCTGATGCTCCTGATTGTTTGATACCCCGGACCCCCAATTTGTCGGAAATTCAAACGCAACTGGGCGGCGGTCTCCGTGGAGCGTGAGTATAGATTTGATCTCCCCCATGGTCTATCCTGAAGAATTGAGAATACAGTATCAGGAAAACACTACGGACTCAGTTCATTTCCTGATCAAGAGAACGGAACTCAGTTGTATCGAAAAATTCAGAGAGTGTGATTCCCCATCCATCGCAGAGTAGTTTGATGGTGACTATGCCGGGATTCTTGCTGTCGCCGTTCAGTATGCTCTTCAGTGTCGACGGTGGAACTGCTGATAGATGAGCCAAGCTATTCAGAGACATATTTCTTTTCTGGCACAACTGCAATATACGGTTGGCGACACAAAGTCTTGTATTCATAATCGTCCCTCCTATGGGAAGGACGTTATCATTTTTTTGTTACTTGAGTGGTCGATATATCGACTTTTTGGACGATATATCGTAGAATAATGCGATGACGGGGGTGATCGGTATGTGATCGAGCGATGAAACAGCGCTTTCTGTAAAATGACATCACCATTTTACAGGGAGGGATTTGAATGGATTCAAAAGTTTATGGTTACGTCCGGGTATCATCAAAGGATCAGAACGACGATCGTCAGGTATTGGCCATGCGCCAGTTTGGCATTCCTGACGAGCAGATTTTCATTGAAAAGCGATCAGGAAAGGACTTCAACCGGCCAATTTATCAGGCTCTGCTTCAGATGTTGAGACCGGGCGATGTGTTAGTGATCAAAAGCATTGACCGCCTTGGCAGGAACTATCTGGAAAGCATTGATCAGTGGCGAATGATTACCCGGGAAAAGAAGGCGGCAATTGTTGTTCTGGAGGTTTCCCTGTTGGATACACGGATCAGCAAAGATCTGACCGGAATGCTGATTTCTGATATTGTCCTTCAACTACTCTCTTATGTAGCAGAGACTGAACGGGAATTCATCCGTAGTCGACAAAAAGAAGGCATCGCTGCCGCGAAAGCCAGAGGAGTACGATTCGGTGCAAAGCCGAAGAAAAAACCGGCATGCTACAAACAATGCGTTGAAAAATGGCAAGCCGGTGAGATTTCAGCGCGTACAGCCGCCAAAGAATGTGGAATCAGTCACAAGACATTTCTGCGGTGGGTCAGTCAAGAAGCAAAGAATAATGACGATCATGCGAAGAAAGAAAAAAGCAGCTGAAATCAAATAAAGGAGGAATTTTATCCGGATCTGAAGGTAGACTCCAGACACCACAGTGAAAATGAGCAGATTACCATTAGTCAACTTCAGAAAGCGCATTGTTTTCAAGGCTCCGAAGCAATATTAATATTTTATCACACTTGGGGCACAAAGTCTACTTTATGCTCCACTGTCATAAGAATGGCTGTGGTTGGAAGAATACATGCTAGGCAGGAGGTTTCCACAAATGATGATTCACGAAACCCTGTACAACACGTATGTCAATGCTCAAAAGGACAACCTGGACGCTCCGGCTCTCTACACAAGAGACGGTATCATGATCACTCACGGCAAGCTTCTCGAAGAGATCGATAAAACCGCTGAAGGATTACTTTCATATATAAAAGGTGACAGTTTCCGGATTGGCATATTATCAGCGAGTTCTTATGAGGAAGCAGTTTTCTTACTTGCGGCCAGCAAGATCGGCGCAACGACGAAATTTGTTGATTTTTCAAAAAACATCGCAGAAATCATTGAAAGCATAACAGAGTCGTCCATCAGTATTCTGGCAATGGGGGTAGAGTTCCTGCCAATGGAGCAGTTTATAAATCCTGAAGCATTGCCGGTTATTGTCCTTGGTGGATCTTCATCTGCACAATCGAATTATTGTTCATATCAGGACTTTATCGATAGGAACCGTATATGCTCTTTTCGATCTGTAATGTACAGGGATGATTTCTGTGCAGTTCTCATTAACAGTAGCGGTACCACCGGTGCTCCTAAACCCATAGAGTTATCGGATCGCGCTATCAATGCAGCCGTGGAAAAAATGGTCAAGACTGATTATCCGCTTAGTCGAGAAAATATAATATTAAAGATCATCCCGTCCCACATTGGATTAGGAGCGATAACTACTCTTTACACAGGTCTAATCATTGGAGCTCCGGTTGTTTATCTTGGTGGAAACAGTGCTCAAGAATCCATTGATTTATTTATTGGATTGTTGAATGGATATGAAGGCTTTTTGAAAAAACATAACCTGCCCACCAATACTAAACTCTTATTATTTAGTGCTCCTATGTATTACAGAGCACTTTATCAATTCGTTGATCATCTGCAAAACCTTTCTTTCATCGGCTGTATGTTGGCTGCTGGATCGGCTATGAGCAAAGAAGAACTCGAATTAATGGACGCAGCATTTGCAGCAAAAGGCTGCACTGTTCCGGTGTTAAATGGTTATGGCCAAAATGAAATGGCCGGAGCAGTTGCGCTAAACCTGATAAAGATGAATCGTCGTGGATCTGCTGGTGTTGTTGTTGACGGAACAGAATTGAAGATAGTCGACATTTCGACTGGCATCCCCCAAAGAAATAATACGCCCGGAAAAATTCTGGAACGTTCGGATAGTTTGTTTATCGGTTATGAGAACATGCCAGAAAGGACGAAAGCTTCCTTTGTTACCGATGAAAGTGGTAACGTTTGGTTTGATACAACCGATGTCGGCTATCTTGATGATGATGGATTTTTGTTTATTTCAGGGAGAGCCTCAAGAATCATCATTCGCTTTGACCAGAAGGCTTCCCTTGACAAAATGGAAAGCAAAATCCGGATGTCTAAATATGTAAAAGAGATTGGTGTTATT
>JAFRHH010000090.1 GCA_017433405.1 Clostridia bacterium | reverse complement strand
GAACGAAGTCGAGCGCGGCCAGGTGCTGGCGAAGCCCGGCTCCATTCATCCGCATACCCACTGCATCGGCCAGGTGTACGTACTGACGAAGGAAGAGGGCGGACGGCATACCCCGTTCTTCAACGGCTATCGTCCCCAGTTTTACTTCCGGACGACGGACGTGACCGGCGACATCAAGCTGCCCGAGGGCGTTGAAATGGTGATGCCCGGCGACAACATCGACATGGAAATCACCCTGATCACCCCCATCGCTATGGAGCAGGGACTCCGCTTCGCTATCCGCGAAGGCGGCCGTACCGTTGGTTCCGGCGTTGTGGCCAAGGTGATCGAGTAAGCGAGTCAGGAGGGAATCCACATGGCGAATGCCGCACGCAACAAGGTTTGCCTGGCCTGCACCGAGTGCAAGCAGCGCAACTACAACAACATGAAAAACAAGAAGAACACGCCGGATCGCATTGAGCTCATGAAATACTGCCCCTTCTGCAAGAAGCACACGACTCATCGCGAGACCAAGTAATTCGGTTGCCACCAGAATCATAACATTGTGATGAGGATGTGAGAAAGATGTCTGAGGAAAAGAAGGGAACAGCGCAGGCTGATAAGGCGGTAAAGAAGCCCGAAAGCTGGCTGACCAGGTGCGTCAACTGGTTCAAAACGCTTCCCCAGAGAATCAGCAAACCCTTCAAGAACATGTTCTATGAGCTGAAGAAGGTGACCTGGCCCAGCAAGAAAAAGCTGATCAGCTATTCGATTATCGTGCTGCTGTTCATGCTGTTCATGGGCGTCGTCATCGGTCTGCTGGATATGGGCGCGTCCGCGCTGGTCAAGCTGCTGATCGCGTAAAAAACAGGAGAGAAATACATGGCTGAAAACACGAAGGAGCCCTGCTGGTATGTGATTCATACCTACTCGGGCTATGAAAACAAGGTCAAGGATACGCTGGAAAAATCCGTGGAGAACAACGGCATGCAGGATCTGATCCTGGAGGTTCGGGTTCCCATGGAAGAGGTTGTGGAAATCCGAAACGGAAAGCGCGTCCGCAGCACCCGGAAGGTGTATCCCGGCTATGTGCTTGTGCACATGATCGAGACAAGCGAAAGCTGGTATGTCGTCCGCAATACCCGCGGCGTGACCGGCTTTGTCGGCCCCGATTCCAAGCCGGTGCCGCTGACTCAGGAAGAGGTTGACATGATGCTCAACACCGAACAGAGCAGCGTTGACTTTGGCTTCGCCATCGGGGAGAACGTCCGGATCCTGTCCGGCCCCCTGGAGAATTTCAGCGGTGTGGTGGAAGACGTGGATACGGTTCGCGGGAAGCTGACGGTGAAGGTTCAGATGTTCCTTGGCCGGGAGATGCCCGTTGAGGTTGACCTGGACCAGGTGGAAAAGGAAAACTGAGAACCGTTATCCGGTCCGCCAAGGAAGGTACAATAATGATGGAGGTGCCACGCAATGGCAAAGAAAGTATCGGCTTACATTAAGCTGCAGGTTCCCGCCGGCAAGGCAACGCCTGCTCCGCCTATCGGTCCCGCGCTGGGCCAGCACGGCGTTAATATTCCCGGATTCTGCAAGGAGTTCAACGACAGGACGGCGAAGGAAGCCGGCATGATCATCCCGGTGGTCATTACCGTCTATACCGACCGGACCTTTACCTTTATCACCAAGACGCCGCCGGCGCCGGTGCTGATCAAGAAGGAGCTGAACCTGCAGAAGGCCAGCGGCCGCCCCAACAAGGAAAAGGTGGGCCAGCTGACGAAGGAACAGGTCAAAAAGATCGCGACCATCAAGATGCCCGACCTGAACGCCGGCAGCATCGAAGCCGCCATGAGCATGGTGGCCGGAACCGCCCGCAGCATGGGCGTGACCGTGGAGGAATAAGAATCGAGGGGATACACCCCTGACATCGTGGGAGGCCCGCGGGCCGCTAACACCACAGGGAGGATGAACAACAAATGAAACATGGCAAGAAGTATTCCGACAGCCTGAAGCTGATCGACCATCTGAAGCAGTATGATCCCGAAGAGGCCGTTGACCTGGTCGTGCAGACCGGCAAGGCCAAGTTCGACGAGACGGTTGAAATCTCCGTCCGCCTGGGCGTGGATCCCCGTCACGCGGATCAGCAGGTCCGCGGCGCGGTGGTGCTGCCCCACGGAACCGGCCGGGTAATCCGCGTGCTGGTCATCACGAAGGGCGATAAGGCCAAGGAAGCGGAGGAAGCCGGAGCCGATTACGTCGGCGCGGAAGAGATGATCCAGAAGATCCAGCAGGAGAACTGGTTCGACTTCGACGTCTGCGTGGCGACCCCGGATATGATGGGCATGGTCGGCCGGATCGGCCGCGTGCTGGGCCCGAAGGGCCTGATGCCGAACCCCAAGTCCGGCACCGTGACCATGGATATTGCCAAGGCCGTGAAGGATATCAAAGCCGGTAAGGTGGAGTACCGCCTGGACAAGACCGCGATCATTCACTGCCCCATCGGCAAAGTTTCCTTCGGCAAGGATAAGCTGCAGGAGAATCTGACGGTTCTGATGGAAGCCATCAACAAGGCGAAGCCCGCCGCCGCGAAGGGTACCTATCTGAAGAGCGTTTACCTTTCCAGCACCATGGGCCCCTCCGTCCGCGTGAATCCGCTGAGATTCTGATTCGTATCCCTTAAGCATGAAGTCCTCCCTTCGGGGAGGGCTTTTTTGTGTGGGGGGGACGGTGGTTTGGCAGGCGATTCCGCTTACAGGCATAAAAAGACCGGAAGAAGGTGTGGGAACGCAAGGAATTGAAAGAGAAAATGTCGAATAGAACAAGGTTGGCGCTGCGTGGGGCGGAACGCGGGGACAGTCCCCACGTTCTGGAGAGACAGGAGAGCGGGAAGGCATGAAAATGAATCCGATCCAGATACGGCAGATGGCCGGGGAGCAGGAATACGAAGCGGGCAGGGATCTGGAGGAGGCCGGCGCCGTCCGGGTGGCCGAGCAGACCTTCGGGCTGATCCGCTTTACCGTAGCCGATCAGCCGGGCCGGACGGTGCTGCTGGATCAGCGGCTGGAGCTTTCCTGCGACTGCGAGGGATTCAGCCGGAGAGGGTGCTGCCGCCACGCCATCGCTGTCTGGCTGAAGGCGGACCGGGAGAAGCTGATCGACAGCCTGCAGCAGCGGACGGCCCAGGAGCGGGGAAAGGCCCTGTCCCTTCTCGCGGAAAGCCAGATGCCGGAGGAGGAAAATGTGCGCCTGGAGGTGACCCTGGTTCCCGGAAAGCGGGAGGAGGAGCCGATCCGGCTTGGCCTTCGGCTGGGGCAGGAAAAGCTGTACGTGGTCCGGGAGCCGTGGGTGTTTCTGAACGCCTTCGCGCGGAAGGAGACCCTGGCCTTTGGACGGGGCTTCGTTTACGAGCCGGAATGGATGCGGTTTTCGGAGGACGACCTTCGGGTCCTGCGACTGATTCAGAAGTACCGGGAGGCCAGGGGCCCGGAGGAGGAAGGCCGGGCGGGCTCCTCCCAGCGGTTGATGGCCTTTCCCGACGCCTTTGTCCGGGAACTGCTGGATCATCTCGGGGATACGACCCTTCGGCTGATGGATTACAGCGGGAAGGCGAAGGTCCGAAACCCGGTTACGGACGCCGCGGTACCCATGCAGTTCATGATTCAGATCGGGCCCCGGGGTCTGCAGGTCAGCGGACGGATACCGACGGATCTTCGGATGCTGACCCGGGACGCGGCCTGGGTCTATACGGCGGATTCCCTGATGCGGATCAGCGAGAACCAGCGGCCGCTTCTCAAACTGATCATGGAGAATCAGTACGACGGGCGCAGCCTGTTCGCCTTTCCCCTGAACGAGACGGAACAGGTGATCGGGGAGATCCTTCCGTATCTGAAGCTGCGTGGGACGGTAGAACTCAGTCCGGAACTCAGCAAACGGCTCGTCAGGCTTCCGCTCCAGACCGAAGTCTATTTAGACAGGGAGGACCGGAACGTGGTGGCGGAGATTCATTTCCGCTATGGCCGGGAGACGCTCAATCCCTTCGAAAGCGCCCGGGAAAAAACAACCCTGGACAAGGGGGAAAAGCTGCTTCTGCGGGACGCGGAAACCGAGCACAGAGTGCTGGACATCCTCGCCGGGGCCGGCTTTCGGGTTCGGAAAAAGCATATCGTCCTGAGCGGATCGAACGCCATCTTTTCCTTCGTTACCGAGGGCGTCCGGAAGCTGCAGGAGGTTGCGGAGGTTTTCCTGAGCCGGGATTTCAAGCGGATGGTGCCGAGCCGGCCGACCCTCAGGGGCAATATGCGGATGAGCGGGGACCATCTGGAGCTGATCCTGGAAAAGGACGGGGAGCCCACGGACGAGATTCTGGAAATCATCGAGGCCCTGAGCCGGCGAAGGCGGTACTACCGGCTGAAAAACGGCGCCTTCCTGGATCTTTCGGATCTGGCCCGGTGGCAGGAGCCGGCCGCCCTGCTCTACGAGGCGGCGGTTCGGGACGGGAACCGGCCGGGCCAGAACGCCCTGACCCTGCGATCCTACCGGGCGGCCTACCTGAGCAGCATGCTGAGCGGCAGCGGGCTTGCGGTTGGCATGGATGAAAGCGTCGCCCAAATGGCCCGAACCCTGAACGGGGAGGAGCCCGTCCGGGTCAGCGCCCCCAGCCTGGTTCCGGGAATACAGCTTCGGGAATACCAGAGAAAAGGATACGAATGGATGAGCGCCCTGGACCGGATGCATATGGGCGGCGTGCTGGCGGACGACATGGGCCTGGGCAAAACGATCCAGGTCATCGCCCTGCTCCAGACGACCCGGCAGCCGGACCGGACCAGCCTGGTGGTGGCGCCAACCTCCCTGACCTATAACTGGCACAGCGAGATTCGGCGGTTCGCGCCGGATCTGAGCGCCGCCGTGCTCTCCGGGAACAGCCTTCAGCGAACCCGCCAGCTGCGCCATATCCGGGAGACCGGCGATGTGGATGTGCTGATTACCAGCTATCCCTTCCTCCGCAGGGATATCGACGAGATGAAGGATTATCCCTTCCGGTTCGTCATTCTCGACGAGGCCCAGAACATCAAAAACGCCGGAAGTATTACCGCCGGGGCGGTCAAGCAGCTTCGGGCAGACACCCGCTTCGCCCTGACGGGAACGCCCATGGAAAACGGGGTCGGGGAGCTCTGGAGCCTGTTCGATTTCATTCTTCCCGGATACCTTCCCGGCTACACCGCCTTTCTGCGCCGGTATCAGGACGGGGAAAACGCGGAGGATCTTCTCCGGCGGATCCGTCCCTTCCTGATCCGGAGGCTGAAACAGGACGTGCTGGAGGAGCTGCCGGATAAGATGGAGCTGACCCTGACCGCCCAGATGACGGAGGAGCAGAAGCGGATCTATCTGGCCGCGACTGAACGGCTGCGGCCCCGGGTGGAGCAGATTCTCCGGGATCGGGGAATGCAGCGCGGCCGGATGGAGGTCCTCAGCGCCATCACGGAGCTGAGACAGATCTGCTGTCATCCGGCGCTGGTCATGAATGAATACCGGGGAGGAAGCGGCAAGGAAGAGCTGCTGATGGAGATCCTGCCGGGGCTGATCCGGGACGGACGCCGGCTCCTGCTCTTCAGCCAGTTCACCGGGATGCTGAAGATGCTCCGGAAGCGGCTGGAGGAGGAAGGGGTCTCCACCCTGTATCTGGACGGGGAAACCCCCGCGGCGGAGCGGCAGGAGCTGACGGAGCGGTTTAACGGCGGGGAAGGAACCGTGTTCCTGATCAGCCTGCGGGCCGGCGGCGCGGGGCTGAACCTGACGGGGGCGGATATGGTGATTCATTACGATCCCTGGTGGAATCCGGCGACGGAGGACCAGGCCACCGACCGGGCTCACCGAATCGGCCAGAAGAAGAAGGTTCAGGTGCTTCGGCTGGTAACCGGGGAAACCATCGAGGAGCAGGTGGTCGAGCTGGGCCGGCGGAAAAAGGCGCTCTTTGACCGGCTGATCCGCCCCGGGGAATCCGAAATCACCGCCCTGAGCGAGCAGGAGATTCGGGCGCTGTTTGACTGATTTCTTGCAGGAAGCGGGAGGTTGTGGTATAATTCCCGGGTGTATGCAGCGAAAGGGAAAGGAGGAAGCCGCGTTGGAGCATCAGACCCCCGGTATGGATCATCCGACCCCCGGAATGGGGAAGCAGCGCCGCACGGCTTCCCGGGCCACCCGGCTGAAACGAAGGAAGGCCCGCCTGAACTTCCTGATCCTGCTGGGCTTTGCCGCCCTCGTCGCCCTGATCGTGCTGATTACGCCGAAGGAGCCTCTTCGCCGGGCGACCTATACGACGGGGACCGCCGACGGGCAGGTGGAGAAGGGCGTCCACGAGGTGATCGGCGCCTACGACGGGCTGGTGATCAGCGAGATCATGGCCGCCAACGCCTCCGCCGTTACCGATGAGAACGGGAACTATCCCGACTGGATCGAAATCTGGAACAGCACGGACCGGGAGATGCATCTCGAGGGCCTGGGGCTGAGCGACCGCAGCGACAGCATCCGCTTTCTGTTCCCGGACGTGATTCTCGCGCCGGGCGGGCGGACGGTGGTCTTCTGCGACAATACGAACCAGAGCCTGGAGGGGAAGAACTTTCACGCGAAGTTCAAGCTTTCCAGCGTCGGGGAAACGGTCTATCTCTACGATCCCAACGCCTATCTGATCAATTCCGTCCAGTACCCCATCATGGCCTCCGACGAAAGCTGGAGCCTGACGGAGGAGGGATGGAAGAGCGTGGCCTGGTTCAGCCCCTGGTATCCCAATACGCCGGAGGGAAATCTTCAGTACAGGGAGAGCATCTCCCTGACCGACGGCGCCCTGGTGATCAACGAGGTAATGCCGGATCCGCTGACCGGGCTGCGGGACGACGACGATGAGCTCTGCGACTGGATTGAGCTGTACAATACGACGGACCGGGTGATCCAGCTGGATCAGTACGGGCTGAGCGACAACGAAAGAAAGCCGATGAAATGGCGGTTCCCGGAGGGGGCGGTCATTCAGCCGAAGGGATACTACCTGGTCTTCTGCACCGGGAAGGACCGGATGGACCGGGTGCGGACCAGCGTTCCCCATACGAATTTCCGCCTGAGCGCGGAAAAGGAGACCATCGTCCTGACCGACAGCCGCGGCCGGGTCATGGACCGGATCATGATCGACAACCTGCCGGAGGACTGCAGCTACGGGCGAAACGACCAGGGAACGCTGCAGGTCTTCGAGACGCCGACGCCGACTCTGCCGAACAATCAGAGCGGCTTCCTGCAGATGGATATCAATCTGCGGGCCCTGAACAAAACGGGCGTCTATTTAAGCGAGGTGCTCTCCAGCAACGAAGCCGTCGAAACCTATAAGGGCGCGGGGTTTACCGACTGGATTGAAATCTATAACAGCACCGCCGAAACCGTCGATCTTTCCGGATGGGGGCTGAGCGACAACCTGGGCCGCCCCCGGAAATGGCAGTTTCCCGCGGGGACGGCGATTGCCCCCGGGGAATACAAGGTGGTTCTCTGCGACAGGATGCCGGAGAAAAACGTTACGGGGGAGTACCACGCGGGGTTTAAGCTTTCCCGGCTCGGAAAGGAAACGGTATGCCTGTCGGATGCCTCCGGGAGAATCCTGGACAAGATCATTCTTCCCGAGATGAAGACGGATATCTCCTACGGTCGGACGCTCGGTGTGGCCGGCCTTTTTTATTATGATACCCCCACCCCCTTCAGGGTGAACCAGAACGGCTTTACCGGATTCGCGGAGAAGCCTTCCTTTAAAACCCAGCCGGGCCTGTACTATTCCACCACCTATGTGGAGATCAACGTTCCGAAGGATACCCAGGTTTTCTACACCACCGACGGCTCCACGCCGACGGAGAGCTCGACTCCCTATCAGGGGGAGCGCCTGGAGATGAACTTTACCGGCGTAATCAGGGCCCGGGCCTTTTCCGCCGCCGGGCTGCGGCCCAGCGACGTGCTGACCGGAACTTTCTTTATCAACGCCTACCATACCCTGCCGGTGGCCAGCGTGGTGACGGATCCCGTCAACCTCTGGGATCCCCAGAACGGCATGCTGACAGTGGGCGACCGGGTGGTCAAGGAGGCGGGGAAGCTGCCCTTCCCCAATACGGTTTACCGGAAGGTCAAGGATTCGGGCGCGCGGTTCGAATGCTACGTGGAGCTGTACGACGACGCCGGAAACAACCTGATCAGCCAGGGAGCGGAATTTTCCCTGATGGGGGACTTCAGCCTGGATATGCCCCAGAAGAGCTTCAAATTCCGCGCGAAATCCCTCTACGGCGCCAAAACCTTCGCCGCCAGCCTTTTCCCGGACCGGCCCTACACCGAATACAAGAGCTTCGTCCTGCGGAACAGCGGCAACGACAGCATGTGGACCCGGCTGCAGGACGGGTTCCAGAGCCGGCTGATGGACGCGACGGGGGCGACGGTGGCCCACCTGGCCTGGAAGCCCTACGCGGTCTATCTGAACGGCGTCTACTGGGGCCATATGAACCTGCGGGAGCGGACGGACCGCTTCATGCTGGCCCAGCACGACGGGCTGACATTCGAGGACGCGAAGCAGATCGACCTGCTCCAGGGCAACGGCAGCGTAAAATACGGCTCCAACAAAGCCTATAAGGCCATGATCAAAAAGATCAAGGCGGGAAACCCCGCGAAGAACCCGGAGGATCTGCAGTATATCCTGGATAACGTGGACGTGGACAACCTGTTCGAATACCTGGCCTACGAGATGTTCTTCGGAAACAGCGATATCGGCAATACGCGGTTCTACCGCTTCAAAACCGAGGGCAGCAAGTGGCGCTGGGTGCTGTACGACGTGGATTACGGCCTCTATTCCTCCAGCTTTGACAGCCCCAAGAGCTATACCAAGGCCAAGGGCATGGGCCAGAAGCTGATCGACAATACGATTTTCCTCAAGCTCCTGAGCGTGCCGGAATACAAGGACAGGTATCTGACGATCTACGGCAGCCTCTTCCAGAAGCTGACGACGGATTTCATGCTGTCGATCCTGAACGAGATGGTCGCGCTGATCCGGCCGGAGATGCAGCTCCACTGGGCCCGCTGGGGCGAGGAGAACGATCCGATGGTCATCGCGGAGGTGCCCACCACGGTGGACGGCGCCTACCGGTACTGGGAAAAGCGGGTCGAGCGGCTGCGAAACGTCGTCCGGCTCCGGCCGACCCGGCTCTGGGAATATACCCAGAACGCCTTTAACCTGAACGACAGCGAGATGGAGCATTACTTTGGACCGAAGCCGGAGATGCCGCCGGAGGCGATTCCATAAAACGGAAGCGGACCTGAAACGGTTCCCGGGAACAATTTTTTAAGGAGGACCACGCCATGATTCTTTCCACCGCCTACGCCGATGGGGTCGGCTCCCTGCTCAAGAGCGATTCCAGCCTGAGCGACTATTTTCTGAGCCAGTTTCAGAATCTGACGCCCCTGAAAATCCTGATCGGGCTGGGCATGGGCCTGATCGTCGGCCTGCTGATCGCCTTCGTCTATAAGCGCTGCTACCGGGGCGTGCTCTACAGCCCCAGCTTCGCCATGACGCTGATGATGCTGACGCTGATTACGACGCCGGTGGTCATGTGTATCAAGAGCGACATCGCCCTGAGCATGGGCATGGTCGGCGCACTGAGCATCGTCCGCTTCCGGACGGCGGTCAAGGATCCGATGGATACCGCCTATATGTTCTGGGCCCTGACGATGGGCATTCTCCTGGGGGCGGAGCTGTATGTTCACGCCCTGATCGTGGCCCTGGCCATCAGCCTGATCCTGATGCTGATGACCTTCGTTAAGTTCAGGAACCCGAACGCCTACCTGCTGGTGGTTCACTATGACGATTACGCCGAGCAGGATATTACCCAGCTGCTGCGGCGGACGGTCCGGCAGCGGAAGCTCCGCAGCAAGACCGTGACCCGCAGCGGCGCCGAAATGACCGTGGAGGTCCGGCTGGACAGCAAGCAGGATCTGGTCAGCGCCGTGCTGAACATCGAAGGCGTCCACGACGCGACGCTGGTCGCCTGCCAGACGGAAGCCGGCGCGTAATCCCGGGGAGGAAACCATTCAGGGAAGGGGGTGCGGAAGATGGCCATGGAAACCCTGCCGCTTCGGCATGAGCTGAAGTTCTTTATCAACGAGATGCAGTATTTTATCCTGAGCGGCGTGCTGGATTCCGTGCTCCAGCGGGATCCCAACGGGGACGAGTACAACGAGTATCATATCCGGTCCCTGTATTTCGATACGGTTTACAATACGGCGCTCTACGACAAGCTCAACGGCGTTCAGAACCGGGACAAGTACCGGATCCGGATCTATAATTTCAGCGACAGGGTGATTAAGCTGGAATGCAAAACCAAGGTGGGCAGCCTGATCTCCAAGCGGAGTCTGACGATTCCGAAGCTCCTCTGCGAGCAGCTGATGAGCGGGGATCCCGCGGGGCTGGAAACGACCCGGAGCGGCCTTCTGAACGACGTCTTCCGGGAGATGACGGTCAACCTGCTGCGGCCGGTGGTTCTCGTGGACTACGTCCGGGAGGCGTACCTGCACCCGGCGGAGGAGGTCCGGATCACCTTCGACAAGCAGCTCCGGAGCGGGCTTGGAAGCACGGATCTCTTTAATCCCTACGTGCCCACGGTTCCCCCGTTTGACGAAAATGTGATTATTCTCGAGGTCAAATACAACCAGGTCATGCCGCCCTATATCCGGGATCTGCTCTGCACCTACTGCGCCGGGGCGCAGCAGAGTGCCATCAGCAAGTATACCTGGTGCCGGCGGTTCGAGGATCTGGAGGCGTAGCTGACGGGCGGCGCAGGAAACAGGGCAGCGGGATGTCCCAGGCCTCCGGCTTTCCGGCCGGGAACGGGGGGCAAATACAGCGCAACAGGAATGAGAAAACATGGCAAACACTCCTCTGATCCCCAAATGGCACCGGGAGCTTGAGCTGTTCAGCGGCATCAAGCCGATGCTGATCCTCGAGGGAAACGTGCTGGACCAGTACCGGTATCCGGTGGACGGATCCGTTCCCCAGAATACGGTGCTGCCCCTGAGCGGCTACCTGAATACCTATTTCCGGGACAACGGGTACGATCAGGTGATCTTCTACAGCAACCTGGTGGGTTTCGTCAGCCCCTATGATCCGGATATGCTGAAGCGGTATGCCGCCCTGACGGGAACCGAGATCAAAAACGGGGCGATTCCCTCGGAATTCAAGGGAAACGACGCCAATACCGCCCCCAACGTGATCCGCCGGGCCCTGGGCCAGCAGGAGGCCGCCACCGTCACCGTCATGGAGATGGCGAGCCATTATATTACGACGCCGGAGCGCATGGACCAGCAGGACGTCAACAGCTTCAATATTCTCCTGCAGAGCGCCCTGAGCGCCTGCCCCGTCCGGACGACCCAGGGCAAGAAGCTGAACCTGCTGATCCTTCTGGTCAACAAGCTCAACGACCTGCCGGCCTGGTTCTATCTGAACAACCCGGTCTGCAAGGTGCTGACGCTGGAGGCGCCGGACCGGGAGTAGCGGAAGCGCT
>JAFRHH010000089.1 GCA_017433405.1 Clostridia bacterium | reverse complement strand
TTTCGAGGAACGCGCTTTTTTGACTCTATCATCTCGCTTGATTCCATCGCACTGAGGTGCTCTGATATCATTGAAGAATAAATATTTCGGGTTTTATCGTTTAATCCGACTAGACAGTCCTCTACCTTATCGATCAATGTCCTAGGGTCTTCATCCTCTGCTTTTTCAACCTTCTCTATAGCTTCGTCTATCAGATCTTTCAGCTCGTAGAGAGTCTCCAGTGTGATGTCTTCTCTCGACTTCTTTGCCATAATTTCATTTTCACCCTCTATGGAGGATGCCTCCTGATGAGATTATACAACATAAAGTGATTATAGTCATATTACCCTAAAATTTTATGTGCACAACAGGAAAAGGAGCTGTTGTAATTGGTGAGAACAGCGGCGGCGGAAGCTGTGTTGTTAATATGGCTCCTAGGTTTAATCCCCAAGTTATCGTGAATGATAATCGAAATCCTTTGAAAAGCGTTGAAAAGCAATCAAAAACAGCTCTTGCGGACCCTGTTGCGCTATGATAAAATATTTCTGGCGGAAGGAGGGATTTGATTGGCTTTTCAGACAAGCATCGCAAAAACTCTGGACAATGCCGGGGACGAGGCGAAGCTGGATCGGAATGTCAAGAAGATCTTTTCTCATGAAGCCATTCTTGCACCCCTGATGCGGATGTGTATTCCGGAATTTCAAGGTTTTTCCGATGAATTCATTGCGACTAACTGTTTTGTGGAGAAACCTGAAGTCAGCAAATACACTGTACACCAGGACGAAGGCGGAAAGCCGGATGGGAATCAGCGCATCACGCAGATGAATTCCGAGGACAATGCCGCGAACGAACAGGTTATCCACTATGACATCCGCTTTACAGCCCGTGTGCCGGAAACGGATCGGGATATCAAAGTGATTATCAATCTCGAAATCCAGGTGGATGATGGGCTGCACTACCAGGTGGTTACTCGTGGACTGTATTATTGTTCCCGGATGATCTCCGCGCAGTATGGAACGGTATTCACCCATTCGGAGTATGAAAAGCTCCAAAAGGTGTACAGCATCTGGATCTGCCCCGGCAGCCGGACCAGACAGAACGCGATCACGGATTATATGGTACAGGAAAAGCCTCGCATTGGAAACAACACCTGCGAGAAAGCTAATTATGACAAGCTTCAGGTGATTGTTGTAACTTTGGGGCAGGACGGTACGAACAGTACGGATCAGCTGATCAAATACCTGTCGCTGATCCTGTCAGATGAAAAACCGCTGGACGAACGGAAGCGGCAACTGGAAGACGAGTATCGGATTCCAATGACCTATGAAATAGAAGAGGAGATGAGCGGCGTGTGCAACATGGGCGAAGCGATCAGAAGAAAAGCCGAAGCTGAAGGCAGAATTGAAGGCAGAGTCGAAGGCGAAAGCCGACTCGGTGCTTTGATGGCAAAACTGTTTTCACTGAACCGTATGGATGATGCCAGGCGCTGTACAACGGATGTAGAGTTCCGCGAGAAATTGTATAAGGAATTCCAGCTGGCTTAAATCTGTTGCCTACCTTGTCATTCCGACGGGTGGGCTTTGTCATATCTTAACGCTTGCTATCGAAACGATTTTGTCATTCCAAGCAAAGTGTTTTTTGAACAGGAGATACCTACGTATCATAAAACCATTTCCGGCCCTTTTGTCTGCTTGGTTCTTGGTTTCTGTGGTTCTCTGGCCCGTTGCTGTTCCTTGTTCCGGGACGGCTTTTTATTTACAGGCGGCATGAACTCAATATCAAAATCTCCGATCACCTCATCAGCCTTATCAGCGCACTGCTTATACAGTTCTGGATTTGGATTCCGATTGAGCTTTTTCTTTATTCTTGTCGTCCTTCCTGGGCAGGCGCATACAATAATATTCCACAGAACATCAGGGTGTTGACACGATGAGATATATCATGATATATTTCACGAGGGCGAAAGGAGGATTTCAAGAGATGGAGCGTACATATCATACGACAAAACCATTTATGTCCGGAAGAAGCCAGGCCATTCGTATACCGAAGGATTATCGCCTGGAAGAAGCAGAACTGATTATAAATCGGATCGGAGATTCTCTGGTGATCACGCCAAAGCATTCACTTCAGGAGGCTTTCTTTTCCGGCATAGCGATGCTGCCTGAAGATTTTCTGGCTGAAGGACGCCCTGAGGAAGCAACCAATGAAAGGGTTATACTGTAATGTATATGCTGGATACAAATATCCTGATTTTCTGTATGAGGCACCCGGACAGCGCCTGCGCGGCCCGGGTGGCGGCTCATCTTGGGACAGATGTATGTATTTCCGTTGTAACCTATGCGGAATTGGAATACGGTATATGCAATAGCAGTAAACCCGAGCAGAGCAGGGCAGCGGTAAATCGCATCCTCGCCGGAATCAGAATTGAAGACTTTGGTCAACAGGCGGCCAGGCATTATGGAGCGATTCTGGCGGAACTGAAGAGAAAGCACAAAGACAGGCAGAATCAGGATCGAGATAAGATGATTGCTGCCCATGCGCGGGCCAATCAGGACACGCTGGTTACTGACAATACAGAGGATTTTATCGATATTGATGGTCTCACACTTGAGAACTGGCGTGAGCCGGGTGATCTGCATCGGCATTGATAATTTCTTTTATTCCGTCAGGAAGGTCATGGAAACCGTCGCGGAGACGATCAGCTTCGCCGACTGAACGACGGTTCCGCCGCTTTCCTCCTTTGCGCCGACGTCCATTCCCGTGGCCCGGGAATATACATTGCCGACATCGTTCTGATAGCTGTAGACGCCGCCCTCGGAGACGAGCTCAATGCCGGCGATCTTCAGCCCGGCGGCTTCCGCGAGGATGTCCGCCTTTTTCTTCGCGTTTTCCACGGCCGCCTTCATGGCTTCGGCTTCCGCTTCCGAGGTGTCGGAGGCGGAGAAGGAAATCCCGTTTAGGGTATTGGCCCCGGCCGCGAACGCCGCGTCGATCAGCGTTCCGACGCTTTCCATGTCGGTGACACGGATCGCGAGGGTGGAGGTGGCGTTATAGGCGGTCAGCTGCTCCTGGCCTTCCTTATAGTCGTAGGTGGCATAGATATTGATGAATTCCGTGTTGATGTCCTCCTCCCGGACGCCGCTTTTCATCAGCGCCTTCCGGATGGCGGCGACGGCTTCATTCGCCTTCTGCTGGGCTGTGAGCACCTCCGGATCCCGGGCGCTGACCCCCAGGGAAATGACCGCGGTATCCGCGCTGACGCGGACCTCGCCGCTGCCGGTGACCGTGATCTTTCCCTCCGCCGTCGCCACCGCGCAGAACAGCACCAGGATCAGTGCGGCGAGCAGTCCAAACCATTTTTTTGCATTGTACATCTTTTCCATCATCCTTTCATCGGTTCCTCGGGAAGTCTCTTCCTCCTCCATAGAACGACGGCGCCTGCGGTTTTCTTCCCGATCATGGCTGCTGTGGCGGAGGACAATGCCGGGCAGCAGGCCATTGATTATCTCGAAAAGAAGGTCAAAGCGAAGGCTCAATTTGATCTTGAAGAAGGAATAATCCATCATGACCACCGTCGTCAAGAAAAAAGCACACAAGGAAGAACAGCCTGCGTTTATCGCGGCACACTGGTAATGAAGCCCGGAGGCTGGAAGCAGTAGCTGTACAATCCTCCGATTTCATATGACGCGATCAGGATCCGGATCATATGGTGACGTTTTGGATACAGGACTGGCATAACATTGGGAAAATGTGGTATATTATCCTGGCGTGTCAGCCGTCCGGTGCGGCATGACGGCGGACGCGCGAAAAGACGGATCTGGAGCATGAGGGAATGAACAAAGATCTGACGACCGGTCAGCCTTCCGGGGTTTTGTGGCGTTTCTGCCTTCCGCTGTTTGCCAGCATCATTTTTCAGCAGCTGTACAATATTGCGGACAGCCTGGTGGCGGGGAAGTTTATCGGCGAAAGCGCCCTGGCCGCGGTGGGGAACAGCTATGAGATCACGTTGATTTTTATCGCCTTCGCCTTCGGCTGCAACATGGGCTGCTCCGTGGTGGTATCGCAGCTCTTTGGCGCGCGGGACTTAGGAAAGATGAAGACGGCCGTATCGACGGCGATGATCTTTACGGGCGCCCTGTGCGTGGCGCTGATGGCGGCCGGCCTGGCGATGAACGAAAGGCTGCTTCGGCTGATCCGGACGCCGGAGGAAATCCTCGCGGACTCCGCGCTGTATCTGCGGATCTACCTGCTGGGTCTTCCGTTCATGTTTTTCTATAACATCGCCACAGGGATCTTCACGGCGCTGGGGGATTCCAAGACGCCCTTTTATTTCCTGGCCGCTTCCTCCACGGCCAATATCTTTATGGATATCCTGTTCGTGACGGCCTTCCGGATGGGGGTCGCGGGGGTGGCCTGGGCGACCTTCCTCTGCCAGGGGGTCAGCTGTATCCTCGCGGTATGGAACGTTTTTCGCCGGCTGCGGGAAATCCCGGCGGACAAAGCCGACGCCCCCGTCTGGTCCTCCTTCCTGCTCCGCCGCATCGTCATGATTGCCGTTCCCAGCACGCTGCAGCAGAGCTTTATCTCCGTCGGAAACATGATCATCCAGGGCGTCATCAACGGCTTCGGGGCGGGAACCATCGCTGGCTATTCGGCTTCCGTCAAGCTGAACAACCTGGTCGTGACCTCCTTTACCACCCTTGGCAACGGCGTCTCCAGCTTTACCGCCCAGAACATCGGGGCGCGGCGGAACGACCGGGTCCGGGACGGGTGGAAGGCCGGGCTGAAAATGGTGTGGCTGCTGTGCATTCCGCTGACGCTTCTGTACTTTTTCTGCGGGAATACGCTGCTGAAGCTCTTTATGGACGCGCCCAGCGAGACCGCCATGCGTACGGGCCTGCAGTTTCTGCGAATCCTGTCGCCCTTCTACTTTGTGATCGCCACCAAGCTGGTCACCGACGGGGTGCTGCGGGGCGCGGGCAGAATGAAGGAATTCATGGCGGCGACCTTTACGGATCTGATTCTGCGCGTCGTGCTGGCGCTTCTTCTGTCAAAAACGGAGCTGGGGGCCACGGGGATCTGGTGCGCCTGGCCGATCGGCTGGATCGTTTCGACCGTCATGTCCCTTCTGTTCTTCCGCCGGTTCATCCGTCGCGGTCATGCCGGCGATTCCATCGCGTCAGAAGATCCGTGACATACAGCGCTGACAAAACCGGGATTGACGCGGGCGACCAGTTGGCATTATCATCAATTCGTGTTCATGATCGGGAATGGCAAAATGAAAACGCGGGAGGAAAATCCACATGAGAAAACAGATCCTGATCACCAATGATGACGGCATCAGCGCTGACGGGATCCGCAAGCTGGCGGAGATCGCGCGCGGGCTTGGCGACGTGACCGTGGTGGCTCCCGATGAGCAGCGAAGCGCCGCTTCGCATCACTGCATCTTCAGCAGGCCGCTGACGCTGAAGGAATACGATTTTGGGCTGGACGGCGTCAGGGCCTATACGCTGGATGGGACTCCGGCTGACTGCGTGAGGTTCGGGATCTTTACGGCGATGGATCGCAGGCCGGATGTCGTTCTGTCCGGAATCAATCACGGATACAATATCTCCTCCGATGTCCAGTATTCCGGAACCGTGGGCGCCGTCCTCGAAGCGGCCTTCCAGGGCGTTCACGCGATTGCCGTATCCTATGGCAACCATCGCTTCGTGGCCACGGATATCGTGGACCGATATCTGCCTGAGCTGCTGGAGGAATATATGGCAAAACCGCTGCCAGCCAGTCAGGTCTGGAATATCAACTTTCCGGACTGCCCGGCGGATGAGTGCCCGGGGATCATGCGGAATGTGGCCATGTATACGGGACACTTCTATAATGATCGGTATCAGAAGGAAAAAACCGGAGAGAAAACGTGGACGGTCTCAAACGTCGTCCAAAGATCCTGGGAGGGTCCGGAGAATTCGGATCTGAACGCTGTTATCAACAAATATATTGCGGTCGGAACGGTCACGAATCTGACATAAGCAGGTCGGACGGAGGAGGAGGCAGAAGAAAATGGAATCGGTCCATGTCAACGGCGTCACCCTGCACTATGTGGTGGCCGGAGCGGGGAAGCCGGTTGTGCTGGTTCACGGGAACGGGGAGGATCACGGAATATTCAGCGTCGAGACGGAGCAGCTGACGGCCGCCGGATATCGGGTCTTCGCGCCGGATTCCAGGGGCCACGGCGCCAACGAACCCCTGCAGGAATACCATTACGCGGACATGGCGGACGACATTTATGAATTCATCCGGGCCCTGAAGCTTGAAAAGCCCGCGCTGTACGGCCACAGCGACGGCGGCATCATCGGGCTGCTGCTGGAAATCAGGCATCCGGGAACCCTCGGGGCGCTGGCCGTCAGCGGAACCAACCTGTCTCCCCGGGGACTGCTGCCTTCCTTCCTGGAAGAATTTACAGCCATCAACCGGGAGCGCCCGGACCCGCTGGTCACCCTCATGCTGACGGAGCCGGATATCGATCCGGAGGCCCTGAAGGCGATCCGGATCCCGGTGCTCGTCACGGCGGGCGAGCATGATCTGATTCTGCGGGAGGAAACCGAAAAAATCGCGGCGTCGCTTCCGGACGCCCGGCTCTTCGTCCTGCCGGGGCAGGACCACGGAAGCTATATTGTCGGCAGCCGGATCATGGGCAACCTGCTGCTGGATTTTCTGGGAAAAACGTATGCCTGCGCCTGAAAAATGACGGTTTTGTCCCGATGCGGAGGGGTGAAGGCGGGATTACCTGGGCGTTCCTGAATCCGGAGGAGATTGAAGCTTTCGCTGGAGCCAGTCCTTGCCGTCGTTGAATCTGGAAACGATGAACGAGGCGACATAGTCGCCCGCTGCGTTGACCATGGTGGCCGGCGGATCGATCAGATCACCGATGGCCTGGGCAATGGGATAAACCGTCGCAAGCTGTTGTGGGAAGAACAGGCTGCACAGCACCAGTTCCCCGGTGCCGCCGCCCCCGGGTATGCCGGACATCGCCACCGAAGAAAGCGTGGCGACTACGATGGCCAATATCGCCTCGCCGCTGGCAAAATCCTTGCCAAACATGCCAAAGAGGAACGCCACTTTGATGATCGCGCCCATGGCCGAGCCGTCCATGTTCATGGTCGCGCCCATGGGCAGCACGATGTCGGTAACCTCCTTTGAAATGCCGGTTTCCTCGGACACCTCCATATTGGTGGGAATCGTCGCTACCGACGAGCAGGTTCCGAAGGCCACGGCCGCAGGCTTGAGTATGTGCTTCAGCATCACCTTCACCGCGCCCTTCCCGCCTCCGAAACGGGCGTAGATCGGGAAGAATATGAACATGTACGCGAAGGAGACGACGTAATAGAGCATGATGGCGCGCGCGTAGCTGGACACGAAATCCACGCCGTGGGCGGACACCAGCGCCGCGAAGAAGCCAAAGAAGCCGATGGGCGCATAATAACTGATCAGCTTGATGACCTTCATCAGCACCCGGGTGAGCTCATCCAATAGTCCGGCCAGCTTCGTTTTTGGCCCACCGCACATCTGAATGCCGAAGCCGAAGAAGATACCCGCGATGATGAGCTGCAGGATGGACCGGCGGCTCCACAGCTCCGAAAAATCCGCCTTGGTAAAGAAGCCGACGATCAGATCGCCTGCGTTCATCGCCGTGGCTTCGGTTTCCTCGAACACCGGCGTGCCCGTATAAATTGGCACAAAACGCACGATCACATACATGAAGACGGCGGCGATAACGGTCGTACACATGAACGTCAGCACCGTCGTGACCATGAGCCTGCCCGCACGCCTGGCGCTCTTCATGTTGGCAATGGACGAAGAAATGGAGCAAAATACCGTTGGCACCACCACGCAGAACATCATATTGATGAACAGCGTTCCCAGTGGCTCCAGCGCCGAAGCGCCCGGCCAGACCATGCCCACCGCGATACCCAACAGGATTCCCAGAATCATGCTGAACAGGAACCAGTTGTTTTTAAGAAACTTCAGCATCGATGATCCTCCTCGCCCTGTGAATCAGGGAGAACCGTTCCCGTGTCTCCCGTGACTGGCCATATCTTACCTCACATGACTGGCAAAAGCAAACAAAAGCACAAAGAAAGTTCCAAAGAAATGATATGGCGCTTCGATGTGATCGAAGGTGTACAACGTTGGTAAACTGTGCTATATTAAACTGGCGCGCCAGCCGGCCGGAGCCGCATAAAGGCGGACGCGCGGAAAGACGGATCCGGAGCATGAGGGAATGAATAAGGACGACGGAGGAACCTGCATGAAAAAAAGTCTTGCGCTGATCATGATACTGACCATGGTATTCGCAGCCGCCCTGGCGGAGTCCCCGGAGGTTCCGGCGGGCGTTGTGCCCGTGACCTGGGAGGTGACGCCGGAGCGTCTGATGATTGATACGCCGGAAGCCAGGGCGCTTTATGAGCGGATTGTGGCGGGGGATTATCCGTCCATGGAAGAGCTGAAAGCCCATCCCGTGGTAAAGCAGCTGGACGCGCTGGCCGAATACTATTACGGGCTTTACGGCAATACGGTTGAAATTGATTCGGAGCAGCGGGATGAACTGCGGGATCAGCTCAGGGACTGGTTTCTGACCCTTGGGTCGGCCCGGAGGGACCGGATTGACGAAGGCGGAAAGCCTCATTACGTATACGACGGGCCCCTGAAGAAGGAGTATAGTGTGAAAACATTATTTACGAGTGCAGCAGGGCCACCAACAAAAGAAACCCATAGCAAACAAGCCTCTGAGAGGCGAAAATTGTAGAGACGCAACTAGCTGGCCAAAGAGTCCAGCGAGATGGAACCTTCA
>JAFRHH010000088.1 GCA_017433405.1 Clostridia bacterium | reverse complement strand
GATGAGTTGCGTGCAACTCCTCCTACCGTGCTTTGTAGTGTGCCTCTCTCAAGCGTAGTATACCAGAAAGCGGGTAATTTTGCGGCTCCCGTTTTCATTCCTATTTGTGCCGGTGCCGCACCGGCATGAGGATTAAGATGCTCCTGGTGCTGGGGCTGCCGGCCTCCGGAAAGTCCACCCGGATCTGCGATCCCCGCAGCGAGGAAATGGGCGCCTTCATCATGGACGTGGACGTGATCAAGGGTGCCATTCCGGAATATGTGGACAGCCACGGCGCTGCGGCCGGATCGGTGCATGAAGAGGGCATGAAGATTTTCGAGGACGCGGTGGAGACGTTCCTGGAAAGCGATATGGCCGGCACCAACGTGATTCTGCCGATCGTGGGAACCAGCACGGAGGAAATGCTGAACAAGTGGATCCGCCCATTTGAAAAGGCGGGTTATAACGTGAAGATCACCTTTCAGTACGCGAAGGAGAACGAGGCGGCCGCCCGGGTCGTCATGCGGGAACTGGCCGGCGGCCAGCTGATTCGCAGCTCCGTGGCCTTCAATTTCGGTGAGGGGCCGGAAAATGTATACAACGAACTGAAAGTCATGACCAACGCACAGGGGGAACCCTACGGGGAACCGGAGGACGCTGAAGCGGAAGAACAGCAGCCCGCCGCGTGAGGTTCTTTCCACGCATCCCGTTGCCCGACGAAAACTCGTTTTACACAAAAAAAAGCACACCGACATCGGCGTGCTTTTTTGGGGCTTCTCAGCAGAACTTCTTCACGGCTTCGGCGATGATCTCGTCCTTGCAGCTGGCGAAGAAGAGATCCTTAAACTTCGCGCCGGCGAGGGTCGCTCTGACGAAGTCGGGATCCAGATCCTCCAGAATCTCGGGCAGCGTCCGATAGGTCACGGCCTTGACCCCGTCGAGGATTTTCTTGTTCCGCTGCTCCGGCACAACCCGCTCCTTCGGATAGCCGTTGCCGTGGCCAAAGCCGAAGAGCTGCTGGAAGATCATTTCCAGCTTCAGCTCCGCGCCCCAGCCGAAATCCTTCGCGAAGGGGAGGGCGACGCAGTTGCCGTCGTTGATCTGGGCGAACATGAACCCGTCCGACGGATCCACCAGATGGCCGCAGATCACGCCGGGGAAGCTGTTGCAGGCTAGCATGGCGCCTTCGCCCGTGCCGCAGCCGGTAACCACGTAATCCGCCGCGCCGGAGGTCAGCAGGATGGAGGCCAGCAGGCCGCACTGGACGTAGGTCAGCTGGGCCTCGTCGTCCGCCGCGTACATGCCGTAATTGTCCACCGTGTGCCCCATGGGCTCCACAACCTTCTTCAGGGTGGCTTCGATCAGGCTGTTCTTCGCGGCCTGACTGTTTTCATTGATCAGAGCAATTCGCATTTTGGCAGTCCTTCCTTTCCCAACAAAAAATGAGCATTCCGGCGTATATTTCTACATCCGCTCCCTTCAACCCTGTCGATTAGAACAAATTTTTCGCGGGAACAGGAACACACGGGGAACACACGGGGACGGTCCTTTTGTGTTAATTTCTGTATTCAACAGTGATTACCGCCAGGCTACCGCTTCCGTCTTTGGACCAACTCATTCCATTATGTTTTTGTCGTCCGGCAACCACCAGGTCGTTTTCTTTTTCTGCTGGATTGCTAGAATTCCTGTATTCATGCTCTTTTCGCAAAGCATAACATGCAAGAACACAGAGGGACGGTCCTTTCGTGCTGCGGAATGAAAAATATAAACGCTGGGAACTTAGAGAGACGGTTCATCTACACTGAAAAACACGAAAAATAAACCCAAAACAATAAAATCTGCTTTAAAGAAAACTAAAAACGTGATACAATACCCGCGAATGAACCGAAGGGGGGCGGAAAGGCGATGGAGAGGCGGGCGGAGCGAAAGGGACCGGCGCAGGCGCGGAGCGAAATGCGGGATCCGTGGCAGAAAAAAAGATGCTGCCTGACGGGGCCGCATCCCGCTTTCCTGAAACGGACGGAGGACGATATTCGGGTTGAGCTGGAAAACAGTATCCTGAAAGCGGTTTCCGAAGGGTATACGACCTTCGTCTCCGGGCTGAACGAGGGGACGGATCTCTGGGCGGCGGAGATCGTGGTCCGCCTGCAGCAGACCCGGCCGGAGCTGCATCTGATCGCAGCGATCCCCTCGCCGGATTTCGACGAGGAGTGGGACGGGAAATGGCGAAAAAGCTACCGGGAGCTGCTCAGTCGCGCGGAATATGTCCGGGTCATGGCGGCGGTCCTGAGCGAGGAGGCCCTCCGGGAAAGGAGCGAATGGATGGTTCGCCGAAGCGCGAAGGTCATCGCCCTGGTGACCGGGCATCCGGGGGAAACCGGGCGGATCCTGAAGGCCGCCAGCCTGCGGCGGATGCCGGTCCAGGTGATCCGGGGGTAGGGAAGGGAAGCTTTTGCGAAAGAACATATAAGAAAACCGGTTCTCTGTTGAAAACCGGCCATTTTATGGTATGATGATAACCGCGAAGGGAGCGGCTGCCGCTTCTTTTTATGCCTGCGGGCTAAGGATGAAGGTGGAGGAGGGATGGGGATGAGCTTTTGGGAACTGGTGATCATTGCGGTCGGGCTTTCCATGGACGCCTTCGCCATCGCCATCTGCAAGGGCTTATCGGTCGGAAAGGCGGAAATTAAGCACTATCTCATCACAGGGCTCTGGTTTGGCGGCGCCCAGGCGCTCATGCCCCTGCTGGGCTATCTGCTCGGAACCGGCTTTCAGTCCTTCATTGAAAAAATCGATCACTGGATCGCCTTTGTGCTGCTGGGCCTGATCGGCCTGAGCATGATCAGGGAATCACGGGAAAAGTTCAAACCGCTGAACGACTCCTTTTCCCCGAAGGTGATGCTGCCCCTGGCGATTGCCGACAGCATCGACGCCCTGGCCGCGGGAGTGACGTTCGCCTTCCTGAAGGTCGATATCATCGCGGCGGTTCTTCTGATCGGGGCGATTACGTTCGCGTTCTCCGTCCTGGGGGTGTGGCTCGGCAGCCGCTTTGGCGAGAAATACCGTTCCAAAGCGGAACTGGCGGGCGGGATCATCCTGATTGCCATGGGGACGAAGATCCTGCTGGAGCATCTTGGCGTTCTCGGCTGATCAATATCACAGGAGAATGGCAGATGTGAACTGCTGTTCACAGAGGAAAGGGCACAACAGAAGAGAACACCAGACAGCTAACAAATGAAAGGTGTATGATCACAGGTTATTGTCCGATGTTCTCTACAAACAATAATATATTGCTATATAGAACTTGTCAATAGGAAAAATCAGTTTTTCTGAACGAGCTCCCGGATGTGGGCCATGGCGTCCTCCAGGATCGCGGCGGAGCCCTTGGCGACTCCGGCGATATAGGTATCGCAGAGGTTCATGGGGATCAGGACCCGGTAGGCGGGGCTGGAGGCGACGGCGTTGGCCATGGCGGGGGAGATTTCGCCCATCATGGCATCGGCGGTGGCGATGCCGAAGGGACCGACGATGATCCGAGCCGTCCGGCAGGCGACGATCACGGCGTTTTCGCCGGTCGCCAGCTGATTGGCACAGCCGCTGGCGAGCATATTTTCGGTCGCCATGCTGTTGGTGCCTACGGCGGTAATATTCGCCTCCGGGCAGGTTTTCCGGATGCTTTCCACCAGCCGGCGGCCCAGCCGGCCGCCCTGGCCGTCGATGACGAGAATTTTCATGGCTCATCCTCCTTCAGGTTATAGAAGAGGCCCGCGGGCGGGGCGCCGGTGGCTTCCTCCGCCAGCATGCGCAGCATCTCTTCCGGATCCACGTCTGAAAACAGGTCGGGATAGGCGGCCCGGGCGATCAGCACCGCCGCGGCGGTTCGCAGCCAGGGGGCTTCCAGCATCTCCCGGGAGAGCAGCAGGATCCGGCTGTTTCGGAGGGCGTCGATCCCGCGCCACCCGTCCCGGGCGGAAAGGCTTTCATAGACCGCCCGGGCGGCGCCGGCATCCTGAACCCGGCGGCCGAGGAGACCGCCGTCCACCAGCTTGACGATCACGCCGGGATTCTTGCGCGCAACCCACCCGTCGCTGACCCGCAGGTTTTCCGGCAGCAGCCGGGCGGAAACGTCGTAGCATCCGGCGGAGAGGATCAGAGCGTGCTCCGGGGCGGATTTATGAATCGTTACGTGATCCTGATCCGTCTCCCAGTAGAGGTTCAGCCGCTTGCACTCGAAGAGGGAGCCCACCCGGTCCTCCAGCAGCACCGTGAAATAGGTCAGGGCGGAATCCGCCTCCGCCGCCTCCGGGGATACGCCCAGGCGGTCCGCCTCCTCGGCGGTCTCGGTCCGGACGGCGGGCTGCTCCGCCGTATCCCGGAGGAGGGCCACGGAACGGGCGGCTTCCTCCGCGGCCGCGCCGGCGCCGTTTCCTTCGCCTTCCCAATGCAGCGTCAGGTCAGCGCCGTTGACGATCTCCGCGGGGGCGTTCTCATCATATTCTTTTCGGGACGCATCGGGATTTTCCTTTATTCGGCGGCCGTCTTCCCCGGCCATTTCCGCTTCCGGCCTCTCCGGCTTCTCCTCCTCCGTCGGCCTGGCGGGCTCCACCGGAGACGCGGAGGCCGCGCCGCCGGTGACTTCCCCCCGGGCGTCCGCCGCGGATTCGGAGGCGGCGGGCAGGGCGGCGGAACCCCCGCCGCCCCCGACGACGCGCACGCGGCAGCCTCCCAGCAGCAGCGCCGCTCCCAGCGTCAGCGCGAGCAGCGCCGTTTTCCGTCCCTTCAGCACCATAAACACTCCCTGTATTTCAGCCTTATCCGCTCCCGCCATCCGGCGGCGGCTTTCAGCGTTCGTTCCGTTTCCTCCAGCAGCCTGAGCGCCTGCTGCCGCTGCTCCTCCCGCATTTCATGGGTGCTGTAGGCCGCCTCCTCAAAAAGCTTTTCGCAGGCGGAAAAGCGCTCGGCATACGCCGGCGACAGATCGGCGGCCCACCGGGCGTAGGGCTGGTTTCCCCCGCCGTGGCCGGTGGCCTCCAGCCAGGCGGTTACCTGCTGAAAGATGCCGGCGACCGCCTCGCTGATGTTTTCCGAATCGAAGACCCTTCGGGCCTCGAGGGCCTTTTTCCGCCGCGCGTTCAGCCAGAGGAAGGGCAGAAAGGGCAGGACGAGCAGGGCGGCCGAAGCCAGCAGCAGCAGGGCGATTCGCAGCGCGTCGACCCAGTGGGGCCGGGAGATCTGCTTTTCCGCCAGCGTCACGAGCCGGAAGGCCCGCTCCGGCCGGGCTTCCTCCGTTCCCTCCGCCGGGGCCCGGGAATGGACCCGGCGGGCTTCCGTTTCACCCTCGGGCGCTTCCCCGGCTTCCCCGGCAACGGCCCCCGCCATCCGGCTCAGCCGGTCCCGGAGGGCCTCCGAGGCCGCTTCCGTGGCGGCGTCGACGCCGGGGAAGAGCAGCCCCACGGCGAGAAAGAGCGCTCCCGCCGCCGCCAGCAGGTTTCGAATCTCCCGCCCCGCCGGAGGGCGCCGGAGCATCCGCAGGGCAAAGAGGATCAGAAGGGCGCCGTTGCCCCAGGCGGGAAAGGACAGGCCGAACCAGATCTGAAAGAGCATCAGCCCCGCCGCCAGGAGCAGGGCGGGAACGCGGCTTTCGCAGCCCAGCGCCAGCCCCGCCAGGGACAGGGCGGCCAGGGCCAGCGGGACAAGGGCCGGCAGGACGGACCGGCCCTCCGCCACGGGAAAACGTTCGTAGCGATAGGCGTTGACCGCCTCGCTTTCGTCGAACAGCCGGTTCAGCAGGATCCTGACCCCGTCCCGGGCGGCGGGAAGCAGCAGGAGCAGCGCCAGGGAAAGCATCAGGAAAGCTGCCAGGCTCCGGCGGACCTTCGCGCTTCGGAGGCCCGGGCTGGCGGTGAATGAGGACTGCGCTCCCAGCTTCGGCGAAGGCTTCCGTTCCCGGGAATCCGCCGCGGCTTCCTCCTCCGGCCCCGCGCTCCGGCACCATTCCCGGACCAGCAGCTCCTCCCGCTTGGCGGACAGCTTCCAGTGGACGCGGTTGACGGGATCGCCGGGGACATAGGTTCGTACGCCGTCCGGCTCCTCGCCGGAGGCCGGTGGGGCAGCAGAGGGCGGAGCCGGAGAGGAGGCGGGCGGGGATGCAGAAGACGCCTGGGGGCCGGCTGCCTCCCGGTCCTTTCCGAAGAGGCTTCGCCGGACCGGGGGAATCAGCGGCAGCAGCAGGGCGGCGGCCAGGACCATGCGGGTGCCCGTATTGTTTTCAAAAAAATAAAGCAGACCGCTGAGACATGCGAAAATCCCCCAGAGGAGCCCCCGACGGATCATGGCCTTTTCCCCCCGAACATCCGGCCGCGGCGGTCCGGGTTTTCCACGGAGCGGAGGAGACCCTCCAGGATGTCGCGGACGGACGGCCCCGCCGCCGGCTCCTTCAGCAGCACCCGATGGGCGCACACGTCCGGGAAGACCGCCTGGACATCGCCGCCGGTGACGTAATCCCGTCCCGCCATCCAGGCGTGGGCCTTCGCCATCCGGTCGAGAAACAGCGCGCCCCGGGGGCTGACGCCAACTTCGACCGCGGGCTGCTCCCGGGAGGCCAGGGTCAGCCGGGTGATGTAATCCAGAATCGCGTCCCGGGAAACCACCTGACGAACCTCGTCCTGGATTTTCGGAAGCGCGTCCCCCGTCAGCACCGGTTCCACCCGCTCCAGGGGATCCCCGCCCTGGCGGCTTCGGAGCATCTCCATCTGGGCTTCGTAATCGGGGTAGCCCAGGGACAGGCGCACGAGGAACCGGTCCACCTGGGCGTAGGGGAGAAACTGGGTGCCGGCGGCGCCGACGCTGTTCTGGGTGGCGATGACGAGAAAGGGCCGACGCAGCGGATGGGTTTCCCCGTCCACCGTGACCTGCCGCTCCTCCATCGCCTCCAGCAGGGCGGACTGGGTTTTGCTGGAGGCCCGGTTGATTTCGTCCCCCAGCAGAAGGCCGGCGTCCTCCAGCGCGCCGGGGTGGTAGACGAGGCCGCCGTCGGAGCGGCTGACCATGGAAAAGCCTACCAGGTCGGAGGGAAGCACGTCCGGCGTAAACTGAACCCGGCGAAAGGGAAGACCGACGGTCCGGCTGAGGGCGACGGCCAGGGTGGTTTTGCCTACCCCGGGCACGTCGTCGAGCAGCACGTGGCCGTCCGCCAGCAGGGCGGTCAGAATCCGCCCGATGACCTCCCGCTTGCCGGCGATCACCTTTTCAATTTCCGCGATGACCTTTTCGATCTCCGGGCGCATGGCTTTCCTCCTGTTCCTGTCTCCTGTTTCCGGGCCCGGGTCAGATGGAATTCCGGGGGCCGGGGCGCTTTACCGGACGGTAATCCGCCCCTGGGGCCGGGCGTAGCCTTCGCCGATCCGGTTCCCCAGTTCGGCGGAGATATAGCGCCAGACTACGTCCCGCACCACGGCGGTCGTGACGGTGCTCCTTTCGTTCTCCTCCGCGGCGGCTTTGATGGCGTAGGAGGCGTCCATGCCGTTGAAGTTCGCGTTGCTGGTGATGACGGCGTAAACCGCGGCGGGGTCAAAGGGCCGGCCGTTGACCTCCTCGATGGTGACGCGGCCGAGGGAAGCGGCCCGGAACCAGTTTCCGCTTTCGCCGTAGGCCTCGCCCCGGTCAAAGGCTTTGGCGGTGTCCACGGTATAGCGGAGGCCGGAAACCTGCATGAAGGAGGCGCAGGCGTCGGCGGTTTCGGCGGTATAGGGCAGCCCCTGGGACGACGCCTCCAGCGCCTCCAGCAGCTGTTCGCCGGTCATATAGACCACGGCGACCCTGTTCGGATAGGGAAGGACCTCCGCCAGCTGTTCGGCGCCGAACCTGCCCGCCGGCAGATCGGCCCGCAGGTTGCCGCCGTTCCACAGGGCGACGATATGATCGGCATCGGCGGCGACGGCGGTATTGCCCGCGGTCACGTCGTCCTCCTCAAAGGCTTCGTTGATGGCGCCGGAGACGGCGAACCAGCGCAGGGCGTCGGCCCACAGGTCGCCGAGGTTCGTTTCGCCCTTCCGGGCGGCGTCCTCCGCGCCGGAGAGCGTTACGTCGGCATAGGCCTCCAGGGTATCGTCCAGCTCGATCACGGTGCCGTGGGCATCGGTAAAGGTGGAGGCGGAGGCGGAGAGGGCCAGGGCGCAGACCAGCAGGATCGTCAGGATCGGGGCAGCGGCTTTGCGGAATTTCATGGGGGGAATCCTCCTTACGTTTGTTCTGTCGGGACTGAATGGGGCTTCCTGGAACCGATTGGGAAAAAGAATCGATGGGGAAAAAGCGAAAACCGGACACGGGCGCCGAAAAAAACAAAAAGGTGCCGGAAGCCGTCTTGGGACGGCCTTCGGCACCTTCGTGATACCGGCGCTTGACAGGGAACCGCGAAACCCTTCGGCCCGCTTGGGCGGGCCCGAAAATCAGCTTGGGCTGACGGAGGGGATCGTAACACGGAAGGGGGGTTTTGTCAAATCGATTGAAAATTTTCATGATGCCCTGTATAATGAAACGAAAAATAAAAGCGGTCCAGCGTTTTATAATGGAATCCGGAAAGGGGGAGGCGGCCATGCTGATCAACTGCAGCAATCATCCGAGCGCCCAGTGGGGGAGCGCCCAGCTGGCGGCCGCGGAGGAATTCGGCGGGGTTGTGGATCTTCCCTTTCCGCAGGTGGATCCCCGGATGGGTCCGGAGGAGCTTCGGGCCCTGACGGGGGCGTACGCGGAAAAAATCGAGGCGATGAAGCCGGCAGCGGTTTTCGCGGCCGGGGAATTTACCTTTCTGTTTATGCTGGTTGACCGGCTGCTTTCGGACGGGATTCGGGTGGTCTGCGGCTGTTCCCGGCGGGATGCCGTTGAAACCCGGCGGGCGGACGGCTCCTCCGAAAAGACCTCCGTATTCGTGTTTGAGCGGTTCAGGGACTATCAGTACTACGCCGGGACGGGCCGGAGCGCCGGGGCGGGCGCGGGATCGCTGGCCGGACGGAAGGACGGACGCGAACGGACGCCTGCGGAGGAGTGAAGGACGTGAACGGGAGCAGGAACGGAGGCGGGGACGGAAGCGTGATCAGGGTCGGAAGCAACCAGGGGGATCCGAAGGAAAAGATGACTGGAGAGGGCAGCCATCGGGATCACCGGCGGGAGATTATCCTGATCGGCGTACCGGCGATTCTGGAAAGCCTGATCGCCGTGCTGATCACCTCCATCGATACCAAGATGATCGCCCCGCTGGGGAAGGCCGCGGTGTCGGCCGTCTCGCTGACGGCGCAGCCGAAGAATCTCTTTTTCGCGATCTTCTTCGCGCTGGGGACCGCCGCGTCGATCTTCGTTTCCCAGGCTCTCGGCAGGAAGGACCGGAAGGAGGCCAACGCCTATTTCCACGCGGTGCTCCGCCTCGGCTTCGCGATTTCGGTGATCCTGGGGGTGGCCTTTATTTTCCTGGCGGATCCGGTCATGCGTCTCTGCAGCCGGCAGGCGGAAACCATCGAAACCTCGATTTCCTTTTTCCGGGTGATCATGGGGCTGATGGTTTTCCAGACGATGCCGCTGATTCTGAACGCGGCGCTTCGGGGAATCGGGCTGACGAAGGTGACCCTGGTTTCCGGGGTTTTCCAGGCGGCGGTGGACTTCCTGGTGAATTATCTCCTGATCGAGGGACACCTGGGCTTCCCGGCCCTCGGGGTGATCGGGGACGCCCTCGGGACGGTGGCGGGCGGCGTGGCTGCGACGGTGGTCGGCCTGGTTTATATGAAGCGGCACAGCGATTTTCTGACCCTGAAGGGCGTGACCGACCGGACGGCGCTTCCCCCGGAGGGCTGGAAAAACATCCGGTCCAAGGCGGGGAACACCGTCTTCGAGAACCTGTTTACGCGGGTCGGCTTTCTGATTTCCTCGGTCATTCTCTCCGGGCTGCCGGCGGATCAGACCTCGGTGTATTTCGTCGCCTCCATCCTGCTGGGCTATACCTTTGCCTTCGGGGACGGGCTGCAGAGCGCCGTCGTGACGCTGACGGGCCGCAGCATGGGGGCGGGACGGCCGAAGGAAATTCTGGAATATCTGAAGCAGGCCCTGCTGATCGGGGCGGTGCTCTGCGCCGCCCTGAGCGCGGTTTATATCCTGGGCGCCCGCCTGTTCTACAGGCAGTATTTTCAGGATGAGGCGGCCATTACCCAGGGCATGGCCTTCAACTGGGTCATCGCCGCCCTGACCTTCCTCCAGATTCTCAGGATTATTATTGCCGGCGCCATGCGGGGCACCGGGGAAACCCGGATTCCCCGGAAGATGGCCATGGTCTGCGTGCTGATCATCAACCCCGCCGCGGCGCTCCTGCTGACGGAGGTCTGGCGTCTGGGGGTCTGGGGCATCTGGTGGGCGTCGGTGATTTCCCAGGTATGCTGGTTCCTGTCGGCCCTCATCCTGGGAAGGAAGCGCTTCCGGCAGCTGGCGGGGGCGGAATAACAGGAGACACGGAAAGGAAGAGAAGATGGATCGGGAACTGATGGACAAAGAGGTGCTCGGCATCCTGGACACGAGGCAGATTCAGCGGTTTATGTTCCGCTCCAATTCGATGGTTGACACCCTGGGCGGAAGCGACCTGATGGACCATATTCTGGACGACGCGATCGCCCATGCCCTGCGGAGCGTCGATCCGCCGCTTCGGGAGGGAGAATATGACCTGAACCCCGATCCGGACGCGCCGATTCCCTATTTCGAGGACGGGCGGGTGCTCTTTCAGCAGATCTTCTGCACGGCGGGGAACGCGATGTTTATCTGCCGGACCGGGTATCTGGCCCAGAAGCTGATCCGCAAGGTTTCCCGGTATTATCTCGACCACGGCTATTCCCTGAACCTCGCCGCGGCGGCGGTGGAAAAAACGGAGGATTTCGGCCGGGATATCTTTGAGATGTATAAAAAGCTGAACGCGGTCAAGATGGCCGCCGTGATCTCCGATCCCCTGGGAACGCTGCCGGTGGTGATCCGGGAGAAGCGCACGGGAGAACCCGCCGTGGCTCGGGATCCCCAAACCGGGGAACCCATTTCCCGCTCTTCCCAGCTCCGGAGACAGGAGGCGGCCCGCCGGAAGGAGATCATTCCCTTCGAGGCGCTGAAGGGGAGCGCGGGCCCGGGCGGGAAGCGATACCGGGCGGTGCTCCATGTGGACGGCAACAATATCGGAATCACGATCGGGCGGCTTCTGCAGCGGACGCCGGATTACCTGGAGGGGATCCGGACCCGCCGGCGCGTCAACCGCCATCTGGCCCGGGAGTACGGGCAGCTGGTTCGAAACACGTTGGCCGATCTGGCGACGTATTTCCGGGAGCGGAACGGTCGGGAGGAGGACATCGCCCATCATTTTCAGATCATCCACAACAGCGGGGACGATATCAACTGCATGTGCGACGCGGATCTGGCCTTCCCCTTTCTGGAGCTTTTCTTCCGGAACCTGAAGGGCGCCTGCATCATCCGGACGGAGGAGCGGCAGGTTCCGCTCTATTGCTGCGGCGGGATCTGCTTTGTGACGGACGGAAACCCCTTTCACAGCGCCTTTCGTGTCGCGGCGGAATGCTGCGATAACGCGAAGGCCGCTGCCAAACGGGAATGCAACCTTCGGGACGGGCTGGCGGGGAACTGGCTTGATTTCCAGATCTGCGACCGGCGGAATTTCCAGGACATCGATCTGTTCCGGGAGCGGGACTGCGTGACGGACAGCGGGATCGACCTGCTGGCGCGGCCTTATTGCCTGGACGAGGCGGCGAAGGATCAGGAATTCGCCTTCGATGCCCTCCGGCGCCGGGTCAGCGCGCTGCGCCGCCTCTCGGAGACCCACGGCGCCGAATGGCCGGGGCGTATCCGGCAGGGCTGCCAGGTGGACCGATCCTTCTTCATGGCGGAGCTGTACCGGCTGAAGGAAAGCGGGACGGATCTGGAGGCGCTTCTGGGAAAGCCCTACTGGCGCGACGGGGACGGCCGGGTTCACGCGCTCTGGTACGACGCCGTCGAGCTTCTGCCGTTTCTGCCCGAGGAGCGGCCGCGGCCTGCGCGAAGGGAGGAATAAAGGATGGATATCCGGATCAGATTGATCGGAAATGTCGCCTATGAGTATCCGGTGCGGCTGTCGGCGGATTTTCGGACTGATGTGCTGACGGATGGCTTGGGCATCCCGATTCTTCCTCTCCCGGAGCTGCTGCCGGAGGAAATTCTTTCCAGGCCGGGACTGCGGGTAGGGATCGGGCTGCCGGACGGCTACGCGGGCCTGGTTCGGGCGGCGGACTTTCTGGCGGAGCAGATGGACGCCGAGGCGCATGTCCGCGCCTGCTTTACCGAAGAGCGGCCGGACCCGGAGACGGGAGACTGGTGCCGCTTCCTGAAAGCCGGCCTGACCTTTTACGCGTCGGTTTATCTGGAGCAGGAATCCGAGGAGGCCTGGGAAGACCTGAGGCGGGCGCTGAAAAGGGTGACCCGGCTTGGGATCCGGCGGGAAGGCGTCACCGGCGAGGTGGAATGTGACCTGGAAAAATCGGAAAAACGGCGGATCGACTGGAAGCAGCCTCCGGCGCTCCTGCGCTGCGATCGGCTGGAATATATGCTCATGCCGATTACGCCCCTTTGCCTGGATGCGCCCTATGGGGAGGATGTCACGACCCTGACCTGGGTTCCGGGCGGGGTGCTGCGGGAGGATCTGAGGCGGAATCTTCCCGCAGCTCTCGCGGAAAAGCTGGACCGGATGATCTTTACGAACGCCTATGTCAGCGACGGGCTCAGGCGGCTGCTTCCCCTGCCGCTGTGCATGTCCCTGGTCAAGCTGGATAAGACGCAGCTGCATTACCGGCTGGCGTCCGGAAAGGATCCGGGCCGGACGGAGCAGGACGTGGGCGTGGGGGATGCCTACGCCGAAGGCTTTGAGGACCGTCTGATCCGCTATACGAAGCCGGAAACGGAGAAGGTGGTCAGCCTGGACGGCGCGCTTCACGACGCCCTGAGGCCGGGACAGATGTTCCGGGGAGAGATCCGGGGCGAGGACGCGGATCTGCGGGCGCTGGCGGACTGGATGAGCGGGAATCCCATCCTGCGGCTGGGGGATCTGAAGCGGGAAAGCTTCGGCGAAACCTGTCTGGCCGTCGGCGGCCTGCGGGGGGAAAGCATTGAGACGGAAACGCTGGCGAGGGCTTTTGACGTCAGCTGTCTGTCCCCTGCCATCCTGATCGGCGCGTCGGGGGTTCCGGAGCCGGGGGAGGCGCTTTTCCTGGCGGAAATCGAACGCCTGCTGGGCGCTCCCGGGGCCCTGCGGATCGTGGAAAAATATCTCGATGTATACAGGGATTACGGGCCGAATCCCCGGTGGAAGGACGACAGCCCGGTGACCGGCTGCCTGGCCAGGGGATCCGTCATGCGGCTGGAGACCGCGGACGGAAAGCCGATCGATCTTACGCCGATTCTGCACGCCTTTATCGGGGAGCGGAACGAGGACGGCTACGGGGAAATCATGGCCTACGCGGCAAGAGGGTGCTACTACCGCTCGGCGGAATACGTTCCCTCGGCCCGGTATGACCTGGACTTCCCCCTGTTCGTCCGGGAGATCGATCTGGGCGCGGAGATGGTGAGAAATCTCTTCCGGGACATGCTAAAAAGGAACGTTCAGATGCTGGCGGCGACGGATCGGATCGATCCAGGAAGAGCCGGGGAGGAGGATTCCCCAATTCCGTGGGAAATCCTCCGGATGATCCGGGAACGGTTCGACCGGACACTGCCGGACGAGACCCTGGAAAAGTGGTACAGAGAAGCCGCTAACCCGCGGGACTGAACACCGGCGGAAGGGAGACGGATACAGAATCGTCATCCGCCGCAGAATGGCAGACGTGTACTGCCGTTCGCAGAGGAGGAAGGAGACAGAATGGAGTCTTTTATTCAGAAGGCGCCGGCCCGGGGCGTCATGCTGGCCTACGGCCGGGATGGGCTGGTCTTCCGTCCCTATGAAATCCGGGAGGGAACGCTTTATGCCGCGGGCCGCGGGGAGTCGGCCGAAACCGCTTTCCGGGAATGCCATCTGTTTGACGAAAACACGGAATGGCGTTTCGTCCGCCGCGCCGGCGGCCTGGAGCCGGTCCGGCTGGTGCTGACCCGGGACGAGGAGACGCGGATGGATCCCGATCTGATCTATGAGGAGGAGGTGCTGGTGAAGCCGGAGTACGCGGCGGAGGAAGGGCTGCCGGAGACGCTTCGGATCATCAACCGGTACCGGTTTGCCGACTCGGATACGCTGACGCTGGACAATTACCGGATTGCGCTGAAAGGTTGACGAACCGGGACGGATCATTACTGTTTCGCCGGCTCCGGGGTGGCATCCTCGGCAGGCGGATGCCCCCGAGCACCCTGCACAGGCACATCGAAAAGGGCGAACTGACGGCAGCCAGGCCTGATCAGGCGATATTCATTTCTTTATAGAGCTTTTTTCGATATTCGGCGTCCGATGTGACTTTATAAACATCATCGAGACGATTTAGAACCATCAGCCTCTGAATGCCAAATATAAAATCAGGGTGGATAAGCGTCCGGCGAATATGATATAATTTCATATCCTGATTTCAGGGGGAGCGGTATGAAGAAGACACTGCGGGCGATTTCGGCCCTGCTGGGCTTTGAGAAGCTGAACCGGGCGGAGCGGGATTATCTGCACGACGCGAATATCCGGACCAGCGCCTATATGGGCGTGATCGTCGTCCTGCTGGAAGCGTGGATGCTGTTTCGGCAGATTTTTTATAAGGTCATTCCCCGGGTCGAAGCGGGGGCGGAGCCCTTCGGCCAGTTCGTGAAATATACCTCCAAATACTGGCTGTTCCTGCTGATCGGCCTGGGGCTGACCCTGTTCTGCACCTATCAGCGAAAAAAGAAGATCTCAAAGGGGCAGTTCGCGGCGCTGATGACCGTCGGCGGCCTGTGCGTCGCCTATACGGCGGTGCTGAGCCTGGAAAGCTTTACCCGGGTCAGCGAATCGGTGACCCCGGTCATGGCGAACATCATGAACGCCATGCTGGTTTCCATTTACGTCTTCCTCTTCGCGATCGGCGTGACGATCGTCGCCTACGCCTGGACGCGGTACCGCAGGGGGAGGCGGGTCGTCGCCCTGGAGCACCTGGCGATCATCGGCTTCAACCTGGTCTGCCTGGCCTTCGGCGTCTATGTTTCCTACAGCGATTTCTGGGGCGGGAAGGAAATCATCTGCTTCCTGACGATGGTGATCTACGTGGGCTGCCTGCTGATCTACCGGCCCTATATGACCCTGCTGATCCTCGGCGCCGGCTTCTGGGCCTTCCACGCGGTTCTGATGACCTATCAGGGCGGGCTGAGCTTCGCGCCCAACGACGTGGTGGTTCATGGAATCGCCCGGCAGGTTATCTCCGGGGACTCGGTGAACTACTGGACCTTCTTCATCTCCCTGTCCACGATCTGTTTCGCCATCTATCACGGGCGTCTGAGCGAGGCGCGCAAGTCGGAGGCGCTGATCCGGACCGCCCGGCGGGACCGGCTGACGGATCTGTACAGCTACCGGTATTTTACGGAGCGGGCGGAGGAGCGGATGCGCTCCGCCGAGGAGCCCCTGAGCGATCTGATCTATCTGTTTATCGACGTGCATAACTTCAAGGCCTTTAACGATCAGCGGGGCTTCGAGGAGGGCAACCGCTTCCTGGTCGCCGTTGGCGGGATGATCGCTGAGCTCTTTCCGGATTCCCTCTACGCGCGCCAGGCGGACGATCATTATGTCGCGCTGACGAAGACGGAGGCGCTCCCGACGCGGCTGGAGGAGCTGAACCGCCGGGTTCATGACTATGATCCTGAGATCCGCCTCGGCATCAACTGCGGCGGGTATCATCCCGCCGGCCGGGAGGAGGATCCCCGGGTCGCCATCGACCGGGCGCGTTACGCCGCCAAGACGATCCGGAACCGCTTCCAGGATATCTATGCCGAATACGACGAGGCGATGAGCAGGGCCTATCACCGGCGGCTGTATATCGTGAACAACGTCGAAAACGCCGTCAGGAACGGCTGGATCGTGCCCTTCTATCAGCCGGTGGTCCGGGCGGATTCCGGGAAGCTCTGCGGCTGCGAGGCCCTGGCCCGCTGGATGGATCCGGTGTACGGCCAGCTCTATCCCAATGAGTTCATTCCCGTGCTGGAGGAATACCGGCTGATCCACCGGCTGGACCGGGCGATCTTCGAGGCCGCCTGCCGGGATCTGCGAAACCCCTGGACGGGGGCCTGCCGGTGATCCCGGTGTCCCTGAATTTCTCCCGGCTGGATTTCGAGCTTATGGACGCCGTCGGGGAGCTGGAGGCGCTGACGGCCCGGTATGCCCTTCCGAAGGAGCTGATCCACGTCGAGGTGACGGAGAGCGCCCTGGCGGATGATTCCATGAAGCTGGACGAGGCCCTGAACCGGGTCAAGCGCAGCGGCTACGCCCTCTGGCTGGACGACTTTGGCAGCGGCTATTCCTCCCTGAACGTCCTCAAGGATTATGAATTCGATATGGTCAAGATCGATATGCGCTTCCTCCAGAATCTGGAAAACAGCGAAAAGGCGAAAACCCTGCTGAAGTGCGTCGTTGAACTGGCGGACCAGATCCATATGCAGACCCTGACGGAGGGCGTCGAGACCGAGGCCCAGGCCCGGTTCCTGAAGGAGATCGGCTGCAGCCGCCTCCAGGGCTACCTCTTCGGCCGCCCGGTTCCCCGGGACGCCCTCTACGACCGCATCGCCAGGGGAGAGCTTATATTACATTCGAGTATTTCAGATCACGCATAACCGTGGCGCCTCTCCCTGCGCTTCAGCCCAGCTTCCGGGGAAAATCCGCCAGCACTTTTTCAGCCGCGGCGCGGGAGGTTTTTTACCGCGGCAGCAGGAAAAACTATGTAATGAACGAAATTAACACATGGAAGGTATCCGTGAACTGCTGTTCAAAAGAAGGAGAAGATGCTGCTTGACCCTGAATGACAAGCTCTATAAAATTCTGATTCAGGGCGACTCATGGAAAACGATACTGAGCGGCCTTGGGGTGACGGTGCGGATTTCCCTGTTCGCGCTCCTGCTCGGCACCATTCTGGGCGCGCTGGTCTGCCTTCTGCGCACGCGAAAAAACCGCGTCCTCCGCAGCGTCGGCGCCGTGTATATCGCCATTCTGCGGGGCACGCCGGTGCTGATGCTGCTGCTTCTGCTGTTCTACGGCGTTCTCGCCCGTACAGGCCTGAAGCCGGTGACGATAGCGGTGCTGACCTTCGCGCTGAACGTCTCCGCTCATGTGGCGGAGCTGCTGCGCTCCGCGCTGGAAGCGGCGGACAGGGGCCAGGCTGAGGCGGCGCGGACGCTGGGCTTCTCCGCCTGGGATACCTTCCGGCTGGTTACGCTGCCGCAGGTTCTGCGCTTCGCCAAGCCGGTGTATCAGTCTACCATTGTGAATCTGATCCAGTGGACCGGCGTGGTGGGTTATGTTACCATTACAGACCTGACCCGCGTGATCAACAACACCGCTTCCCGAACCATGCAGCCGCTTTTGACCATCATCATCGGGATGCTGATCTATCTGGCGCTGTCCTATATCGTCTTCGGTTTGTTCGCCCTGTCGGACAGGCTGAGAAAAAAACGCGTATCCGCATAAAGAATAATCATGGGAGCTGCTGAACGGGAATTGACAGGAATCACGGAAAAGCGGAGGAATCCCGCATGAGCCTGATTGAAATAAGGGGACTCAAAAAAGCTTTCGGCTCCCTGGAGGTTTTGAAGGGCATTGATCTGACCGTCGAACAGGGAGAACGCATCGCCATCATCGGCGGCTCGGGCTGCGGCAAGAGCGTGTTTTTGCGTTCCCTGTGCCTGCTGGAAAAGCCGGACGCGGGGCAAATCTTCATTGACGGCAGGGAGATCACCGCCAGGGGCGCGAAGGTGGATGAAATTCGCCGCAGCATGGGGATGGTCTTCCAAAGGTTTCACCTGTTTTCCGAAATGGACGTGATGGACAATCTGTGCCTGGCCCCGGTACGGCTTAAGGGCCTGAAGCGGGAGGAAGCGGAGAAGAAGGCGCTGGATCTGCTGGCCCAGGTAGGCCTGGCCTCCCGCGCCCACGCCTGGCCACGGTGCTTTCCGGCGGCCAGCAGCATCGCATCGCCATTTGCCGCTGCCTGATGATGGAGCCAAAGGTGCTGCTGTTCGACGAGCCGACCTCGGCGCTCGACCCCACCATGGTGGGCGAGGTGCTGGCGGTCATCCGCATGCTGGCCAAGCGGGATATGAGCATGCTGATCGTTACCCACGAAATGAATTTTGCCAGGGAAGTGGCCGGCCGGGTGCTGTTCTTTGCTGACGGCGGCATTTACGAGCAGGGCACGCCCGAGGAGATCTTCGATGCTCCGAAGCGTGAAAAAACCGTGGCCTTCATCCAGAAGATCAAATACTTTTCCTATGAAATCAATCGGAAGGATTTTGACCTGATGCAGTTCCAGGGCGGCCTCCGGAATTTCAGCGAAAAGTACGGCCTGGATCAGAAGCATACCTCCCGGCTGCAAATCTGCTGTGAGGAACTGATCTATGAATTGCTGGACCACTGCTTCCCCGGGCAGAATCATGTTGACCTGAACATTTCGGTCTCCTATGCGGAATCAGACGGCACGACGCGGATCGCCATCGACAGCGGCGGGGCGCCATACAATCCCTTTGATCAGGCGGAGGACGGTTTGGGTGTAACGATTCTGAAAAATATGGCAAAGCAGGTAAATCATCGTCTGGCCAACGGCCGCAACATCATCGAAATATCCCTGTAAGCTTTACAGGAAAGGATATCCCGGTCAGCCGCGGGGCGATTTGAGCGCTCCGGCAGTCCGGACGCCCTGGGGGGCAGGAACTGAAAACGGTCATGAGTGCTGAGTTGGAGGAGGATGAACTATGCGCAGTCAGAAATTTGGGAATGTATACGCGGTTCGGATCGACAGGGGCGAAGACATTGTGGAAAAGCTGCGGGAACTCTGCGGGAACGAAAACATCCGTTTTGCGCAGGTCAGCGCGATCGGGGCCTCTGAGCATGCCGTGCTCGGGGTTTATGATCTGGAAAAGCGGGAATATGCCAGAGAGACCGTCAGCGGCTTTTGCGAAATCACCAGCCTGACCGGCAGCGTCACATCCGTGAATGAAGCGCCGTACATCCATCTCCATGCCACGCTCGCCGATCAGCAGCATCGGATCCGCGGCGGTCATGTGCTGGAGCTGACCGTCGGCGCGACCTGCGAAATGTTCATCCATGTGTTCAAGGCCGCGGTCGGCAGGATTCATGATGATCAGCTGGGAATCAATCTGTGGGACATCTGAGACAGAGCTCATGATGCCTGCGTTGATGACTATATGTTCTAAAAACAGAAGGAGGAAAAGACCATGAAAAAACGTTTGGCGCTGTTTCTGACCCTGGTGCTGCTGACCGTGACGCTTGGCGCGTCCTGGGCCCTTGCGGAGGAAGCCGGACAAACCCCGCCGCCCCTGCCTCCGCATATTAAGGATCAGGTGGATGTGGTGGCGGTTTTCGCCGGCCCTGAAAAGCAGCCTTTACCGATGTCGGACCGGCCGGAGGAGGATCGGAAGATCGACACGGTCTGGATCTATTTTTCGGACAATACCTTTGATCAGTATGCCGAGATCCGTCACGAGTTTGAGCTGTTCAGCACCGGCACCTATGCCTTTACAAACGGCGGGAGCTTCGGCGCCGACGGCAGGGACGGCTCCATCGTGATTAACCGCACCCAGAAGTACAACGAAAAGGACAGAAGAATGGCGGCGTATTCCTCCAGCCATGAATACAAGCTTGGTTCCCTTGGGTTTACGCAGATCTACGGGCCGGACGAAGGCAGGGCGATCGAGGCGGTGACCGGGGATAACAAGCATATCGAATATATGGATGAAGCCGGCGTGCGGAGAAGGCTGGATTCCGTCTGGCTGTATTTTACGGACGGAACCTTTAAGGACTTTGTTTTCCTGAACGGGGAGGTCGTTCCAAACGGCGAGGGAACCTACGCCTTTGATGAAACCGGAGATTTCCACATTGTGCCGACGGACAAGGATCACGGGACAATCACGATTTCCTGGGATAAATCCCTGAAGGGGCTGGAGGGGGAGACGCGGGTCTACGATCTGAGCACCTGGTCCGAATTCCTATATGAGAAGCACGATCCGTCGGTGCTGCCTCCGGCCGGGGCCCCGCCGGAAGGACCGGTGCCGGAAGACGTTGTGCCGGAAGGAGCCGCGCCGGAAACGACCGCTCAGCCATAACAGCCAGTCAGGACGCGGAAATCGGGACAAAGAACGGAACAACGCGATAGAAAACGCAAAAAAAGGGTCTGCCTCAAAATGATCTGAGAGGATCATAAGAGGCAGACCCTTTTCGTACGAGTATGATCCGGTTTTAAGCCTTACCGCAGGGAAACATATCCGGCCTGGGCCACGCAGGCCTGGCCCTCGTCGGAAATCAGCCAGTCCGCGAAGCGCGCCGCCGTTTCGTTTCCCTTCTCATAGACAGCGTAATAGTTGACCGTAAAGGGATAGGCGCCGCCGCGCATATTTTCGGGGGAGGGGGAGACGCCGTCTACGTCCAGCACCCGGATGCTTCCGCTCTTATACAGCCCTTCCACATAGTACAGATAGCTGTATCCGATGGCGTTTCGGGCGTTGTCGTAGTTGCCGATCTGGGCGATGAGATCGCTCATCCCGTCGGAGATGTACATCTCCGTTCCGATGAGCGGCCAGTTCCCCATGACGAGCTCCTCCATGGCGGTCTGGCTTCCGGAGCCGTGGGGCCGCTGATAGGGGGCGATGGTGCTTTTTTCATCGCCGCCGACGTCGCTCCAGAGTTTGATCCGGCCGGAATAGATCCGGCGGATCTGATCCACGGTCAGGGACCGCACGGGGTTTTCGCTGTTGACCAGGAAGACGAAGGCGTCGCAGCAGAAGGGAACCATCACCAGCTCCTTTCCGGCCTTTTCCGCCGCGGCCCGCTCGTCGGCGTTCGGGCCGGTGCCGAGCACCAGGTCGACGGGGTGGGCGTCGTCCATCATCGTCTTTCGGGAAACGATGGTGACCATCGGATTCGCCTTTCCCTCCGTCAGCCGTTCATAGGCTACCGGCGTCGTTGAGAAATTGACGAAGCCGTTGAGATCCTCCTCCTGAAGATCCAGCCACTGCCGGGCCAGCTCCATCGCCAGCGGTACGCAGACCGTGGATCCGTCCATGGAGGGATAGCTTCCCCAGTCCGCGATCATCAGATCCGGGCTTCCTTCCAGGGGCCTGGCTTCGCCGAGCTGAAATTCCCCGGGCAGGGAAACGATGCGAACCCAGTCCTCCCCGCGGGCCAGGCTCTGATTAATCTGGCTCCAGGAACCGCCTTCCGCGGCGGGCGCGGCGGCGCTTTCCGCAGCATCCTCCGCCCCCGCCGGCAGGCCTGCCGCCAGCATCGCCAGCGCCAGAAGCATTCCCGTCCATCGCTTGATTGCCTTCATAATAGTCTTCCTCCTCTTTGAACGTCGTTTCACGTCTGCCATGCTGGCCCGTTCACGCTATTTCGCATTCATCGGTTCGACGATGATCAGCGCGTCCTCCGGAATCCATCCGTCCCCGTAGGGCGTTTCCACCTGCAGCCATCCGTCCTGCCGGCCGATGACCCGCGCCTGATCCTTCCCGAAAAGATGCCCGACCGGGGTTCCTCCGGGGCTGTCCAGCAGCTGAACCGGGGGATCCCGCAGCACGATGAAGCCATAGACGGCGCCGTCCCCTTTGTCCTCCCGATAGAGGCGGACATCCGCCAGGGGCACCAGGATGTCCTTATCCGTTTCCGGATCGCGAAACAGGGCGGAATCCCGAACGCAGTAATGGAATTCGTAGGGCCGGTTGTCCGGATTATACTGCTCCGGCTTCAGCATTTCACCGTCCTCGGCGATGAAGAAGTAATCATCCATGATGTAGCGGATATTCCTCAGATCGATCCACCGGACCCGGCCGTTATCGGTCACATCCGCGCGGCCGTTCCGGATGTCCCGGATCCAGACGGTGGTCCGGACCGGCTTTTCCTCAACGATTTTGTCGGAGTGGTCATCCGCGTAAAGCGGCACGCTTCCGGTGCCCTCCGCGTTGTCCAGCATCACCCGGAAGGATGAAAAATCGGGATTCGTATCCCAGGAGGAGGGTTCCTTCCTCGGCGCGGCCATCGTGCTGCCGTTATCCCCGTTGTAGAAGGTGAAATCCGTTTCCTCCACGGCGTCCCCGATCGTCGCCGTAAAGCCCGGGGGCAGGCTCAGCCGCTCGAGGCTGACGCAGTTGGCAAAGGCGGTCGGATCCAGCTCGGTCACCGTCAGCGGCACGGTTACGTTCCGCAGCAGGCCGCAGCCGGAGAAGGCGCGCGCCTCGATCCGCTTCAGGCCGATCGGCAGGGAAACGGAAAGGAGATCGCAGGCCATCCAGCTGTTGCTGAAGGCGTTTTCCCCGATGGTTTCCGTGCCGGCGGGCACCTCGTAAAACGATTCGGTTTTCCCCTGCGGGTAGCGCAGCAGGGCTTTTCCGTCGGCGGAAAACAGAACGCCGTCCCTGGCGCTGTAAAGGGGATTGCCTTCCTCTACCCGGTAGGCGCCGACGGACAGATAGGTGCCCTCCGGAATGGGCCCGGTATAATCCGCCGCGAGGATCATTTCCCCGACGCCGACGGAATAGAAGGCCTCCGGGCTGATTTCCCGGATGGTTCCCGGCAGCCGAAGCCGGGAGATCGCAGAGGCGGTAATCGCTTCCGGGCCGAGAATCCGCAGGCTGGCGGGAAGCTGAACCGAAGGGACGGCGGTCAGGCCGTCCTCATCCACATAGAGGGTATAGAGCTGGACATCCCCGGGAAGAAGCTCGTATGGCTCCGTCCGGTAATCATCCGTCGCAGGATCGTAAACCAGCTCCTCCGTCATGCCGATGACGGTGACGCCCTCGTCCACGACCAGGGTGTCCCCCTCGAAATGGGTGACCGATTCTATCGGCACGTCGAACTGAATCTCCGCCGCGTCGGCTTCTTCCGCCGCGGCCGGCAGGCCAAAGAGGATCAGGATCGCCAGAAACCATAGAATCCATTGCTGTCTTTTCATGCTACCTCCTTTGGAACACGGGGATGAAACGAAGAGATCGCCTTTCCCCATCATGAGCCCAGATGAACGGCGACCGCCTCGAAGGGCGCTTTCAGCTCCACCGTCAGCCGGCCGCCCTCCAGGGAAACCCGATTCCCCTCCGAACACATGACGCCGAGGACCTCAGCGGCTTCCACGGGCAGCTCGATCCGGTCCGGAACAGGGCCCCCGAAGGTGTGGATCACGGCCAGGGTTTCGTTCCCTGCCTTCCGGACCACCGCCTGCCAGCCTTCCGGATGCCGCCAGCTTTCCGAAACGTTTCCGAAGAAGCGGCTCCGTCCGTCCCGGATGACCCCGCGAACTCGGCGGTAGAAGGCAATTCCTTCCTCCACCTTTTCCCATTGTTCCGCGGAAAGCCGGGTTGCGTCGCCGGAAAGGCACATCACGCCCAGCAGGGTATTCACCAGGGAATAATTCATCCGGCGAAGGCTGTCCTTTTCGCGCAGTACGGCCCAGATCTGGCTCTGGGCGGGCAGGATGACCCGGTGCAGCGCGGCGGCGATGATCGGAATTTCGGCGCATTCATGCGCGTCGGAGAAGGACGCCATGTCCGAAACCGCCATCAGCGAGGGCTCCAGCCGATGGCCGCCGGAGGAACAGTTTTCGATCATCAGATCCGGAATGGCTTCCCGCATGCGGCGGAAGAAGCGCAGGGTTCCCTGCATGTTCTGGCGCAGCCCCTCTCCCGGGCTGTCCGGATCGTCGCAGCCAACGCCGATGCAGTCATTGTAGTCCACTTTGATATAGGCAAATCCACATTTTTTGAGCAGCCCGATCACCCGTTCCTCGAGCCATGCGTGGGTTTCTTCCTTCCGCAGGTCCAGGAACCGCCGGTTGTCCGTGTCAATCACCGCGCCAAACCGCTTCAGCAGCAGCTCCTCCCGCCGGAACATTTCCGATTCGGACGCGCAGGTTTCCGGTTCAAACCAGAGTCCGGGCTTCAGCCCGTGGCGGCGGATCATGTCCGCCGTGGCCTTCAGCCCCCGGGGGAACATTTCCTTTTCCTCCGGAATCCAGTCGCCGCCGCATTCGGACCATCCGCCTCCGGGCTTCCGGTACCATCCGGCGTCAATCACCAGGTAGTCCACGCCCCGCCCGTCCAGGCATTCCGCAAGCTGCCGCAGGTTTTCCTCCGTCGGATTTCCCCAGGTTGAGCAGTATTCGTTGAACAGCACCGGCAGCTCCCGGTCCGGCCGCGGCATATTCCGCCGATGGACCGTTAAAAGCCGCTGGGAGACTTCATCCACACCGCCGGCTCCGACCGTGACGAAGGCCTCCGGGGTTTCAAAGCTTTTCCCCGGGGCGACGGTCCTGGCCCAGTGGCCGAAGTCCTCGTCCGCCAGCGAAGCCATCAGGTTCAGGCAGTCGTCCTTCCGGCGGATTTCCATCTGCCACGAGGAGGGGCAGGCCAGCTGAACCGCCCAGGTGACCCCGGCCTTCCGGTCCTCTACCGCCGCGAAGGGGAACCATCCCCGCACCGGCATGGACCCGACCTGGCCAAACTTGAGCAGCCGCAGGGCATGCCCCGTCCAGGACCGCTCCAGCATGGCTTCCTCAATGCTTTCCGAGCGCAGCCTGCCTTCCGCGCTCCACATGCTGGCCATTCGGTGCAGCACCAGGGCGCCGGCCGCGTCGCCCTCCGTAAAGGGCGTCAGCCCGCTCAGATGGACGCTGGAAAGCAGGTTGAGCGTTACCGGCCGATCCCCCGTGTTTTCGAAGACGCAGGAAACGACCAGCGCCTCCAGGCCTTCCGCCCAGGAGACCCGGTGGCGCACCGTCCGCCCGCGGCCGTCCGCCACGGTCGTGATCACCGTGTTTCCTTCCCGCGTCTGGGAACACAGCCGCAGCGCGTCCGTGGCCGACGTACCGGCCAGCGTATGACCGTTTCCGTAGCCATTCGCCAGCCTGTCGCCGCGGGCGTGCAGCTGGACCAGCGGTTCCGGCTGGTAATCCCGGACCACTTCCCGGCCCTTCAGTCCCGCGGGCAAAAGCTGCATGCTCACCCGGTCCCGGTCGTCCAGCGTATAACGCAGCAGCAGATCCCCAAAGCAAAATTCACTGAGCGTTTTCAAACGTTATCACTCCTCTGTGAACAACAGGCCGCGTCTGCCATTCTGTCTCCGCTTTTCGGTCCGCCGCCTTCATGCGCGAGCCGCGGGCGCAGGGATCCGCGGCCCTTCCGGCATGCCCTTTCTTTCCGGCCGGAAAAGCGCCGGATCTGTTGACGGCACGATATGGTTTCAGGCTTTTTTACCCGGTCATATTTTACAACAGAGGAGAGAGTCTGCGCAAGACCTGCATCCCTGCCGCCTTTCGCGGAAATGTTGGGTTGATGGTCGGGTTCCCCGTTGGTATGGCGCGGCCATCGGCGCCGTTCTCACAGGCGGTTTCCATAGATGATGCTGAACTGTTTCAGGGTGGTTCCCGCCGGGTCGGGGGTGTTTGGGGCGTCGACGGCCCGCATCACCCAGAGGGATCCCAGACCCTTTCCGCCCCGGAGGCAGCGGAAGGGGGCGAAAAGGTCGTTGACCTCGCCATAGGAACAGATCAGGGGAATCTGATTGGCCAGGAGCTCGCCGGAGGCGTGATCCCAGAGGGAGACCATCCACCGGTCCGGGGCTGGAAAATAACGGAGCTCGAAGCGGGCCTCGAAGGGATCCCCTTCAAGGGTCATGGAAAGGCTGAACATCTGGCGGGCGTCCTCCGTCGTCGGAAGGAGGATATAGGGGGAGACCTGGGAAAAATCAGACATGGCAAAAACCTTTCAGGAGACAGATTCCGTCCGCCAGGAGCCGGGATAGCGGGCGACCAGGGCGGCGGCCTGATATTCCGGAAGGAAGGGGATATGGACCGTGTAAAGCGGGGTAAAAGGGGTTGGCGATAGGTCCGGCGAGGGATTCGGGGAGGCCGGGAGCTTGGGAGCGGAGGGGGCGGGAGCCGGAGGTTCGGGGAGATCCGGGGACGATGAGGGATCCGGGGAGGATGAGGGCTCCGGGGAGGATGAGGACTCCGGGGTGGATGTGTGTTCCTGGGTGGCTGTGATGTCCTCCTCGATGGGAGCCAGGAAGTCTGCCTTCATCCAGCAAGCCCAGCGGGCTCCGCGGGGATCCGTCCAGGCGATCCGGCACCAGGGCTCCCCCTGGCGGTTCACCTGGCGGCGCAGGATATCCACCCGGTCGCCGGCGGGGATCTTTCCTGCCTTCGAGAGAGCATAGGATTCATCCGGGCCTTTTCGGGTGTTGACGGGCTTCCCGTTCGGGGAGACGACCCGGGCGGGCTCCGGGGCGGGGGTCGGGGTTGGCGCGGGAGTGGGTTCCGGGGTTGGGCCGGGGTCGGGAGACGGAGATGGCGACGGGCTGGGTGTTGGCGATGGGTCGGGGCCCGGGGATTCGCCCCGGAGGATCGCGTTGATCCGCTCCCCGTAATCCACGGCTCTCCAGAGGCCCACCAGGTTCCAGCCGCCGGAGATGGATTTGCCGGAGAAGGCGCTGGTGGCGACGCCTCCCCGGGATTTTGAGGAATGGATGGCGCCGGAGCCGAAGTTCCAGGCCGAGGCGTTCGGGACGCCTGCGGCGGAGGCGAGGGCGGCCATTTCATCGCCTGTAAGGGCGGTATAGAGGCCGATATGGCTGGCGTTGCCGAAGCCGTCGCCCCGGTATTTCGCCGGCTCGCCACCGTCGAAGGCGCGGATAAAGAGGAAGGCGGCGGGAGGAATGGCGCCGAAGAGGCGGCGGCAGTCCTCCGGGGAGCCGATCCAGCCCTCCGAGGCGATGCGCCGCAGCCAGGCGTTGGAGCCGGACAGGTTCAGGGACAGGCCGCAGGCTTTGAGGCAGGCCTCGATGAAGGCCTGACAGTCGAGGGTGGCATAGGGGACGCCCAGAAAGGGGCAGCCCGCGCGGGCAAGGGATTTGGAATTGATCATGGGGCCTCCTTAATGAAGTTTGGATGAATGATGGCAGGTGCGGTCTGCCGTCATGACGTGGGAATCCCAGACAGATGGGACAGTTCTTCTGTCCTGGCGGACAGCAAGAACCGTCCCCCTGTCTGGCAGGAACCGTCTCCTTGTCTTGAATGGGACGAAGGAACCGTCCCCCTGTCCCCATGTGATCGTCGTTTCCGCTCTGTCTTCGGCTGACGCCTCGCCACTCGCGGACTCCTGTAACATGGGAAGCGTTAGCCACGCTAAAGCGTGGACGCTTCCGCAATACCCGCGGGAACCGGGAGCAGGGAGCGGTCCCCACAGGGCAGATGGGACAGGCCGGAGACCGTGACGGAGCCATCGCCGTTGTCGCAAAGGTCTGCCCCCGGGGAGATCTCCGCGAGGAGGGCCGGGACGGATTCGTTCGTTCCGGGCCAGCGGAAGAGGCGGAGCTTCGCGCGGATCAGGGCCCGGTAATCGGTGTCGGAGGCGCTATCCGGCCGGGGGATTCCGAGGGATGTGCCGAGGGCGGAAAGCTGGGCTCCGGCGGCGGTGGCAAGGGAGAATGCCTCCGGGAAGCCGGAGACGAGGGCGATCAGGTCATCCGCCTGGGAAAGGACGGCGGACGCCAGGGCAGAGAAGCGCGGGAGGGCGCGGATGGAGGAGGAGAAGAGGGAGAGGTAGTTCATGGGGGGCTCCTTTCGTGGGACGGGGGGACGGTTCCTCTGTCCCAATGGGCCGAATGGGATGGGAGAACCGTCCCCCTGTCCCATCAGGTGATTTCGGTGAAGGAGACGGAATTGGCGACGGTGGTCAGGCGGGCGTTCCAGGCGCAGGGATAGATATCGCTGTGGGAGCCCTGGGAGGAGGATGTCAGGATATCTCCGATCATGAAGGCCGTCCGCTGGGTGGCCGGGACGGCCGAGTAGCAGACGCCGTAGAGCTGGGAGACGACGAGGGGGGTGCCGATGCCCAGGGACTGGACATAGGAGACGATGGCGGCGCGGAGGGTTTCCTGGACGGCGGGGTCATAGCCGGCGAGGGGGCGGATTTTGACAGCGATCGTGATCAGCAGGGTCGTCGGGCGGGAGAAGCGGACCGCGTGGGGGCGGCCGGCGGCGTCGGTTGCATTGGCGGTGGTGGTGCCGAAGGTCGAGATGCCCGGGGCCTTTTTATCGAAGATCGTCTGGGCGATATCCGCGTTCCGGCCGGAATAGACCACGCAGGCCAGGGAATGGGGCGGGATGCCGTTTTCGTCCGTCTGGTCGGTTTCGTTGGTCACGACGGAGACATCCTGGACGTATTCCAGGGCGCGGAGCGCCGCCTCCAGGCTTTCCCGGGTGGCGCAGGCCCGGGCGGCGAAGGCGCCCTTCAGGCGGAGTCGGAGGGCCGCGTCGGTTTCGGAAGGCCGGCGGGAGATGCCGAAGAGCGGGCAGAGGAGATCCAGGGCCCGGCCGGAGGCGTAGTCCGGGTTCCGTGCGTTGAAGGTATCCAGGAGGAGGGCGGAGAGATCGTCCAGAGCCCGGGCGAAGACGGAAAGGAGTTGATAATCCGGGGTGGATTCATCCAGGAGGGTGTCCTGCCCGAAGATCGAGCGGTAGGCCGAGAGGAGCTCGGAGAGGCGGTCCTCGTAGGTCGGGAGATGGAGGCCGGTTGAGTCGATATAGGGGACGAAGTAAGGCATTGGGGCAAGGCTCCTTTCTGATGGACAGCGTTATGCTGTCCCCCATCCTTAGATCTACGCTGATAGCATTTTTGCGCTACAGCAAATCGTTCAGGGAGATCGAGAGGCTGGCGGGGCCCTCCGCCGTGATCAGGCGGCAGGAGAACCGGAAGGCGCGGCCTTCCACGGTGGTTTCCACCTCGTCGAGGGCGAAGACGCCCTCGGTTTCGAGGATATAGGAGGTGAAGTAGGAGGAAAGGGTCTGGGCGTCGGCGGCGGTCAGGCGGCCCGCCTGGAGCATCCGGAGGATCTGGTTGCCGCGGTCCGGATATTCCCACCATTCGCCCCGGAGAAGGCGGAGGCGATAGAGGACATGGCGGGCGACGGCCTCCGCGCCGGAGGACAGGGACTGGACGGAGAGGACGGGCAGGATATCGCCGGAGGGGTCGGCGGGGCGGAGCAGGGGCAAGGGGGATCACCTCCTTAGCATTATGCATTGAAAGACAGAGGATTATATGTTAGAATCAAACCATCAGAACAGTCTCTTGAATGGCGCTTGGAGGTAGACGGATGATAGCGTTCGAAATCGATGAATTAACGCCATGTCTAATAGATACTGTGACTGAAGAGACGTTGGAAACGGAAGTAATTGAGCTAAAAAGGAAAAGCCTGCTTTCCAGGTTTAACTCGAAAAATGGATGGTACGTGAACTGGGGACAATTCCCAACGGGAGTTAGGGTTTTCGCGCTGGTACTGAAGGGCACATTTGATATACAAGGGTTAGTTGCTGTTGAACCAGATGCTGTTGCACGTGCAGTGCACATTGTATGGGCATGTACCGCACCGCAAAATAACAAGTGGAGATTCGGCGTACAGAAATATAAGGGTGTTGGCGGACACTTATTTGCAATCGCTGCTGATATTTCAGAAAGGTTCGGATATGAGGGGTTCATATATGGAGAGGCCATGGACGAAGAACTGATGAACTACTATATCTCGAAATATGGAGCGTTCAGGGTTCCCAGAGAACACCCGTTTTCAATTGCTTTTGATGGAATTGCTACAAAGACAATCAGGGAGGTGTATGACTATGTTTGGACAGAAGAATTATCCTGATCCACATCAGGAAATCGTGGACAGATTTTTAGAAGAACATACTCCCTATGAATCGTCAAAGCCGCTATGTTTTGATTTGCGGAAATATAGCCAGTACATTCGGGAGCATAACATCACAGATCCAACAGCGATTCCGGACGAGGTGCTTGACCAATTTGTGCTTGATGAAGGCATCCAGGCTGCTGCGCGGTAATAAACAACCTTTTTATGATTTTGAAGATATATTGTCGTCCCAGGTATTCATTATACATCAATATAAGAGACGTATTGAGATGATACTGTTCTTTTTCGCCACGCAGCCCGCCTGGAGCATCCGGAGGAACTGGCTGCCCTGGTTCGGGTATTATTCAGGTGGTTGCCCCGGAGGAACCGTTCCATTGGACCGGGCGGAAGCCCACGAAGGCGAAGCCGTCCGACAGGTCATGAAGGCGGGCGGCGGACGGGGGTGATTCTTCACCGGAGGTCAGCCAGCCGTCGATGGCGCTGTCGGCGAAGACGACGAGGCAGAAATCCCCCGGGGAGACCGTCATCAGGGACGGGAGCGGAAGGAAGACCGGGACGTCGGACAGGAGCGGGAGGGAGAGACCGGAGGGACTGCGGAGCATGGGCCGGATCGAGGCGGTGGCCCGGGCGGGATCGAAGCTTTCGACCCGGCCCGGGAGGGCGACATGGAGCGAGGAGAGGAAATCCCGCTTCAGGGCGGCGAGGGTTTCCGGGGGAATGGAGGGGTGGGGCATCATGGGCTCCTCCTTTTGATGTTTCTGATCGGGGTAAGGCGCTGCGAAACAGCGGGAACAGTCCTCCCGTTCCAGGTCCGGAACGGAGAGGGCCGTCCACCAGTTCTTCCAGCTCTGTCAGAGCTCCAGCAGGAGCTGGCAGGACCAGGGGCTGCCTGCCGTGTCAGCGTCGATCTCCCGGCGGAGGATCAGGCCCGTGGTTTCCCGGCCCTGATACATCAGGCTGGCCCGGCGGCCCACGGGCCAGCCCAGGGGCCGGGTTTGGAGGACGGCGAAGCCCCGGGTCAGGATGGGGCGGTCCGTCAGATCCGCCTCGGAAAGCTCCACCTGGGGCGGGGCGGAGGGATGAACCGGCAGGAGGCCGGCGGGCGTCAGGCAGCCCCGGAGGCCCGCCGAGGCCAGAAGGGTTTCCAGGAGCTCCCCGGCCCGGCCGAAGAGCGCCCAGGGCCGGGAAAAGGGGGCGGCGGGCGACTGGGCAGCGGGCAGGCCGAAGGAAGCGGAGGACGGCTGGGCGGCAGGCAGATCGAATGGAGCGGAGGACGGCAGGGCAGTCAGCAGGCGAAAGGGGGTGCCGGAGGCCTCCAGGACGAGACGAATGATTTCTTTCACAGTCTTCCCCGCCGGAACGGAGAGGGAGATTTCCGCCTGCCAGAGGTCCAGTCCCAGGGAAAAGCCGATTTCCGTCAGGACGCCGCCGCCCGGGAAGGGCCTGCGGGAGAAGTCCTGGATTTGGCCGGTGAAGAGCTCCGAGCGGTCGGCGGCGACGGAGAGGGTACGGCCGTCGGAAAGGGCGTTATAGCCGGCATCGGAGAGGTTCAGGAGGCCGACCAGGTTCATGGACGGATAGAGGGAGAGGGCGGCGGCGCCCTGGAGAAGGACGCGGCAGCCCTGGGAGATTTCGATTCCGTCCACGGAGACGCGGAGGGTGCGGTTCAGGTCGGGCATGGCCCCGTTATTTCACCGAGGGGGTGGGCTCCTCGTAGGCCATGGCGCGGGCGCTGTCGTTCAGGCCGTCGGTGGTCGGATCCACGACGATGCCGAGGATGACCAGCAGGGCAAAGACCGCGTCCACCAGGGCCAGGAGCTTGCCGGTGGTCTCCGTCAGATCCACCGTCCAGCCGAAGAGGGCGGCCAGGGCCTGGACCACCAGGGCCAGAGCCGGGATCAGGGCGAGCCAGAAGGCTCTGTTCTTAATGCGTACGATCCAGTTCACTTTCATGGGAAGAAACCTCCATTTCCATTTCAATCATTTCACGGGTGCGGCGGCGGGCCAGATAGTCGGAGAGCTCCCGGTTCACCTCCCGGAGCTTCTCGCGGTCGTTTCCGGAATACATGTGCATAATCATCGCCTGCAGGGTCTGGAGCATCTGGCCCATGTCGTCCGAATGGCAGGCGAAGAGGCGGTTGCCGACCCGAAGGCGGCGCTCCGCCTGGGAAAGACGGGTGTCCAGGGCGCGGACCCGGTCCCGGACGGAGACCTTACGGAAGGCCTCCCAGCCCTTGACCAGGGCCGAAATCAGGCCTGCGGCGCAGACGAGGAGGGCCACGGCGAAGAGGATGCCGTCCCAGGAGAGATAGACATCCGGAATTTTGACGGTGGGCATTGGGGTAATCACCTCCATAATTAAAAACAGGTCGGTGGCGACAGAGAGAGAGAGGGGCGGACCAGCCGTCCTGGCGCATGGCGTCGGATTCCGCGACGGTCAGGGTGACCTGGGTCGGCTGATTCCGGACGCCGTTGAGGAAGTCCGTGCTGATGGCGTTATCCGAGCCGGAGGCGACCAGGGAGGAATAGGCATACTGAATCGAGATCACGCCGCAGAAATGATACTGGTAGTCGATTCCCTGGGCGAGGATATAGGCCGAGGACTGGGTCATGGGACACCTCCGGGGTCGCGATGTCCTGATTATCAAGTGGAAGACGGTTAGGCGGATGAACGGTTTTGGGTCTGCCGTCAGGATTGCAGCGTTCGCTGGAGATAGCGCTCCGCAAGGTTGTAGACGGAGCGGCCGACGGCCTCCGGGGAGGCGCCGGCGGCATTGACGGTGATGTTGACCGGGGCCTGGACGACATGAGCGGGGGCCGGGGCGGCGGCCGAGAGGCCCGGCGCGGCGGAGAGCAGGGAGACGGCGGAGAGGATCGAGGACGCGGGAGTGGCGGCCGCGGTTTGCCTCGGTGCTTCGGCAAGGAGACTGGCGGGAGACGGCATCTTCCCCAGGATGCTTTCCCGGGCGGAATCGGAGAGCTCCGTGAGGAGCTGGCGCAGAAGGGGCACGGCAATGGCTTCCTTCTGGACCGGGATGATATATTCCGTCTGACCGTCCTCG
>JAFRHH010000087.1 GCA_017433405.1 Clostridia bacterium | reverse complement strand
CCCCCCCCTTCCCTGGTTTTGGGGAATCCGGTTCAGTTCCCAGCTGTGGTTTCGTTCCCTGCCCCGATTCCCCTTTGTTTCCTTTTCCGGAATTACTTGGCCTTGGACAGATCCGGGATCTTGGTGGTGTTGCCGGCTTCATAGGCCGCCAGACGCTCGTCCATGATCTCCTGGTATCCGGCATCCTTGTATTCCTGGGACAGCTGCTCAAACAGCGCGTCGAACTCGGCGGGATCGCACTTGATCAGCTTGGCATAGTCTTCCTGCCACAGGCTCAGCAGGCTCGCACTGTATTCGCTCTCGCTCTCGATGGCGACGGCGAAGACCGGGTCGGAATAGGCCTTACCGGCGTCCGCCAGCTCCTTGAGCTTGTAGTAGTTGTCGATGATCGCCTGGGTGAAGTCCTGGGGCAGGCCCACGGGGCTCATCTGGGTGATGGTCTGCTCGATGGTACCAACCTTCTTGGAGGCGTGCACCAGGCAGGTCATGTCGATGTTGTTGTTGTGGTTCAGCATTTCCTCGCCCTTGTAGTCCAGCATGACGGGCAGGCCGTTTTCATCCAGCTGATAGGTCTTGCCTTCGACGCCGTTCTCCAGCACGAAGAGGTTCTCGGGCTGAATCATCCACTCCATCAGCATCCAGGCGGCCTTCAGCTGATCCGCGTTCGCCAGGGAAGAGAAGCCGACGATCATGCCGAAGGGGTTGTCCGCGCGGATCGCGCCGGTGTTGACGCCCTCTTCCAGGCCGGCATAGGGGCTTGCGATGGCGAGCTCGGCGCCGGGGTTGTTCTCATAGAAGGCGGTCAGCCAGGCCATGTTGTTGGCAATATAGCCGCCATAGGTGTAGGTCTTGCCGTTGACGAAGTCGGTCTGGGTCTGGTCGGTGGCGGCGCCGCCGCTGTTCTTCTCCAGATCGAACTCGCTGGAATACCAGCCCATGTGATACTCGGCGTTCATCCGCTTCAGCATCCGCTGGGTCGGATACCAGGCAAAGCTGGGGGTGCCCAGGGAGCTGTGCATCGCCCATTCCTTCTCCCCCTCGTCGGTCACGGGGAAGTCACGATAGCCGAAATTGGCGATATAGGCCGCCGTCGGGATACCGGTGCTCAGGGGGTTGGTCGTCAGGCCCGCCGCGATCATCTTGTTCAGGGCGTCCTTCTGCTCCTCGTAGTTCTGGGGCACATGATCATAGCCCACCTTGCGCAGCCAGTCCATCCGGACGAAGTTGACGAAGGTGAAGGTGGTGTTGTAGTAGGGCCGCTCGGTCAGCACGAAGTAGGTCTTGCCGTTGATATCGGTGTAGCCCAGCTGGTTGTTGTCGACCATGGCCTGATAGAAGGTCGGAGCCACCTTGGCAAACTCCTCCAGGTTGATCTCCTGCATGGCGCCGTCGTTGGCCCACTGCGCAACCTTGGGATAGTCATACTCCATCATGATGGTCGGGGTGTCTTCGGCCGCGATCAGCATGGAGTACTTCGTCATAACGTCGCCGCGGGGAATCGCGACATACTTCACTTCGATGTTGTACTTGTCGCCGAATTCCTTCTGGATATACCGGGTCCAGTAGTTGTCGTCCACCGCGGGATAGCCTTCCTTGGAGCGGTCATACACCGGCACCGTGATCTTCACGCGCTCCGCGAAGGGCGCCCAGTCACCGGGAACGTCGGCGGACGCGACGGCTGCCATGCTCAGCATGACACAGAGCGCCAGCAGCAGGGAAACGAGTTTCTTCATATGGGTTTACCTCCTTTATTTTTTAAGGGCTCCGCCCTTAAGATACCTTACAGGCAGCCGCCATCGCCGCGGCGCTGTCACGGCAAGCCGCCGCTTTTTTTGGCTGATTTCACCTCTGACAGGACTACCGCCGCTGGCGGTTGTCACCCCTTCACCGCGCCGATCATGGTGCCCTGAACGAAATACTTCTGAACGAAGGGATAGATCATGATGATCGGCAGGGTGGCGAACATGACGACCGCGGACTGCAGCACCTCGGGAGTGGCTTCCACCGCCGCCTGTTCGGAGAGGCTGACCGCGTCCTGCCCGCTGTTGAGCACCATGTTGCTCAGCAGGTACTGCAGGGGCTGCAGCGCCTTGGTGGTAATGTAGTACTTGGCGTCGGCGTAGGCGTTCCAGCGGCCGACGGCGTAGAACAGGGACAGCGTCGCGATAATCGGCTTGCTCAGCGGCAGCACCACCCGCGTCAGGATCTGGAAATGGCTGGCCCCGTCCAGGTTGGCCGCCTCATAGAGGCTGTCCGGAATCGTGGAGCGGATGAAGCTGCGCATGATCAGCATGTTGTAGGGGCTGAAGCTCAGGGGCAGCACGAGCACCCACATGGTATTCAGCAGCCCCAGATCCTTGTACAGCAGGTATTCCGGAATCAGGCCGGCGCTGAAGTACATCGTAAACATCAGGATGAAGGCGATCAGCCCGCGGCCCTTCAGATCCCGCCGGGCCAGGGGATAGGCCGCCAGCGTCGTGATGATCATGCCGATCACCGTAAACAGCAGCGTCATCCAGATCGTATAAACCATCGAATGCGTCAGCTGCCCGTCCCGGAAGATGGAGCCGTAGGCCTCGAAGTTAATGCCCTTGGGCAGCAGATACACGTTCTTGGAGAGCACCGCGGTATTGCTGGAGATGCTCTTGGCCGCGATATGAATGAACGGGATAATGCAGGTCAGGCTCAGAAGCAGGATGATGAACGCGATCACGAAATCGCTGACCCGAACCCGGTTGACCCCCTTGAAGAGGGATTCCTTCTTCGGAGCGGAAGCCGTCGTCATACTCTCTCTCCTCCCCTCTTACAGCAGGCCGTCCTCGCCCAGCGCCTTGGAGACGCGGTCCGAGGTCAGCACCAGGATCAGGCCCACCAGGGACTGGAACAGGCCCACCGCCGTCGCCCTGCTGAAGTTGCTTCCCGCCAGTCCCTTCTCATAGATGTAAATCGCCAGCTGATACTGGAATTCCTTGACCTGTACGTTGCCGAAGGAGTCCAGCCGCTCGAAGTTGGAGCCCATGACCCGGCCCAGATTCATGATCAGCAGGGTCACCATCGTTCCCCGGATGCAGGGCAGGGTCACGTTCCAGATCTTGCGGAGCCGGCCGGCCCCGTCGATGGTGGCCGCCTCATAGAGATCCGGGCTGATCCCGGTGATCGCCGCCAGATAGATGATGGAGCCCCAGCCCATGTTCTGCCATACGCCGATCAGCAGATAGGTCACCGCCCAGTGCCACTTCTCGGTCAGGAAGGGAATCCCCTTGTCGATCCATCCGGCGTTTTTCAGCAGGATATTGACCAGGCCGCTTTCCGGCTTGAACAGATTCAGCGCCACGCTGGCGATGATGACCCAGCTCAGGAAATGAGGCAGGTAGAGGATCGTCTGGCTCAGCTTCTTATACCGCTGGAACCGCAGCTCGTTGAGCATCAGCGCCAGGATGATCGGCACCGGGAACCCGACCAGCAGATCCAGGAAGTTGAAGGCCAGGGAGTTCTTCAGGGCCCGGATAAAATCCTTGTCCTTAAAGATCTTTTCAAAGATCTGGAACCCGACCCATTCGCTTCCGGCGTAGCCCTTGGCCGGCTTGTAGTTCATAAAGGCGATCCGAAGACCCGGATACGCGGCATACTTAAAAATAATGACAAAGGCGATGGGCACCAGCACCATCAGATATAGCTGCCAGTTATTCTTCAGATAGAGAAACTTCGCGCCGCTTCCCGGTTTGACAGCCTTGCTCCGCTCCAAGCCGAATCCTCCCTCCATGGACGAAACCCAAAACGATCAGGGATGTCCGCATGTACTTCTTTCTTTATACAAATTATAAAGCACACTTTTCACCATTTCAAGCACAAAAAGCGGGGCAGACCATGCGGTTTTGACCTTTTATCCTTTTTCCCGTCCATCCGCTCCCGCCCCCTCCCGGTCCCTTCCACGGCTGATTTTTTCCTGTTCCCGCATTGACGGCGGAAGCATCTGAAACTATAATAGGTTCATTATTATTTGAAGGAGGCGGAACTTCCATGGCCAAGCTGACCATCGCCGTTGAGACCTGCAAGGGCTGCGGTCTGTGCGCCGATGTTTGTCCCCGTCATCTCCTCGCCCTCAGCAAGGAGATCAATTCCCGGGGATATCATCCCATTGCCATTTCCGATCAGGATCAGTGCATTGGCTGCGCCTTTTGCGCCCGGATGTGCCCGGACGCGGTGATTAAAGTCGAAAAATAAGGAGGAAGCGTATCCATGGGTCAGAAAATGCTCATGAAGGGGAACGAAGCCATCGCTGAAGCCGCCATCCAGGCCGGATGCCGCTTCTTCTTCGGTTATCCGATCACCCCTCAGAACCAGATTCCCGAATACATGTCCAAGCGGCTGCCGAAGATCGAGGGCGGCTGTTTCCTGCAGGCGGAGAGCGAAGTCGCCGCCATCAATATGGTCTACGGCGCAGCCGGCGCCGGCGCGCGGGTCATGACCTCCTCCTCCAGCCCGGGAATCTCCCTGAAGCAGGAAGGGATCTCCTATATCGTCGGTGCGGAGCTGCCCTGCGTCATCGTGAACATGGTCCGCGGCGGCCCGGGCCTGGGGTCCATCCAGCCCGCCCAGTCCGACTACTTCCAGTCCACCCGCGGCGGCGGCCACGGGGATTACCGGATGCTGGTGCTGGCCCCCTCCTCCGTGCAGGAGGCGGTGGAGCTGACCCAGGAAGCCTTCGACCTGGCGGATCTGTACCGGAATCCTGTGCTGATCATGGGCGACGGCCTGATCGGCCAGATGATGGAGCCGGTGGAGATGCCGGAGCGGAAGGAACGGAAGGATCTTCCCGCGAAAACCTGGGCGGCCACCGGCTGGAAGCCCGGCTGCGGCCGGGATCGGGCGGTGATCAACTCCCTGTATATCGATCCCGCGGTGCTGGAAAAACATGTCAATCACCTCTATGAGAAATATGCGGCCATGGAGCGGAACGAGTGCCGCTGGCAGGAGGAGATGACGGAGGACGCGGACTATGTGATTGTCGCCTACGGCACCACGGCCCGGATCGCCCGCAGCGCCATGCGCAAGCTGCGGGAGGCCGGAATCAAAGCCGGCCTGATCCGACCGATCACCCTCTGGCCCTTCCCCGCCGCCCCCATCGCGAAAGCCGCGAAGCACGCCAAAGCCTTCCTGACGGTGGAAATGAGCATGGGCCAGATGGTGGAGGACGTCCGCCTGGCCGTGGAGGGCGCCACCCCGGTTCACTTCTTCGGCCGGACCGGCGGCATCGTGCCCACCGTGCGGGAGATCGTGAACCAGGTGGAAGCCCTGGCGAAAGGAGGCTGCTGAACATGGCTGTCGTATATGAGAAGACAAAGCTTTTGACGGACAAGCCGCTGCACTACTGCCCCGGCTGTACCCACGGCATTATTCACCGGCTGGTGGCGGAAGCCATCGACGAGCTCGGGATTCAGGAGCGGACCATCGGCATCGCCCCCGTGGGCTGCGCGGTCTTCGCCTATGATTATTTCAACTGCGATATGATGGAAGCCGCCCACGGCCGGGCTCCGGCGGTGGCCACCGGCTGCAAGCGGGTGAACCCGAAGAATATCGTCTTCACCTATCAGGGAGACGGCGACCTCGCCTCCATCGGCGCCGCGGAAATTACCCACGCCGCGACCCGGGGGGAGAACATCACCGTGATCTTCGTCAACAACGCGATCTACGGCATGACCGGCGGCCAGATGGCTCCGACCACCCTGCCGGGCCAGGTGACCACCACCTCCCCCTACGGCCGGGATCCGAAGCTGTGCGGCTATCCGATCCGGGTCAGCGAAATGCTCGCCACCCTGGATGGGCCGGCCTATATCTCCCGGGTTTCCGTCCATGACGTCAAGCACATCCTCGACGCTAAGAAGAGCATCCGGAAGGCCTTCGAGACTCAGATCGCCGGAAAGGGCTTCTCCCTGGTCGAGGTGTTGTCCGCCTGCCCGACCAACTGGGGCATGACGCCCCAGGAAGCCCTCAAATGGCTGGAGCAGAACATGATTCCTCAGTATCCGCTGGGGGTTAAGAAGGAGGTTGAGTAAGCCATGGAAGCTCAGTTTCTGATTGCCGGATTCGGAGGCCAGGGCGTGCTGCTGATCGGCCAGCTGCTGGCCAAGGCGGCCATGCATGAGGGGATGAACGTCTCCTGGATGCCTTCCTACGGCCCCGAAATGCGCGGCGGCGAGGCCAACTGCGCCGTCGTCATCTCCGATGAGCCCATCGGATCTCCGCTGGTGACGGAAATTCCCTTCGCGGTCATCATGAACAAGCCCAGCATGATCAAGTTCACCCCCGCCATGGAAAAGGGCGGCGTCATGCTGTACAACTCCTCCCTGATCGACATCACGCCGGACCGGGACGATATCACCGCCATCCCGGTGGACTGCAACGGCATCGCCGAGGAGCTGGGGAACGCCCGGACCGCGAACATGGTCATGCTCGGCGCCATCCTGAAGAAGACGGGGGTCGTCTCCATCGATTCCGCCATGGAAGCCCTGAAGGCCACCTTCGGCCCGAAGAAGGAGCATCTGCTCCCGATCAACCGCCAGGCCATGGAACGGGGCGCCGCGGCCGTCGGCTGAACGCACGAACACACGGGGACGGTCCTTTTGTGTTCGGCTCAGCCCCGGGAAGAAGCCCGCAGCTTCAGCACCCCTCCCTGAATAACCGGAACCGGCTGTAACCCAGCCGGTTCTTTTTGATGTCCTCGTCCCTATGATTCTTTTGCCTATGATTCCTTTGCATCCTGGCAGGCGGGCTGTTTTTCAGTCTTACGCACCGACCGTTCTGTTGCCTCTCGCACCGAGCCATGCGCTTTTGCGTCGTTCATGCAGAGAAGTCCGCTCGGATGATCATTGTTCCACAGAACTGCTCCCGGTATTTCATTGTTTCAAAGCGCCGCACCGGATGATTCCGTCCGAAATGAAGAGGGCTGCCGGAAACGCCTTCCAGTTCAGGGCGTCTACGCCTCGGATCTCGTTGTGGTACAGCCGCAGGGCTTCTCCGCCGATAAACTTATGCAGAAAAAGCTGAAGAATCTCTGACAGATCCTGATCCATCACATTGCCGTACATCTCCAGCGCTTCCCTGTTTCCAAGCAGGACGGCCGCCACGTCGATCGTGCCTGAGCCCAGCTTTTCAATCAGCGGTTTTTCGTTCCAGAACAGGAGATGTATCTTGTTCCCGCCCTCATTCAGGCTGACCGCGCCGCGGTAAATGCCCAGCGCATTCCATCGCTCGACAATCTTCGATCCCGCTTCCGGGTCGTCCGCGGCGGAGGCCCGCGCCCCGCCCGCCTCCCGGATGGCCTTGGCACCGGAACCGTCCGTCTGGCTTTGCATGTCCGCCACGGCCGAGGCGATCATTTCCCGATAGGGCCGCTCCCCGATCACGGAGCGCCAGATCTGTGTTTCATTTCCCGGGAAACCGATGATGAAATCGATCCCTGCTGCCTTTCCCTCCCGGTACGCGCGAAGAACGTCCGACGGGATCAGCCTCCCGTCACAGGTCGGCGCGGACAGCTTCCGCCAGAGCTTCTGAGCCGCGTCCTTCAGGGTCGCCGTACTCAGCAGCCGCAGCTCCTCCATCGTGGAGGTCCCTGTTTCCTTCAAAAGCTCCGCGGCCAGCGCTCTGGACGCCTCCGGCGTATCGTATGCTTCCTCCGGGTTGCCGCTGAAGACGAACGCCCTCCGGAAGAGGCCCCTCGCCCGCTCGCTGGCGGCCAGCAGCAGAATGGACAGCGCCCCGGCCTCGAAGCCAAGAACCGTGATCCGATCAGGATCGCCGCCAAAGGCCGCGATGTTTTCCCGGATCCATTCGAGCGCCGCAATCTGATCCAGAAGCCCCAGATTCAGAGCATCCGGATAAGCCTCTCCGCCGGGAACCTCCGTAAAATCGATAAACCCGAAAAGGCCGAGACGATAATTAAAACTGACGAACACGGTATCCGGATGCTTCTCCAGAAAAGCGCTCCCATACTGCAGGGGATCGACAGCGCCTCCGTACGCAAAATCGCCGTGGTGAAACAGCACCAGCACCGGCTTTGGTTTTTTGTTCTTTGCATCTCCGACGCCGATGTTCAGCGTCAGGCAGTCCTCGCTCTGCCTGAGCGTCTTTTCAATCGAGCCCCTATGGTCGACCTGGATGGCCGAAGCGCCGAAGTGCACCGCTTCAAATACATCCGCTGAGGCCGGGAGCGGCTCGGGCGCCTTCCATCTCAGTTCCCCCACCGGCGGCTTTGCGTAGGGGATTCCCAGATAGGTCAGTATGGAATGATTTCTTTCCCCGACATAGATGCCCGTCCTTGTTTTTACAGCAAGGCTGGCATCATATTCGCCCTGAATCCGCCGATTTCGCCTGTCGGTTTCCGCCTGCTCCTCCCGCGTCAGGTCGAAGGCAAAGCCCTCTTCTCCGTCCCCATAGCGCTCGCGAATCCTTCTGGCGCGAATCCAGCGAAGGATCAGGTTGACGATCAGGCCGAGCACGGCGAAGCCAGCCGTGAAAATGACCTCTTCCTGCACCGTTTTCAGCATGGACTCCCCCAGCCACCGGACAGAAACAGCCTGGGCCGCCAGAAAAATGAGCAGGATAACGGCATAGGCAAGCACCCGGTTCGTCCTCTTCCGCTGTACGGCTTTGCTGAAGATAATCCTGCCCGTGGCCTCCTCAAGCCCCATTCCGAGGGCCAGGCACGCTGCCACGCACGCCGCCTCCGGCCACCCCCAGCGCTTCGCCAGCGCATACCCGAAGCCATACCCCAGAGCCGCGATGACGGCCACCATCAAATCGTCCACCGTAAAGATTTTTTTCATTTCATTCCTTCCTCGCAGTGGAGCTGTCCTGCGTCAGCGCCTCATAGGTGACGCCGTATTTTTCCGCAATGCCGCGGGCATAGGATTTGCCTTCCGGCGGGCCGATCCGTATCCGGAAGGTAGACCGGCCCTCCCGGGTTTCCGCGGTCAGCGATACGGCCTTCGCGGCCGAATCCTCCGTGTTGATGGCGGAATCCAGATTTTGAGCCAGGTTATGCATATGCGTATTATAGATCGTACGGGCGCCACGCCGGAGGATCGCGCGAACCGCGTCCACCGCGATGTAATACCCTTCCTCGAAGGATGTCGTCGAAAAGGTTTCGTTCAAAAGCAGCAGGCTCCGCTCGGTGCTCTGTGCGTAAAGCTCCCGGAACCGCTGGCACTCCTCCCCCAGCCGCCCCAGATCCAGGGTTCGGTCTTCGTCCGCGGGGAAATGCGTCAGCACCTGATCGGCCGGATCGAAGGAAAATGACGCCGCGGGAACGGAGACGCCGCTTTGCGCCAGCAGAAACAGCTGGCCGACCGCCTGCGTCACGGTGGTTTTGCCGCCCCGGTTGGCCCCCGTCAGCAGATAGACGCGCTTCTCTCCGTCAAAGCACAGATCGTTGGTCACCGCCTCCGCCGGAGAGACGGAACCCATGAGCTTCAGGTTGTAAAAGCCCCGGGCCTCCATGCCTGGCGCTTCCCCGGAGCCCTCCCGCACCCGGGGCCGGGAAAACACCCAGCCCCGCTCCCGGCAGGATTCGATAAATTCCGCCCAGCGGACGTAGAAAAGCAGCTCCGGAATCAGATCCGCGATCTCCCGAACGCTCGTGTTCATATACTTCCCCAGGGTATCCTTCAGCTTTCGCACCAGCCTGGAAACCAGCTGGGAAGCGGCGCTGTCCATCTGATGAGGCGCGTCCGCGGATCCGTCCTCCCTGGAGATGGATGCCAGCGTAAGCCCGATCAGGGGATTGCGCATGACCATGCCGGTTTTCGCAAGGCGCTCCATGCCCGAGACTGCGGAAAGCGGTTCTGCCGGCTGATACGACAGGCTTCCGTTCCACTCCGCATCCGGGGAAACGTCGTCCTTCGCCGACAGGGCCGCCGCGAAATGCTTCAGCAGCCCGGAACGGGTAAAAGGCCTGGCGTTCACGGAGACCAGCCCCATGCTGACCGCTTCGAACCGGTCATTGAGGTTGATTCCCACGGTCAGGCTCTGAACTTTCGAGGCGGAGACCCGCAGGGCCTCCACATCCTGCCGGAGGGCGGCAAACGCATGGCTTTCATAGATCCCGCGGACCTCGTCCCGCAGGCGGATCAGACCTTCCGACGTAATCTGCTGGTCCGTGAGACAGGCCTGGATGGATTCCACCGTCAGGATATAATCATGGTATTCCTCCAGGCGGTGCATCAGATCCCAGAGTCCCGCCTCGTCCGCCGTATGCCGCCGCACCACGCCGTAATCGTAGAACATCCGAACCTTTTCCAGCAGCTCCATCAGCTGATTCCGGATCTTCGGATTCGCCAGGAGATCCTGGAACACCTCGCTCCGGAAGCGGCTGACCCCGGGATCGGCTGTCAGGCTGGTCATCACCCGCTGCAGCAGCGGAATCTCCGAAGGCTTCTGAGCCACCTGGCCAACCAGGGTGTCCAGCCCCAGATTGTGCCAGGTCTCCTCCGGAACGGTCTGATAAACGACCCGGTCCTGATCCGGAAAAAGGATGCTGAGCGGATGATTTGCCATGATTCAGATGATCCTTTCTTCGTCTCCCCGTCATGTCCAGCTCTGAATTCAGAACAGAAGAGCCGTCCCCGTGTGTTGTCCTCACAGCACAAAAGGACCGTCCCCATGTGTTCTTGCAGCACATAAGGACCGTCCCCGTGTATTTTTTTACAGCACCCGCAGGGGAACCACCCTTCCGGGCTCCTCCCCGCTCAGCATCCGGCGGATTTCGTTCAGCGCCTTCTGGTGGCGGATTTTAATCGCGCCGTAGCTCAGGTTCATGAGCGTGGCGATCTCCGTCAGGGGTTTCCCGTCGTAATACCGGAGGACGATAATATCCCTCAGCTCCTGATCCAGCCGCTTCAGGGCATCCGCCAGCTCCCCCAGCGTCTCCGACTGCAGGAGTTCCTCGTCAATCTCAGTATCGTCCGAAAGCGTCTCGCTGAGCTCCTCCGTCGGCCGCTGCCTCCGGTAGGCGTCGATCAGCGTGTTTCGGGTAATCGTAAAGATCCAGGTGCTCAGAGAGCTCTTGGTCCGATCATACTCCCCGATCTTCCGATAGACCTTTTCGAATACATCGGCCGTCAGATCCTCGGCCTCCGCCCGGCGCCGCACCCGGGCCATGATGTATCCCATCACCTTGCCACTGTAGGCGATATAGATCTTCTCCCGATCCTCTTCCGTCAGGATCACTTGTCCTCGGGCTTAATCCCGTTTCTATAAGAAGACTGCATGGCCTGAACGCCCGCCGCGTTGACCATCGTCAGCTCGTCGTCGCTCAGCTCCGCCAGCGCGTAGCGGGCATGAACATCGTTGATGACCGCCTGCAGGCTGCTGTTGCCTTCGAATCTCTGAAAGTCAAACAGATTCTTCAGCTTCCTTTCCACTGCTAAGCCCCTCCTTTCCTCAATGTTCATCAGTATATACGGCTGTTCCGGGAAGATGGCAGCGCTCCGACATCCTTTTATGCGATTCGCGGACAAAATCTGTCCCTTTCGTTTCAGTCGGATTCATCTCCCGTGTCCAGCCGCTGTCTCTCCACCAGCTCGGCAAACTTTCCGCCCTTCGCGATCAGCTCCTCATAGGTTCCGCTTTCGGCGATCCTGCCGTCCTCCATGAGAAGAATCCGGTCGCAGTGGCGAATCGTGCTCAGCCGGTGGGCGATGACGATCCGGGTGCACTTCAGGCCGTCCAGCGCCTCGCTGACCTTCTTCTGTGTCAGGTTGTCCAGGGCGCTGGTGGCCTCGTCAAAGATCAGAATCCGGGGCTTGGGCGCCACCGCCCGGGCGATCATCAGCCGCTGCTTCTGTCCGCCGCTGATACCGCCCTGCCCCTCCGCGATCATGGTATTCATGCCCATGGGCATCTCCCGGATATCCTCCGCGATACCGGACATCTCCGCCGCCTCCCAGGCTTCCTGCAGCGTCAGCTCCGGCGCGGAAATCACGATGTTCGAATAGATATCCCCGGGAATCAGCGTGCCGTCCTGCGTCACCGACCCGATCTTCCGCCTCAGGCTCCGGAGATCCAGGGTGTTGATGTCCTTTCCATCGTAGAAAACGCCGCCCTTTTCCGGTGTTTCAAAGCCCAGCATCAGCCGCACCAGCGTCGATTTTCCGCAGCCGGTCCGGCCGACCAGGGCGATATACTCCCCGGCCCTGATCTTCAGGCTCAGATTATCCACCACGTAGGGCATGGTTGAATTATACCGGAACGACACGTTGTTCAGCTCAATGCTGCCGCTCAGATGGGTGATGATCTCCCGGCCCTCGGAGGTTTCCGGCTCCGCCTTGAGGATCGGCTCCGCCATTTCCAGCGTCGGCTGGATGGTGGAGGCGGTCATGGCGATATCCGCCAGGGCCCGGAAGGCGGCGCTGACCGCGCCAAAGGCGGCGGAAAAGCCGATATACTGGCTCGGCGTCACACCGCTCTGCACCGCCAGAAAGTACAGCACCATATTGCCCACCACGGTCACCGCCAGGCTGAAGGCGGAGCTCAGACGGATCAGCAGCGTCGGATTGTATTCCACCTTGGCGCCCGCCGCGTACATTCTGGCCCAGCGGGCGAACATCCGCTTCTCCGCGCCGGCCAGCTTGATCTTCTGGACGCCGTTGATCATGCTGTAGGTCATGCCGTCCAGCTTCGCCTCGTGCTCCATGAGCCTCCGGCTGTAATCCACCTGCCGGAGGGTGGTGACCACCGTCAGCAGGGTCGTCGCCGCGACGATTCCCAGGGAAGGCAGCGCCAGCGCGGGGGCGATGGTAAAGATCTGGCCCACGTAAACCAGGGAGGCCAGGCTGGTAACCCCGACGGACAGAATCCGCCCCACGATCAGCATGCCCAGCTGGTTGACCGAGGAGAGACGGCTGCTCAGCTCACCGGAGGAGAACTGGCGGAAGAAATGGGCGGGCAGGCTCAGCACCCGCATCATCGTCGCGGCTTCCATGCCCAGATCCGTCTTGTTCTGCAGCCGGTTGGACATCAGGCTGCGGGAGATTCCGATCATGGAGGAGGTAATCAGCGTCGCCAGAATAAAGGCCGCCGTCCCGATCAGCATGTCATCCCGGCCGCTTTCATAGATCATGCCGGTCAAAAGCATGTGAATCCGGGGCAGAAGCAGCCCCACGACGGAGACCAGCAGGCTGATTCCGACCAGCATCGCCAGATCCGACATGCTGACGCACTGCCACATGTATCTGAGCAGATCGGGAACCTTCAGCCGTCGCTGGGGCAGGGGCCGATAGAAGACGACAGCCGTCGTATCAAGCTCTCCCACGTTTCTCCGGGTGATCCGGATCTTGTTTCCCGTATCCGGATCGATCCGGTAATACCCGCTGTATCCATAAGGCAGAAGGGCCACCGTCGCCCCGTTTTCCTTCAGCGTCCCGATCATGGGGCCGTAGGCGTCCCGATACCAGTTCTCCTTCAGCTCCACCCGACGGTACATGATCCCATAGGGGCGCATGCTGTATTCCAGCTTTTCCTCAAAGTGCTGAACGGAATCGGGTACCGGCCGGGGCTTCAGCTTAAAATAGCGCAAAACCGCGTCGATATCGTCCTTGGAATCCTGCTGCGCTTCGCTCTCCAGCATGCTTTCCACGGATTTGTCCCCCAGCACCGCCTGGGCGATCCGCTCCATGGACTCGCTGAAATCCTGCTGGTCCTGCCTTTTCCGCTGCTCCAGCTGTTCCGTAAACCAGCCCAACGCCACGCCTCCTTTCCCGGGGAATGATTCCGTCCCTGTTTCTTTCTGCTCAGTCACTGGAGATCATCTCCGTATAGTACCCGCCTTTGCGGTACAGCTCGTCATGGGTTCCGCGCTCAACGACCTTCCCGTGATCCAGGACGATGATCTCGTCGCAGTCCCGGATCGTGCTCAGCCGGTGGGCCACGACGATGGTCGTGATTCCCCGTTCCCGAACCGCCCGGACCAGGTTATGCTCCGTTTTGGCGTCCAGCGCGCTGGTCGCCTCGTCCATGATCATAATGGAAGGATCCTGGGCCAGCACCCGGGCGATCTCCATCCGCTGCCGCTGACCGCCGGACAGATCCCGTCCGTTCTCCCCCAGCACCGAGTTGTATCCGCCGTCCCGCTTCATGATGTCCTCATGGAGCTGGGCGTCCCGGGCCGCCAGGATGATATCAAAATTCTGAATGGTCGTATCCCACATCCTGATATTGTTCGCGATCGTATCCTCAAAGAGAATGATCTCCTGATCCACGACGGCGACCGATCCGGTGAAAACGCTCTGGGAAATCTCCCGAATGGGCTTGCCGTCGAAGAGGATCTCCCCGCTCCAGGGGGCGTACAGGCCGCTGATCAGCTTGCTGATCGTGCTTTTTCCGCTTCCGCTCATGCCCACCAGGGCCACGCTCTGCCCCGGCTTCATGGTCATATTGAAATGCTCGATCAGCGGGGGCGCCAGGCGGGAATAGCCGAAGGTCACATCCCTCAGCTCGATATTCCCCTTCAGCTTGCCGGCCTTTTCCGCCTGATCCCCCGTCTCCGGCGCGAAGCGGTCGTCGTCCGGATAGTTCATGACGTCCTCAATGCGCTCCATCTCTCCCCGCATCTCCTGCAGGGAGGTTCCGGCGGAAATCAGCTCCGTCGCCGGGGACATGAAGTTCATCAGGTACATCTGGAAGGCCGAAATCATGCCCAGGCTGAAATTCCCGTGCATGGCGAGCCATACGCCCAGCACGACGATGACGGAATCCGCCAGGGTGCTGACCAGGGAGGGAATGGCCCCCAGCAGCTGTTCCGTCTTCTGGAAGCTGACCTCCTGGGCGTTCACAGCCGCGTGATATCCGCTCCATTTCTGAAAGAAGCCGTTTTCCGCGCCGCTGGCCTTCAGGGTTTCGATCTGGCTGATGCCGCTCATCGTCGTGGAGGTCAGGTTGCCGGCATCCCTCAGCTTGACCCGCATCACCTCCATCTGCTTGCGGCTGATCAGCATGCTGACCCCCAGATTCAGCATCAGGCTGATGATGCCGATCAGGGTGAGCAGCAGGCTGTATCGGACCATGACGACGAGATAGAAGATCATCATGATCGCGCTGAGGAAAAGCGGCGCCAGCGTGTTGACCAGGATTCCGGCGATGGAGGCATTGCTGGCCTGCCGGCTCTGGATATCGCCGCTCATCCGCTGAGAAAAGAAGGCCACCGGCAGCTTCAGCACCTTCCACATATAGGTGGTATTGCCCACCGCCGCCATCTTGCCGTTCAGCCGCAGGTTATAGATTCCCTGAATGCCCGCCACCAGGATCTGAAGGCCGCCGAGCACGCCGAAGGCGATCAGAAACGGAATCAGCAGCTCCCGGTTCTCCCCCGTCAGCAGCCGGTCCATAAAGAAGCGGGAGAAGCCCGGCTCAATGACCCCGAAAAGATAGCCCAGCAGCGTCACCGCGATGGTGAACACCGCCGCGGCCTCGGTTCCCCGCATCCGCTTCCGGACGAAATCCAGAATGCTCCTGCGCTTGCCGCCCGGCACAAAGTCCTCGCCGGGGGAAAAGGTCAGGCAGACGCCGGTAAAGGACTGATCGAACTCCTCCAGGCTGACCCTGACCCGCCCCCTGGCGGGATCGTTCAGATAGGCATATTTCCCCCGGAAGCCGTCGAGCACCACAAAGTGGTTGAAATTCCAGTGAATGATGCAGGGGAAGGTGCCCTGCTCCCGGAGGACTTCCGGCTCGCAGCGGTAGCCCTTCGCCTCCAGCCCGTAATGCTTGGCGGTAATCACCAGGTTTCGCGCGTTGCTTCCGTCCCGGGATACGCCGCAGTCATACCGCACCTGTTCGAGGGGAACCCACTTCCCGTAATAGGCCAGAATCATGGCAAGGCTGGCGGCGCCGCATTCCTGCGCCTCCAGCTGGAGGACCACCGGCACCGTGGCCACACCCTTCCGCACCGGCTCCTTAACCTTCTGCTTTCCCATGCCTCTTTCCTCTTCGTCAGTTGAATAACAGGCTCAGCAGCCGGGTGTATTTATAGCTGATCTGAACATTATAGGTGCCGTTGGGCAGCTCCACATAGGTCAGCGCCTTCACCGCCCCGGCGGCGTCCGTCTGGACGGAGTCGATGGTTTCCGAGATATCGCCGATCTGAATATCCATATCCTTCTTGACCAGCTGGCGGGTTCGCTCGTCCTCCAGCACAACGGTCAGCACGCCATCCTTGACGACGCCGACCGTATCCACCCGGCTGGCGATTTCCGTCTCCGAGCTCCACCAGAAGGCGGCCGCCAGCAGCAGCAGAATCGCCGCCAGTATAATCCACACCATCGGCGTCGTGACCTTCAGATACTGATCCAGCTGTTCCGGAGACTGAATCCGCTCCAGGCTGGATTTCCGAAAAATCTCCTGCTTCCCCTCCATGGTCTGCTTTCCTTCCATGGTTCGCTTTCCTCCGCTTTTCGTCACCGGCAGCCCGGTTTCCCCGTCAGACGGCTCTGATCGTCGTTGTAATCACCTTCGCCGGGCATTTCTCGGCGCATTTTCCGCAGAGGACGCACTTTTCGCTGTCCACCCGGGCCAGATTGTTTTCAAAGGTCATTGCGCCTTCCGGGCACTGTTTCACGCACAGGGCGCAGCCGATGCACCCCGCGGAGCAGATCTTCCGGACCATGGGGCCCTTGTCCCGGTTCGAGCACTGAACCTGGACCACCCGGCTTTCGGGAATCAGGGAAATCAGCCCCCGCGGGCAGGCCTTCGTACACAGCCCGCAGCCGACGCAGCGGCTCCGGTTGACGATGGCCACGCCGTCCCGAATCAGGATCGCCTTCTCCGGGCAAACCTCGGCGCAGGATCCGAATCCCAGGCAGCCGTAGCTGCAGTCGGTCACGCTGATCCCGCTCATGACCGCCGCCCGGCAGTCCCGGATCCCGATATAATTGCCCTGGTTCTTCGTTACCTCGCAGCTGCCCCTGCAGGCCACGAAGGCGACCTTCCGCTCCGTCTCGCCCGCCTCGACGCCCATCAGGGCGCCGATTTCCTTCGCCACGGCGTTTCCGCCCACGGGGCAGGCATTCACCGGCGCCTCCCCCTTCGCGATGGCCGCCGCCAGCGCGTCGCACCCGGCGAAGCCGCAGGCGCCGCAGTTATTGCCGGGCAGTTTTTCCCGCACGGCGCTTTCCTTTTCGTCGACCTTCACGGCGAACTTTTTCGCCGTCGCCACCAGGCCGCAGCCGACCACCAGGCCCACGGCGGCAATGACCAGGGTCGTAATCAGAATCGTCACGCTTTACGCCCCTCCCCTCAGAACGACAGCCCGCCGAAGCCCATGAACGCGATGGACATCAGCGCCGCGGCTATCATCACGATCGGCGCCCCCCGCAGGGGGGCCGGAATATCCTTCTCGTTGATCCGGCTGCGGATGCTCGCCAGCAGGACGATGGCGATCGTATAGCCCACCGCCGTGCCGAAGCCGCTCATCACGCTCTCGATAAAGTTGTATCCGTCCTGCACGTTGTTCAGCGCCACGCCCAGCACCGCGCAGTTGGTCGTGATCAGCGGAAGATAGATGCCCAGCGCCTGATACATGGCCGGGGATTTCTTCTTCAGGAACATCTCCACAATCTGCACCAGCGCCGCGATCACCAGGATAAAGATGATCGTCCGCATGAACTCGATGCCCAGGGGCTTCAGGATGAAATCATACATGAGGCTCGCCACCGCCGAGGCGATGGTGATGACGAAGATCACCGCCCCGCCCAGGCTGACCGAGGCCTTCATCTGCTTGCTTACGCCCAGGAAGGAGCAGATGCCCAGGAACTGGTTCAGCACGACGTTATTGATCAGCGCGCCGGATACGATAATCAGAATCAGGCTCTTGTTCATTCCGCCTTCCCTCCTTCCGCGTCCTTCGCCTCAGCCGGCCGCGGATTCCCCGCCGCAGCCGGCGCGGGCTTCGCGGCCGCTGTGTCCAGGGTTTTCCCCGCCGGGGCGATCTTCGCTTTCGCCGCTTCCCCGGTCTTTCCCGCCGCCGGGGCGGCCTTCGGGCTTTCGCAGGCCGCTGTGCACAGGGCGCAGTTGCCGTCGCAGCCGCTCTCCACCAGCTGCCGCTGGCGGGTTCTGATTCCGATCGCGTTCATGATCGCGATAATCGCCGCGAAGATCATGAAGGCTCCCGGAGGCTGAATGAAAATCAGCATGGGCTCATAGCCGGCGGGCATCACCCGGGCGCCGAAAAGGTTTCCGCTGCCCAGCAGCTCCCGGACCGCGCCGGCCAGGGTCAGCGCCACGGTAAATCCGAGGCCCATCCCGATGCCGTCCATGACCGCCAGCCCCGGCGTATGCTTGTTGGCATAGGCCTCGGCCCGGCCCAGGATGATGCAGTTCACGACGATCAGGGGAATATAGATCCCCAGGGATTTATACAGGCTGGGAAGATAGGCCTCAATCAGCAGCTCCGTCACCGTCACCAGGCTGGCCACGATCACGATGTAGGCCGGCAGCCGGACCTGGTCGGGAATCGCCTTCCGCAAAAGGCTGATCACCAGATTGCTCAGCACCAGCACCGCCAGGGTGCTCAGCCCCATGCCGATGCCGTTCATCGCCTGGGTCGTCACCGCCAGGGCCGGACACATGCCCAGCATCAGCACCAGCACCGGGTTCTCCTTCAGAAGGCCGTTGCTGATCCGTTCAAAATACTTTTTCATCTCAGTCCGCCTCCCGTACGGTCTTGGTATAGAAGTCGATCCCGGCGCTGACGGCGTTGGTCACCGCCGTGCTGGTGATCGTGGCGCCGGAGATGGCCTGGATCTCATGATCCGCCGCCGCGTCGCCCTTGACCAGCTTCAGCGCCTGGCGCTTCCCGGTGAACTGGTTCCTGAATCCGTCTTCCTCCGCCCGCATGCCCATGCCGGGGGTTTCATGCAGCTCGGTAAAGCTGATTCCGGTCACCGCCCCCTCCGGGGAAAGGCCGATGGTCAGGGTAATATCTCCGTCAAAGCCGTCGGCGTTCGTCACGCTGACCACGTATCCGGCCACGTTTCCCGCCGCGTCCTTTCCGACGAGGAAGTCGTTGATCGTGCTGCGCCCGAAGCTCTCGCCCCAGGGGCCGCCCTCCAGCGCCGCCAGCGCCTGATCCGCCTTCTCGGAGGGCTCAAAGACCTCCGCCGGGCAGACCGCCTGGTAGCTTTCCAGGTTGGCCAGCCGGTTCTGCTCGTCGATGGTATCCTTCGTCACCGTATAGACGCCGCTCAGGGCCACACCGGCCACCGCGGTAATCACCAGCAGCGCGATCACCGGCCTGGGAATCCGCTTCCAGAAGGACCCCTTCTCCTGCTGCCGGGCCCACAGGGCGAGCCGCCGGTAGGCGAAGGGCTTCTGGACGATATAGGTATCGATCAGGGGGGTCAGCAGGTTTCCGATGATAATGCTGTAGCTGAAGGAATCCGTCGTGCTGCCGTAGATCCGGAACAGACCGCCCAGCACGCCGATGGTGCAGCCGTAGATGAACTGCCCCAGCCGGCTGACAGGGCTCGTCACATAGTCCGTCGCCATGAAGAAGGCGCCCATGACCACGCCGCCGCCGCACAGCTGCGCCGCCAGATACGCCGGGTCAAAGCCGTGGCCGCCGAAGAGGGCGACGAACAGGGTAAACCCGCCCAGCACGCTGAAGCAGATCTGGCCGTGAATAAACCCGAAGCCCCAGAGGGCCAGCCCGCCGAGCAGCAGCGCCAGCACGCTGGACCCGATAACGGCGTTGCTGGTTCCCAGGAACATCTTCATCACGTCCACGTTCTGCCCCGCCGCCAGATCCACCAGCGGCGTCGCGGCGGAAACCCCGTCCACCGTGAAGGTGCTCATGGCCCGGCCGAAGCTGATCAGCAGGAAGCAGCGCCCCGCCAGCGCCGGGTTGATAAAGTTCTTGCCCAGGCCCCCGAAGCAGCCCTTCGCCACGACGATGGCGAAAACGGAGCCGATCACCGGCATGTAGAGCGGGGTGGCCGGGCTCAGGCTCAGGGCCAGCAGCAGCCCGGTGATCACCGCGCTCCCGTCCCAGATGGAGCCGGGCTTATGGCAGATTTTATTGAAAGCCCATTCGCTCGCCACCGCCGAAACGATGCTCAGCAGCACGATGCCCACGGCGTTCCAGCCGTAGACGATCATGCCGACCAGCGTCGCCGGCATGAGGCTCAGAAAGACCACCCGCATGATGAAGGGGGTCGTCCATTTGTCCCGCATATGGGGAGCGGAGGAAAGGTTCATCATGCCCGTGTTCATTTGGTGTTTCCCCCTTCCCGTTTCCTCTTTTCCAGAATCTCCGCCTTGGTCTGCTTGAATGTCTGGGTCAGCGGCCGCTTCGCCGGGCAGGCAAAGGTACAGCTGCCGCACTGGATGCACTCCAGCCCGTAGAGCTTTTTCTCGTACCGCTCAAGGTTGTTCGCCTCCGCCGCATCGGCCATCATCTGGGGCATCAGGCCCATCGGGCAGACCGTCGTGCAGCGCCCGCAGTGGAGGCAGGCGGTCATCAGGCCCTCCGCCTGCTCCACGGGATCCTCGGAGAGCAGGGTCAGCCCGTTGTTCTGCTTCTGGATCGGCACCTCCAGGCTCCCGGTGGCGATGCCCATCATGGGGCCGCCCACCAGGGCCTTGACGGCCTTCACCCCGTTTTTGACGCCGCCCGCCGCCTCCAGCAGCTCGGCGAAGTTCGTCCCGTCCCGGACGATATAATTGCCCGGTTTGGCCACCGCCTCGCCGGTCAGGGTGAACACCTGGCTGTAGAGGGGCTCCCGGTAGAGCACCGCCCGCTGAATCGCGTAAAGGGTTCCGACGTTGTCCACGATGCAGCCCACGTCCGCCGGCAGCTTGCTGACCGGGAAGTTGGCGCCCGTCACCGCCTGAATCAGGCTGCGCTCCCCGCCCTGGGGATACTTGGTCACCATGGCCTTCACCGTCATCCGCGCGTGGCCTTCCGCCGCCTTCTTCATGGCCTCGATGGCCTCCGGCTTATTGTCCTCAACGCAGATGACGCCCTCCGCATTGGGGAAAAGACGGATCACCAGCTCCAGGCCCTCGATAATCTCCGCCGCGCAGGAGCGCATCAGCTGATCGTTGCAGGTCAGATACGGCTCGCATTCCGCGCCGTTGGCGATGATATAGCGGATCGCGTCCGGATCCCTGGGCTTGAGCTTGACATGGGTCGGAAAGCCGGCGCCGCCGAGCCCGACGATCCCCGCCTCCTGAATCCGTTCGAGAATATCGCTGTTGCTCATCGTGTGGTCGTCGTCCCGGGCCGCGAAGCTCTCCACCCCGGTAAACTGACCGTCGTTGTCGATGACGATGCAGTCCGCCATCTGTCCGGTCAGGATCCGCCGCTTTTCCAGCGCCTTCACCGTCCCGGAGCAGCTGGCATGGATCGGGGCGGAAACAAACCCGTCCGCCTCGGCGATCTTCTGCCCCACCAGAACGCTGTCTCCCTTTTTGACGATGGCCTTCGCCGGCTTTCCGATATGCTGGCTCAGCGGAAAGACCATTTCCCCCTTCGGGTCAAAAATATGCAGCGGCTCCTCATGGCTCAGCTCCTTGTGCCCCGCCGGATGCACGCCGCCGCGAAAGGTTTTTTTCACTGGTCGGAACGCTCCTTTCCCCCTGACAGACTGTCATACAATCCGGAATAAACCGCTGATCGTTTCCTGGACAATCCCGTGAAAATTCCCGGATCATCCCCTGAACAATTCCCCGGATCATTCCCTGCATTGTATTTGTAAACCACCCCATATTTTATCAAATCGGTCTGTTGAAGTAAAGACAATTTTAAAAGGTCAAATCTGCCCTGCTTCGTCCTGAAACTGCGCGAAATCCCTCTTTCCTTCCCCGCCGGATTCCGATATAATGACCCCATCCGGAACTGAAAGAGACAGGAAAAGAACAGAAAGCGAAGATGGGCAGACAGGCGCGGAATCAGGCCGCAAAGCGGACCATCGCGTGATCCTGAATGAACCAGACCCGGAACGGCGAAAGATGAAGGAGGAAAAACCATGTACCAGGCTGATCCAACCCGTTATGATTCCATGCTGTACCGCCGCTGCGGCCGAAGCGGTCTGAAGCTGCCGGCCGTTTCCCTGGGCCTCTGGCACAATTTCGGGGATACCGGGTCCTTCGCGAACATGAAGGCCATCTGCTTCGCCGCCTTCGACCTGGGGATCACCCATTTCGATCTGGCGAACAACTACGGCCCGGAGCCCGGCTCCGCCGAGATTCATTTCGGCCGGATCCTCCGGGAAAGCTTCCGTCCCTGGCGGGATGAGATGATCATCTCCACCAAGGCCGGCTATGAAATGTGGCCGGGGCCCTACGGGGATTTCGGCAGCCGGAAATACCTCCTGGCCAGCCTGGATCAGTCCCTTGCCCGGCTGGGGCTGGACTATGTGGATATCTTCTATCATCACCGGATGGATCCGGAAACCCCGCTGGAGGAAACCATGGGCGCCCTGGAGCAGGCCGTCCGCAGCGGAAAGGCGCTCTACGCCGGCCTGTCCAACTACGACGGAGCGACCCTGGAGAAAGCCTGCGCCATCCTGACGGAGCTGAAGGTTCCCTTCATCATCAATCAGAACCGGTATAACATCTTCGACCGCACCATCGAAAAAAACGGCCTCAAGGAAGCCGCCGCGAAAACCGGCAAGGGTATCATCTGCTTCTCCCCCCTGGCCCAGGGGCTGCTGACCAACCGGTATCTGAACGGCATCCCGGAGGACAGCCGGATTCGGACGGACGGGCGCTTCCTGCGGGAGTCCGCCCTGACGGCGGAAACCCTTGAGCGCATTCGCGGCCTGAACGAGCTGGCCTGCCGCCGCGGCCAGACCCTGGCGGAGATGGCGCTGGCCTGGCTGCTGAAGGACGAGGTCATCACCAGCGTGCTGATCGGCGTGTCGAAGCCCTCCCAGGTGCTCGACAACGTGAAGGCGCTGGAGCATCTTGCCTTCTCTCCGGAGGAAATCTCCGAAATTGACCGGATCTCCATGGGATAAGATCCCGCTGAAATACCGCTTTTCCGATCCGTCCCCTGAACGGCCCGGCCAGGCTGAGACATGGTTAAATCGAAACGCTGCCCGTACTCCGTGTACAGGCAGCGTTTTTTCTTAATCTGTCCCCTGCTCCTCCAGCAGCAGGGCGATCCGAAGCCGGATCAGATCGTAGGCCACGTCGTTCAGTCCGCTGTTGATGACGATATCCGCCAGATATTTGGTCGGTTCCACATACAGGTAATGCATGGGCTTGACGGTTGTCAGGTACTGCCTGGCAATTCCCTCCACATCCCGGCCCCGCTCCTTGACGTCCCGGATCACCCGGCGGAGAATCCGCTCGTCCGCGTCCGCCTCGACGTAAATCTTGATATCCAACAGATCCCGGACCTGCTCGTTCTGCAGCACCATGATCCCCTCGATCAGCACCACCTCTGTGGGCCGGATCTCCACGGTTTCCCGCGTCCGGTTATGGATGGAATAGTCATACACCGGGCACTGGATGGTTTTCCCTTCCTTCAGCTCCCGGAGATGCCGGATCAGCAGTTCGGTTTCAAAGGCGTCCGGATGGTCATAGTTAATGGTTTTCCGCTGCTCCAGGGGAATGTCGTCATGCGCCCTGTAATAATTATCATAGTACAGAACGGAGACGCTGTCGCCGAAGGCTTCCTTCAGCCGGTTGGTGAAGGTGGACTTTCCGGATCCGGTTCCCCCCGCGATGCCAATAAAGATGCAGGACATGACGATTCTCCCCTTTCCTGTTGTCCCTCGAGCCCCATCTCTTCCGTGAACACCGTTTCCCGTCCGTCTCCGCCCGAAACCCGGGGTCTGTCTCCACGTTCCGCCGAACGACGATTTGAATACCGTTCCCGCCGTCCTCAGCTCACGGGCCCAGGTCCGTCTCCGCCAGCGGCCCGGCTGACCAGCCCCGGCAGCCCGCCCAGGATCAGGGCCAGCAGAATCATGATCAGCGCATAGGCGTAGATATCCGCGTATTCATTGAAATACGCGCTGGTATAAACGGCCTTCCCGAGGGAATCCCTCGTCTGAACCAGATACTCCGTCGTAACCGCCAGCTTGATTCCCATGCCGACGGCCCCGACATAGGCCTGCTTCAGATAGCCGGCCATCAGCGGCAGATACACCCGCAGGAGCACCCGCCCCGTCAGATCGCTGTTCATCCGGTATACGTCCACCAGCTCCGGCGGGATGCGCAGGAAGCCTTCGCAGGCCGCCTCGCTGATCATGGGAATCAGCATCAGCACCGTCGCCGTCACCGGAACCTGATCATAGTTCATCAGCACCATCAGGATGACGGTCATCACGATCATCGGCAGGGAGCGCAGAAGCGTCATCGTCGGCCGGAGCAGGATCCGGAGAAACCGGAAACGCCCCTCCAGCACCCCCAGCCCGATCCCGATCAGGGAGGACAGAACCAGCGCCTCCGCCAGATGGCCAAGCGTCGTTCCGATCATCCGCCAGGTTCGCTCCGTCCCCAGGAGCCGGATCAGCGCCCCGCCGATTTCAGAAAGCTCCGGGAAGACCAGCCGGTCCCCCCGGAGCCACCCGGCCGTCTGAATGAGCACTCCCGTCAGGAGAAGGCCCAGACAGAACGCCGTCGTTTCCCATCGTTTACTTTTCGAGTCCATAATAGAAGTCATCCGCGGGAACCTCGCCGCCGAACTGGCTCAGATCCACGGCCGCCGTCGTTTCCACCTGGGCTTTGGCTTCCGCCGCGCTCAGATATCGGATCGCGCAGTTCGGAATCGCGGCCTGGGCAACCTTGGCGTTCGGCAGGATCTCCAGCTTCACCGCGGCTGCCGCGACGGCTTCCACGTCGGTGGCGCAAAGGCCCGCGGCCTCCCGAACCTGCTCCAGATAGGCGTCCGCCGCTTCCTTCCGTCCCTCGAGGGTCGCCGGATTCACGAACAGCCCGGCCTGGGCGTATCCGTCGTTTCCGGTCGCCTTCTGATAAAGGGCGTTGACCGCGATGGCGCTGATTTTGTCATTCTTGATCCGGGCCGCCGTCAGCGCCGGCTCCGCCGTCACCACGATGGCTTCCGGATTGCTGAGCAGCAGCGCCTGGGTTTCCGCGGCGCCGGCCAGGTAGTTGACCTTCGAAGGCTCGATCCCGTTTTCCTTCAGGGCGTAGAGCACGACCGACGCGTTGATCGTGTTTTCGCCGAAGAGCGTGATCTCCGCGCCTTTCAGATCCGCTTCCGACAGGCCTTCCTTCTGGGAAGCGATATACAGATTGCCCCAGGTCACCACAGCCGCCAGCCTGTAGGCCGATTTCCCGGCCCTGTACAGCTTGGCCCCGGCGTTGACCGGCGCGATGATGAAATCCGCCTCCGCCTTGGCAAAGGCCGCCGCGATGGTATCCGCCGCCACAAAGGTAAACCGCTCCGGGTTCTTTTCGGCCATCGCCGCCACCGCCAGGGCGGGCGCGCCGCCCGGCGCGGTCAGGGTCAGGGCGGCCGCCTCCGTGGTTTCGGCGCCCGCCGCTCCCAGGCCCAGGATCAGGGCCAGCGTCAGGATCAGGGTCAGCAGTTTTTTCATGGGTATCCCTCTCTTTCTTTCCCCTCTCGAGTGAGAATTTGTATTCACGGCTTCCGCCGCTGTCCCTATCGTATCGCGATTCCCGCCCAAAGTCAACCGGCCGGTCAGCGTCCGGAGTTCCGGCCGCCGGAAGTTTTCTTTTTCCCTGTCTTTGAAGCGGGAATCCCTCGGCGCAGGAAATAGAAGCCAAACAGGAAAAAGAGCGCCCGCCTTCTGGCGCCCTGATACACGCCGGAAGCCCCGCTCTCAGCCTTCCAGGGCGTGATCGATCGTGATCGTCCCGCCGCCCCAGGCCTTTTTCCCGCTCCAGTCCGCCTCCGGATCCGCCCAGAAGGGATCCGAGGGCGAAAGTCCCAGGGGCAGAAAAACTGCGCTGCACAGGTACAGGGAGCCGATATTGATATACCCCTCCGCCAGGTTTTCCTGGCGTCCGTACACGCCGGGGGTCAGCCAGCCCGCTTTGTCAAACATGTCCGGGGCGCTCATGACCCGGCGGATCACCGCCGTCAGGCCGCAGCGGACGGAGGCGGGCTTAAGCGGCTGCTCCAGGCGATGGTTCAGGGCGGCCTGGCTCAGCATCTGGAAGGCGCCAAAGCGGTAGCAGATGGAGCGCCCGATCACGGGATAGCTGCCCTCGGGCCCGATCAGCCGCTCCAGCACCTCCGCGTAGCGGGCGGCCCGGCGGTTTACCCGCTCCCGCATCTCCGCGATCTCCGGATGCTCCCCGGCCATGAGGCGGACGATGTCCGTCAGCATGGGCTGGATCACGAAGCTGTTGTAATAATCCCAGTGGAATTCGGGGCCGTCCCCGTAGACGCCGTCCCCCCGGTACCACTGCTCGTGCTGCCGGAGGGCGTAGAGCACCCGCATGATATCGTAGTCCTCCCCCAACAGGAAGAGGCCCGCCTCCACCATGGCGGAGAAGAGCAGCCAGTTGCAGCTGTAAGCGGGAATCGCCCGGGAGGCCCGGAAGGCGTCGGCCACCTGCTTCCGAACCCGGGGCGTCATCGCCCGTCCGAGGGCGTTCGGCGCCCGCAGGATCGCATGGGCCAGAAAGGCGGTATCCACCAGGGGCTGCCCGCCCCGGTCGAAAACCATGTAATCCGGGGAAGCCGGATCCGTCGCGCAGTCCAGGCAGCGGAGCGCCCGCTCCCGCCATGTCGCCTGCAGCGCCCGCTCCGGCTCATCCAGGGCCTGATCGTCCGCCTCCAGCCAGGGGGCCAGACCCAGCATGCTCCGGCCGAAGGCCTCCAGCGGCGCGAAGACCGCCCGCTCCGGATGAAAATCCAGTGGCAGCCTTTTCTTCAGCTCGCCCCGCTCCAGGTTTTCCAGCACGGGGCCCACAATCCGGAGCAGATCCTCCAGCCATTCCTGTCTTCCGTTCATCGTAATCTTCTCCTCTGTGACCATCAGTTTCGGCTATTCTATACCGTTTCCGCGATTTTTTCCAGATGCAGCCGCGCCGCCTCCGCGTTTTCCGGCACGGTGTTTTCCAGCGTCATGGGAAGCTTCCGCTCCTTCGCGAAGCGCAGCAGCCGCTCATACCGCATGTTTCCGGTGCCGCAGGCGCAGGCGTCCATCGTTCCGTCCGGCTTCAGCACATAGTCCTTCATATGCAGCACCCGTACCTGATCCCCGAGGCGGCGGATGGCCTCCGCCACGATGTCGTCCGCCCGGTCCGCCGCCGCCGGGCTGATCAGGTTGACCGCATCCAGGATGATCTTCAGATGATCCGACCGAATCTCCTCCAGCATCCGCTCCGCCCGGGCCGGGGTGGAAACGATATGGCTCCAGACCGGCTCCACCGCGAGGACGGCGCCCGCCTCCTCCGCGTGCCGGATCACCGGCCGCAGGCTGTCGATGAACAGCCGGAAGGCGTCCTCATCCTCCGGCGCCGGCTTTGAAAACACGGACTTCGGGTTCGCCGGCGTCTCCGTCCCGACGACCCCGGCCCCGCACAGGGGCGCGAACCGCAGATGCGCCCGGTAGATCTCCCGGGTCTTCTCCCTGCTCTCCGCGTCCGGATCCGCCAGGTTCAGATAGCAGCCCAGCACGGCGCAGGAAAGCCCGGCCTGCCGATGCGCCTCCTTCACCCGGTCCGCCAGCTCCTGGTCCAGCCGCCGCGGCGCCTCCTCCATGCGAAAGCCGCTGACGGCCTTGCTCAGGGCCAGGTGCTCGCAGGTAAAGCCCTGCTTCGCCGCGAAGCTCAGCCGCTCCTCCAGGGTGCCCGGGGCGGTATCATGCAGCCGAATGCCGATATTCATCATGTCTTCCTCCAAACCCTTTTCTATGTCCAATGGCTTCAGGTTAACCCTTCCTCGTTCAATCTAAATTCTTCCCTAATGTTCCACTAAACTGTCATCGAAACCCTCTGTGCGTTGAAATTACTTGCGTTTCAGCACAATACTGATCCATCTTGACAGTGGAACGGTTCCACTAATTAGATTGACCAAAATATAACTGAAACTGCATATTCCGAAATGGCTTCAGAGTTTTTAGTGGAACTCATGGGAAAAGTTCACATTCAATGTTTCCCCTCAGCCTCTTCTCTGAGAAAAGCCCGGCAGACCGGAATCGCCCGCATCTCCTTCACCACCAGGCCGCAGATCGTCTCCGCGCCATGAGCGTTAAAGTGGGTCTTGTCGTCGTGCCCCTCCGGAACATCCGGATGCTCGCCGGGCTTTAAGCGGACGAAGAGCTCCGCCGTTTTTTCCTCCCCCAGCGAAAGATACAGCTCCCGGCTGTCCCGCTTCAGGTCGCACAGCGGAATCCCGTCCTCCTCCGCCACCCGGCGAACCGCCCGGGGATACTCCCCGTGGGTATAGAGCAGGCTCCCGCCGCCGACGAAGAAGCGCCGGCTCACCGGGGTCATCAGCACCGGCCGCGCGCCCCTGGCCAGGGCCTCCCGGCAGTACCGCCGCAGGTTCTCCGGGAAGGTGGTATCCGGATCCGTGTGCCGCTCGTCGTCCTTCTCGTCATTGTGGCCGAACTGAATCATCAGGAGGTCGCCCTCGCCGAGGCCCCGCTCCACCGGCTCCCAGAGGCCTTCCTCCCGGAAGCTTCGGGTGCTCCGGCCGCTGACGGCCGCGTTATGCACCGTCACGCCCTCCCGGACGAATCGGGGCAGCGCCCAGCCCCAGCCCCGGAAGGGGGGCTCGTTATCCGTGACCGTGGAATCCCCAATCAGCCAGATCTGATTCATTTTCCCCAGTCCTCCTTTACCTGCTTCAGATCGATGGTGCAGACCTGGGCGATTCCCGCCTCGTCCGGGTTGGAGAACAGGATCATATCCCCCCGGCGGTTGAAGCTCGGATGCTGATGATCCGCGCCGGTTTTGCAGCTTCCGGTCGTCGCGATCAGCTTCGCCTTCCCCGTCGCCCGCTCGATCAGCACAACCCCCTCCTGGACGGTGGTGCCCAGATAGCTGATCCGGTCGGCGCACAGCCATTTGTGATCCCGGCTGATGCAGGGGTGCAGCAGCTGCAGGCTGGTGGCCGCCACGTCGAAATGCCGCCCGTCCTTATCCCCGAGAATGATGTTCCCGGTATGGGTTTTCCCCTTCGCGCCGTCCACCGGGCCCGGGGGATCCAGCTTCATCAGGGCCATCTCCGTCCCGTCGGCGCTCCAGACCTCGTGGGTGATCCACTCATTCGGATGCTCCACATAGTAGGGACGGGCATAGCGCTCCTCCACGTCGTACATCCAGGTGCGCTGGAAGGCGTCCCCCTCCGTCTCGTGAATGTAGAAGATCAGGTTCCCGTCCGTCGGGCAGATCTGCGCGTGGCCCAGCCGGAAATCGCTCCGGTAGACGACCTCCGCCTCCTTCCCCGGATCCAGGATGACCAGGGCATAAATCTTGTTGGCCAGATGATAGCTGCAGGCGATGCGCCCGGTGTCCGCCGCCGTCAGGTGGCCGGTAATCCGTCCCCCCGCCGGCAGATCGCCGATCTTCGTGCGCTCGTTGGTGGTCAGATCCACCGCGAAAACCTCCGTCTCGTTCCGGACGGTATAGCCGATGTTCTTCTCCCGGTCCGTGGCGAAGCCCCGATAGCTTTCGTCGGTTACCCGGGTCAGCTCCCCGGTCTCCACGTCCGCCCGCCAGCAGCCGCCGTCGTCCCGGCCCTCCAGCTGCTGCTTCATGAAAAAGAAGTGCCGGTCGTCGGCGGAAAAGTTCTCGCAGGTAAAATACAGCTTGGCGTTTCTTTCCGGTCCCTCGGTATATTTCCGGACCTCGTATCCGGTGACCGGATCACGGTATGCAATCATCCGTATTTCCTCCTCTGTGAATGGCAGTTCCCGTCCTGTCTCCTCACAATCTTACCGTTTCTCCGCCGGGAATACAGACCGGTTCCCCGTCGTTGACGGTGATCCAGCAGTCCCGGGCGTTCGGGTTACAGACAAATTCGTTGTCCGCGGCGAACTGCAGGCGTTTGAAATCGTCCATGCAGTCCATGAACTCGATATTCGTGCAGTACCAGATATCCTCCCGGCCGCCCATCTTCCGGCAGAATTCCTCCATCAGCTCCCAGTTGTCCGCGTCGTTGAACTCGTAGCTGTGGCCCCAGACATACATCAGGTAGAGGTACTGCCGTTTATACAGTTTCAGGAATTCCTCCCCCAGCTCCAGCAGCCGGTGGTTGTGATGGCAGGTTGCCTTCCACCGGAGGGGATTCTCCGGCAGGGCGAAGCCGTCGCTGCTGCCGACGACCCGGGAATAGCGGATCCCGCAGGCCGGCAGCATCTCCTCGATCTCCCGGCTCAGGGACCCGTTGGGATAGCTCAGCCCGCGCACCGGATAGCCGGTATATTTTTCCAGCTCCCGCCGGTCGTCCAGCACCTCCCGCACCACCTCCGGCAGCGGGCAGCGGGCAATGGTGGGATGGGTCACCGTATGGCAGGCCACCTCATGGCCCCGGTACAATTCCGGAATCTCCCCGGGGTCGATCTTGTCCGGCCCCTTCAGGAGCCCACTGTTGAGATGGAAGGTGCCCCGGATGCCGTTTTCGTTGAAGATCTGAATCAGGCGGCGGTCGTAAATACGCCCGTCGTCGTAGCTCATGGTCAGCGCCTTGAATTTCCCCCCGGGGTAGCAGCAGTATACCTTGTTCATGGGTTCCTCCTCTGTGAACGGCAGCTCAGGTCTGCCGGTCTGTCTGCTCTGTGAACGTACGTTCAGTCTGCCATGCTGTCCGGATGACAAATCTGGAGCCGCTCCCGTTTGCGCGACCGCGGACAAAATCTGTCTCCTCCGCCGGTGTCGCGGGAAGGCATGGAAGGGGGCTGCCGTCCCTACGGCGGCAGCCCCACAGGGTCCTTAGTCGGTCGGTTTACTTGGCCTGAGCGTCGTACACGGTCTGATACTCCTGCAGAATCAGGTCGCCGCCCTCGGCGTGCCAGTCAGCGTAGGCCGCCTGCAGCCCGGCCAGGTCGATCTTCCCGGCGATGTACTGTACCTGTGCGTCTTCCACCGCCTGGTTGATGGTGGAGCCCATCAGGTTGTTGGTCTCGCTCTCGAAGGTCAGGCAGGGGTTGGCGATCACGTACTGGGCGTTGTCCTCCAGGTTCTTGTTATACTCCGACCGCAGCAGGGTCGCAGCCGTCGGGGGAGTCAGGTCGCCGTTGACGTTCATGCCCAGCTGGTTCAGGCTGTGCTGAATCACGTTGGTGGTCGCGGCGTAGGTCGCGGAATTCTCCGCCTCGCCTTCCGGATAGGTGTAGCGGAAGCCGTCGGAATGGATCCAGTAGGTCACATCCTGCAGACCGCAGTTCAGCAGGGTCTGGCCATCCTGGCTGTTGCACCAGTCGAGGAACTTCACGACCTTGGGCAGCTTCTCGGCGGAGACGGCCTTGGTGATGACGATTTCGCCGGAGGCGCCGATGTTCTGGGGCCAGATCTGGATCTTGCCGTCCTTGTTGGGAATGGCGGTCAGCAGGCTGACGACGGGCTTTTCCTTATCGGTGCCCTTGTTCTCCTCCAGCCACTCCTCATAGCGGTAGCCGTTGTCCAGGCAGTCCAGCCGCATCACGGCCTTGGGCGGATCGCTGCGCTCGGCGTCGTCCCAGTTGCCGGACTCGATGGTCATGAAGTTCGGGTCGATGCCGCCGGCGGCATACAGCTCCCGCAGGAAGTCCAGGCCTTCCTGGAAGGCCGGATCCTCGAAGGCGGGATAGATCTTGCCTTCGGCATTCACGCCGTACTGATAGGGCGCGCCGTTCATGACGGTCATGATGCCGATGGTGCCGGCGACGTATTTGCACATGTTGATGACGTACAAGTTGGGATCCAGGGCGGCCATTTTCAGGCACATATCCTTGAACTCCTCGACGGTGGCGGGCTCTTCGGCATAGCCGGCCTGCGCCGCGTAGTCGTTCCGGTAATAGATGCCGGCGCGGGCGTAGGCCCGGGCGCGATAGATGCCGTAGAGGCGGCCGTCGACGGCGATGTTGTCATAGACGGACTTTTCGCCGGCGGCCAGGTTCGGATAGTTCGCCGCGTCGGCCACGAAGTCGGTCAGATCCCAGAAGGCGCCGTCCCGGGCGGATTTCAGCATGATGGCGTCCCGCGGGCCCTGCATGACCATGACTTCCGGCAGATTGTTCACATCCGCCAGGGTCAGGGTGGTCTGCTCGCCGTATCCGGAGTTGGGCACCCAGGTCACGTTCAGCTTGACGCCGGTCTTTTCATAGATGGCCTGCAGCACGGGGTTGCCGTCCTCCAGGGTCTTCCAGTCCGCGTCGGAATAGAAGTCGGGAAGCATGACGTTCAGGGTCATGTCTTCCTCGGCCGCGGCGAAGCTCATGACGGACAGAACCATCGCCAGGCACAGAAACAGGGAAACGAGTTTCTTCATGGATATACCCTCCTTTTTTGATATGCTCGCCCGAGTCCTCCTCTGTGGCCCGCTAACGCGGATCACGGACAGAATCTGTCTCGGGTTTCAGCCTTTCAGAGCTCCGACCATGACACCCTTCACGAAGTACTTCTGCAGGAAGGGATAGATGCACATGATCGGAACGGTCGCCACGACGATGACCGCCATCTTGATGGACTGCTTCGGCGGCTCGACGAAGTTCGGGTCCATCAGGCTCATGTCGCTGGCGGAGGATTCCGCCGTCACGATGATGTTCCGCAGGATCAGCTGCAGCGGATACATCTTGTCGTCCGTCAGATAGATCAGGGACGGGAAGTAGCTGTTCCAGTGGCCGACCGCGTAGAAGAGGCCGAAGGTGGCCAGCACCGGCAGGCTCAGGGGCAGCACGATCCGGATCAGGGTCATCAGATCGTTGCAGCCGTCCAGCGCCGCGCTCTCCTCCAGCTCCTGGGGAATCCCCTGGAAGAAGTTCTTGACGATCATCATGTTATAGGCGCTGATCGCCCCGGGCAGAAGCAGCGCCCAGTAGGTACCCCGCATGCCGAGCCAGCTGGAAACCACCACGTATCCGGGAATCATGCCGCCGGAGAAGAACATGGAGATGATCACCATGTTCAGGATCGGCGTCCGCCCCCGCAGGAACTTCTTGCTCAGGGGGTAGGCCATGGTCACGGTGAAAAACAGGTTGATCAGCGTCCCGAAGAAGGTGATGAACACGGAGTTTCCGAAAGCCCGGATCAGCTTGTTGGACGCGAAGATGTACTTATAGGCGTCGGTGGACCAGGTGTTCGGAATAATGAACATCGGCCGGGTCTGCAGCTCCAGCTCCGTCGCGAAGGAGTTGAAGATGATGTAGAGGATCGGCAGCACCGTCGTAAAGGCCGCCAGCCCGATAATCACATAGTTCAGGATGTCGAAGGCGATGCTCCCGGGAGTCCGGTACACGCCGACGGGGCCGCTGCCGATGGTAATGGTTTTGCCGTTCAGCTGAACGGTGGTTTCATCGATCTTTTTCTTGGCCATCTTCCGCCCCTCCTCTCAGTACAGGCCTTCTTCGCCCAGCAGGTGGGCGATCTTGTTGGAGCTGACCACCAGGATCACGGACACAATGCTCTTCATCAGGCCCACGGCGGTGGTATAGCTCAGCTGGCCGTTGACGATACCGTTCTGATACACGAACACGTCCAGCGTCTGGGACACGGAGCGGTTCAGCGCGTTGCTCATCAGGATCAGATGCTCGTAGCCCGTATCCAGCACGCTGCCCATCCGCAGCACCAGCATCAGCACGATGGTGGACCGGATCGCCGGCAGGGTAATATGCCAGAGGCGCTGCAGGCGGTTCGCCCCGTCGATCATCGCTGCCTCGTACAGCTGGGTATCCACATTGGTCAGGGCCGCCAGGAAGATGATGGTTCCCCACCCGGTCTCCTTCCAGATGCTCTGGCCGACGATCATCCACCGGAATACCTTGGGATCGCCGAGATAGTCGATGGACCTCCCCAGCATCTGGGTCGTCAGCTTGTAGATAATGCCCTCGGTTCCGAAGATCACGTAGGTAATCGAAACAACGATGACGATCGAGATAAAGTGCGGCATGTAGAGCAGCGTCTGGGTTACCTTCTTGTACTGCGTGCTGCGGATCTCGTTGAGCAGAAGCGCCAGGATGATCGGCGCCGGGAAGGTGAACACGATGCTCATGAAGCTGAGAATCAGTGTATTGGACAGATAGTCGATCCACTTCCGGGTCGAGAAGAACCGCTGGAACCAGTACAGCCCCTTCCACGCGCTTTTGAAGGGCCCCAGGAAAGGGGAATAGTCCTCAAAGGCGATCACGATGCCCCACATGGGAAGATACTTGAACACGAGGAAATAGATCAGCCCGGGGATCATCATGATGTAGAGCCATTTGTTTTTGGCCAGATCCAGGCCCAGCTTTTTCCAGTAGCCTCCCCCGTTCGGCCTCGGCACAGCCGTGTTCACCGCTTTTGTTGTCATGCCGTTCTCCCCTTTCCGTCAGGCACCGCCGCGCTTCGCCTCTTTTCATCCCGGCGTGCCGCCCCGATTTCAGTCCTGATTCGCGTCCTGAATCATCAGCTCCGTCAGCATCAGGAAGGTCAGCCCCTGGCCATAGGCGGTGGGCATCACGATAATGTCCTTATAGTGCTGCAGGTTATGTCCCATCCCGGTTCCCCCGGATACACCCTGCACCGCGCCGGTCTCGTCGATCTGCCCCAGCACCGCGTCGGCGCTGAGCTTGCCCATGGCCGCGTAGGGCTCCTGGGGCAGCCAGCCCATCCGGATTCCCTTCAGCACGCCGTAGGCGATGGCCGCGGTGGCGCTGGTCTCGCAGTAGGTTTCCTCCACGTCGATCAGGGTCGTATACAGGCCGTTGACCCGCTGATATTTCCAGAGGGCCAGCACCTGATCCTTCCAGGCGCTGTGGATCATGCGCATCGCCGCGTTTTCCCGCCGGGTAATGTCGTACAGCTCGACCGCCGCCGCCGTAAACCAGGCGTTCCCCCGGGCCCAGAAAGCCTCGGCGAAGTTGTGCCGCCGGTCGAAGGTCCACCCGTGATAGAACAGGCCATTCACCTTGTTCTGCAGATACCGGATATGGATCAGGAACTGATACTCCGCCTCCTCGATCAACTCCTCCCGCCCGAGCACCACGCCGGCCTTGGCCAGGAACAGGCACACCATAAACAGCGTATCGCACCACAGCTGCTGATAATGCTTGTTCCAGACGGTGCAGTGCTGCAGGCCCTCATACTCCGTCCGCGGCATCTCCTTCATCACCCAGTCGATCCAGCTTTCGATCACCGGCAGATAGGCTTCGTTTCCCGTCTCGCCGTACAGGCAGGTCAGCGTCAGCACGGGCGCCACGGTATTGACGTTGCGGTGAGGCTGGGTCTCCCGGTGCAGCATATCGTCATACCAGCCGGTCAGATAGTCCAGAATGCTCCTGTCCCCGCTCTGCTGATAGGTCTTGTAGATCCCGTAGAGCGCCACGCCGGTCGGCCATTCCCAGTTGTTCATGGTCAGATGGCCCCGGGAAGGATCGTTCCCGTCCGCCCGCTGGAGCATTCCCAGCACCTGTTTCGCAATCGCCTGATAGCCCATCTTTCCGTCTCCTATTCTTTTTTCGAATGGTTGTTTCCTGCGGATATGATACCTGTTTTGGGGCGCAGTTGTCAATCCTGAATCGGTTTATGGTCAAAAACGACAGCTTTTTTTCGGAAATAGGTGCGGCTGAACCGGGGTGGCACGGCGGCATGTTCGCGTCTCCATACAGATCGCCCGGCGCTCCGGCGCTGTGCTTGAACGCAGGCGCCTTTTCTGATATGATGACATCCGGATTCATCCGCTTTTCCCCGCGGGAAGCGAATGGATAAAGAAACAGAATTGCAGACTTGAACGAACGTTCACAGAGGAGGAAACAGGAATATGGAACGTTTTGCGTGGAAGGGCCGCATCCGGGAGGGCATGCAGGCGGAATACAAACGCCGTCACGATGAGATCTGGCCGGAGATGCTGGCGCTCCTGAAGGAAGCCGGCATCCGGAACTACAGCATCTGGAGCGACGGGCGGGACGTCTTCGGCTATTATGAATGCGAAAAGGGCGTCGCCTTCGCCGAGAAAACCCAGGCGGGCAGCCCCATCGTGGATAAGTGGAACGATTATATGCAGGATGTGCTGGATCTGGTCATGGATCCGGAAACCGGCGCCCAGCCAAAGCTCCGGCAGATGTTCCTGATGGAATAAAGATGGAATAAAGCCGAATAATCGTTTCTTACAAAACCTGCTCCGCCTGGGCGAAGGCCTCCGGGGTGATCACCACCGGCGCGTCGGGATAGTCCGTCGTGACCGGCATGGGCAGCGACTGCATGTAGGCGTGCATGGCCTCCGCCACGCGCTTGCTGTTGGCCACCGCCTCGACGACGGTGCGGGCGCCGCTGGCGGCGTCCCCCGCGGCGAAGACGCCGGGGCGGCTGGTATGCCCGTCCTCATCGACCGTCAGAAGGCCGCTGCGGACCGTGTCGATCCCCTTCGTGGTAGTCACCAGATTGCTCTCCGCCCCCTGGCTGACGGCAATGATGACGCCGGTGCAGGGATAGAGCTTCTCCGTCCCCGGAATCGGGACGATCTTCCCTTCCTCGTCCTTCCGGCTGTCCGCCAGAATGACGCCGTCCTCCCGGATCTCGAGGGTGCATTTGTTCAGGAGAAAGGTCACGCCCTCCAGCTTCGCGTAGCTGCTCTCGTACTGGCTGGCCGTCAGCGTCTCCGTCAGGTTGACGCAGGTCACGAACCGCGCCCCGTGCCGGATGGCCGTCCGGGCGCAGTCCATGGCGCTGTTCCCGGTGCCGATGACCAGGATCCGCTCCCCGAGCCGGAAAGCGCCGGGGCTGGCCAGATAGTTGATGGCATAGGTCACATGGCCAAGGCTCTCCCCGCGGATGTTGAGCTTCCGCGGCTTCCACAGCCCCGCGCCGACGAAGACGCTCTGGAACCCGTCCCGGAACAGGTCATCAATCGTGATGGCGCTGCCGATATAGGTATTGGGCCGGAACCGGATGCCCTTGAGCTCCAGATGGCGGTAGGCCAGATCGTCCAGCACCGCGTCCGGCAGGCGGAACTCCGGAATCCCGTAGCGCAGCACGCCGCCGATCTTGTCCCGGCTGTCGAAGATGGTCACCTGATACCCGTAGCGGGCGAGGATGATCGCGATGGTCAGCCCCGCGGGGCCGGCGCCGATGATGGCCGCCTTCCGCCCGTTGGAGGGATGAGGCCCCTGAACCATCTGGTTGGCATAGGTGGAGGAAATATAGCTCTCGATGACCGAGAAGTGCACCGGGGACTCCTTGATCCCGCGGACACAGTGGCCTTCGCACTGGTTTTCGTGATTGCAGACCAGGGCGCAGACCGTCGTCAGCGGATTGTTTTCAAACAGCATCCACCCTGCCTCGTTCAGCTTCCCCGCCTTCAGCAGGCGGATGACCTCCGGAATGTTCGTATGAATCGGGCACCCCTGCTGACAGCGGGGGTTTTTGCATCCCAGACAGCGGTTGGCTTCCTCCATGACATGCAGCGCCATATGCTCCTCCTTCGTAAACGGCAGTTCACATCTGCCATTCCTGCCTTCGGCCCGTTCCGGCATCCCCGCCGTTTCGGGCTTCCGTCAGGCCGCAGGCCTTCCGGCTCCTTCAGCGTTCCGAACCGCCCCTCAGGCCTCCGCGCCGGCCGCGATGGCCGGCGCGGAGGCGCCCGCGTTCCGGATGGCCCTGAATTCCT